>NZ_CP012559.1:1240243-1550304 GCF_000831645.3 Companilactobacillus heilongjiangensis
TCAATGCGGCGTCAGCCCACTCTTGTGCGACTACACCAGAGATAAAGGCAGCAACAAGTAAAACAATAATCATGAAATCTTTAAATTGATTGAAGAATTTCTGAATGATGGTTTGTTTCTTACCTTGAGCTAAAGCGTTGGGACCATCTTTTTCTAAACGTTGTTTAACGTCTTGTTCGCTCAGTCCCTCCGTACTCGTTTTGAATTGTTGAAATAGTGATGCTTTATCTAAAGAATAGTAACGGGTCGTACTGTTTTTCTCTTTCAAAATATGTCCTCCTCTTATTACTCTCAGGGATAAAAAAAGACTTGCACGCTAAATAGCGTACAAGTCTCACTAATTAAGACAAAACCAGACCAAAAGGTCTTGCTGACGATTTTGTCACAGGCAACTTTAATTCTGCAAGTTACTCCCTTGTGTTGAAATCAGTATAAATGATATTTTGAGATAAAGCAATTGATTTCATCCATAATTTGCCTTAAACACCAAACTGGGACAACTAGTTGATTTTATCCCAATCAATACCACCGGTTATGTCCATTTCTTTGGCATTATCAGTCATATTTTGATGAACTTTGTTCAGAGTTCCATCATTTAATAGATACAACGTCTCTTTAAATGACCGATAATCTTTCAAACTCATAATTACTGCACTTTCATCCGGTGTTGGTCCGATTATTTCAATTGGAGTCGAATTGTTATTCACTGACTTGATGATGTCATTTAGATTTTCTCTAGCATGAGCTAAGTTTGTCACTTTTTCCAATGTTATCACTCCCAACATTCAACTAATATAGAGATTATATGCAAGTATCAAGGCCGTCAAATGATTACACTCAGTTTCCTGCCTCTGGGGCATTGGTTTCATAGAGTGAGGTAGTTGTCTTATCGTTGTTTTGTGAATATAAACTAGTTGAGGCATTACCCAACGAATTATTAATTTCATTTAATTTGTTTTCTTCGTGATCGTAATCATATTCTTGAGGATTCGTTGGTTTGAGCCCTGTGGGAGTGTAGAACCTCAAAAGATTTTTATTATTAACAGTATCTGAAGTATTTAGTAACTCCTGTTTCTTTTCGTATATTTGAGCAATATTTTCCTCTAAACCTGGATAACTATTCAAATCAATTAGCTTTCCATCTTTATTGTCGTATACATCAAAAGATCCTTTAGAATTTTTAAAAATAGTGTAGTTCTTGTTAATCAGATTATTATCCCTAAATACTACGTTTCCATCATGCTGCTTCGATAACAAATCCGTACCTAATTGGATATAGCCTCGAGTGTTAACACCTAATAAATGCAAAATTGTTGGTAAAACATCTATTTCTCCGCCATATTCATTGTCGACGTGACCTGAAAGTCCCTTCATATTAATCATGAATGGAACCCTTTGTAATTGAGCGTTATCGAATTTATTCCATGTGTTGGGATTTTTGTTCAGCAATGGAGCCAATGCAGTGTTTTTATCATCGGAAATCCCATAATGATCACCGTATAAAACAATCATAGACTTATCATACAGACCACTTTGTTTGAGGTATTTAAAGAATTCTTGTAAAGAAGCGTCGAGATAATGTGCAGTTTCAAAGTAGTTGTTTACCACATTATTTTGAGTTGTTGGCTTCACAAATCCATCATTATCTTCTTCGGATAAATCAAATGGATAGTGATTAGTTAGTGTAATATATTTTACGTAAAAAGGCTGCTGTAATTTTTCTAAGTACTTAACACTTTCTTGGAACATCAACTTATCTTTTAAGCCAAAGCCGATATTAGAATCTTCCGTTTGGTCAAAGTAACCCTGGTCAAAGAAATAATTATATCCCATATTTTTATAAACTTTACTTCGCGAGTAGAAGCTACCTACATTTCCATGGAATACTGCACTTGTGTAGCCTTCTTTTTGTTGTAATATGGCTGGTGCGCTTTGAAATGTGTTGGATGGTCCAAGTTTATTAAAGAATGATCCTGTGGGCATTCCAAATAATCCACTTTCTAACATCATTTCAGCGTCACTAGTTTTCCCTTGACCAACTTCGTGAAAGAAATTAGGAAAACTTATCGTATTTTTGTCAGAATATAAACTGTTTAAAAATGGTGTTACCTCTTGATTGTTGACCTTCATATTGATCAAAACTTGTTGGAAGCTCTCTAGATGTATTATGATAACGTTTTTCTTTCGAGCAATCCCGAAGTATTTTTTATTTGGTTTGGCATATATAGAATCAACTACCTTCAAAGGGGAATCTATATCAATCGTAGTTACGTTATTTTTTTCAGTATCTTCATTAACTTTGTTTGCTGAATTATATAAAGTATAAAAATTAAGTCCTAGATATTTCACGATATAGGTTTGATCAAAAGTTCTCCCAAGTAATTGAGGCCGATTCATTTCTGAAATAGTTAAATTTACCACGACTAACAGCATACCAACCGATGTGAGTGCAACCTTATTAACCATTCTAGTTGGTTGCGTCTGAAGATATCTATGAATCATAAATGGTAATAATATTATTAATGCCAAATTTATTAAATAAATCCAGTCTTGTGGCATTAGTAATGTCGTAATACTCTTTCCCATCGCTCCGTTGAATTTTTGAGCGCTTAATATTGTATCAATGGAAATAAAATCCGAGAATTCACGGTAATAAATTACGTTGGCTATTAAAATTATCGTTTCTAAAGCAAACAATATAATAATCGCTGTTGTGAAGGTCTTTTTTCGAACGATGTAATTAGCGATACTTAAAATTAACAAGATAAAACCGAATGGGTTGAAGAGAGCTATTAAAATCTGTAGCGGTCCCTCAATTCCTAAATTGAAATCCACAAAGTACGCAATAATCGTCTCAATCCAAAGTAAAGCTGAAAGTAATAAAATTACCTTTTGCCTGGTTAAGTTTGTTAAAACTTTTTTATTCATCATTTTTTACTACCTAATCTGGGTATGAAAAGAGCATTAGTAAGATATTTTTACTAATGCTCTTTGGTACTCCTGATTTGCTTACACTTTCAGTATACAAAGGAGAAATTCCTATTTCAATAAGTTTTGTGAATTTTGTAACTAAATTTCCTGATATTGTCATGTTCCTTTTATACCTAAAAGTCTACTACTTTTGTGTATGAAAGGAACAAGAACGATTTAGCCTCATATTTAAAACTATTTAAGTTCCTATAATCTGAGAGACGAATTCTATGGACAACAAATCTACACTTGGTCGTCCAAGAAGTGAACTTGACCGTAGAATTAACATTCGACGAAATGAGTGATTTTGCCGAAAAACGGGGGCTATTTGTAAGAAATAACCCCTGTAAAAAGTTGACGTATCAGCGTGTAAAAAATACAATATATTTACAGGGTCTATTTAATTAAAATACTAAATAATAGTCCCCATGATGGAGGACCTATGAAACAGCTAGTTTTACCAATAAAAGACACTAATGTACTAAATGAAGTCAAAAATACCCTCTTACGAAATTTCAAATATGGTCGACGCAACTACACAATTTTTCAAACTGGCAAAGCAACACTTTTGCGTGTCTCCGATGTCATGTCTTTAAAATACAGTGATGTTTTTGATGACTACGATGAGCTGCGAAAGAATGCCTATATTCACGATAAGAAAACCGGTAAACCAAATACGTTATATTTGCGTCCAATTAAGCGTGACCTATTAATTTACCAAAAATGGTTGCTAGAGAATCATGTACAATCAGATTGGTTGTTTCCTTCAATGGAACGTCCCGAACGCCATGTGTCTGAAAAACAATTTTATAAGATCATGGCCAAAACTGGAGATTTGTTAAATATCAATTATTTGGGTACGCATACGATGCGAAAAACTGGAGCCTATCGTGTTTATATTCAGTCAAATTACAATATTGCTTTAGTAATGCGTTTGTTAAACCACAGTAGTCAGCAAATGACCCTTGCCTATTTGGGATTGGATCAGGAATCACGTGAACAGATGTTAGATCAGGTTGATTTTGGATAAAGTGAGACAAAACATGACTAATTTATAAGTATTAAAAAAATGACCGGTAACCTAATTTTAGGATTACCGGTCGTTTTGAGCTAAAATGAAAAATTTAAATTTCAAATCTACAATAACAGTCCTAGTTCAAAGTAATAATTAAAACTTTCCATTGAATATTCCATGTAATAAAAAAATAAACTAGTTGGAAGAGTTGAGAGTATTCATCTGCCGCGAAAGTGGCGTTATGGCTTTAGTCATTACACCACCGGGCGAGTTGGAGCCTTTCCGCTTTTTGGAAAGGCTTCAACCGAGGTTCGAGACCGTACTGTGGCTCGAACCGTACCGCGCAGCAGAATGAATACTCTCAGCTCTGGAAACGGCATACTTCAATAAAAAAAACCAACAAACTAATTTACTAGTGGAGTATAGCTTTCATATCTAGACATAATCAGTCTTCTATCTTTGGATAAAGCGAATGTAACTTTATGCGTGCATCTGCTGTTGTAAATTGCCAATCTATTGATAGATTCTTTTCATTACGTTCGCTACACCATGTTGTCACTTCTTGACGTAGTTGTTTGATTTCTGGAATACGCCGATTCAGACATTGACGACTCAACAAGTTCAAGCCAATTTCAGCTATATTTAACCAGCTCCCATGCTTGGGTGTGTAGTGTATTTCTAATTTACCAGCCAATCGACGAGCCTCTTTTGGCTCGAAACGTTGATATAGTGATCCTATTTTATGAATATTCAAATTATCCATTACTAAAATTATTTTATCGGCAGATGGGTACAGGTCATCCACCAACCATTTTATAACCTCCGCGAAATCGCGTGAGGTTCTGCGTTTTCGGACGTCCACATATTGTTTACCGGTTAATGGTTCAATCAAACTGATTATTGCGCAATACCCATTACGAGTGTATTCATAGTCAATTTTCTTGGGTTTCATTCTACGAGTTGGAAGTGGTTTGGAAACATCGCCGTGAAGTACATACGGCTTCTCATCCAAACAAACTAATGGTCGATTACTATCATATGGTAGGGCATATGTGTCTAGAACATCCTCCATGTGGGCAACGTATTCACCATCATCTGGCTTGGGGTTCGCCCAACTCTCTACTTGGTATGGTTTAATTTCATTTTTTTAAGCTTGCGTGCAATGGCATCACGCTTCACAGGATGTTCGAGTATAGTCGCTGACTTTTCTTCCAATAAGCTATATGACCATCTCGTGTAGCCTTCTGGAGCGGGGCCACAGGCTAACGCAATCAGTTTTGCCTCATCTTCTGCTGTTAATTTTTGGTTTGCGTGATCCGAATTACTATTACGTTTTATAGTGATGGCCTCATCGATACCGCCTTCGAAGAAAAGGTTGATGACGGCATAAACCACTCCAGTACTGCAACGATTCATCTTAGCCACTTCAATTCTAGTCATGATTTCACCATGAGATTCATCTAAGTCTAGCAATACTTGAATCCGACGTTTGACGGTTTTATTAAGACTTTTAGAATTCAAAAGATTTTTTAGACGAGTAACTTGATCATCAGAAAGAAAAATATGTTGTTTAACTGGTCTGTTATTCGATTTCATGAGGATTGTCCTTTTTGAATTGATTATATCGAAATACAGATATGAAAGCTACGCTCCACTAGTCTGTTGGTTTAACATTAATTTTGAACTAATTGATTTTGTTGAATCCAAGCGTTGGTACTGATACGGTACATTTTAACACCAGTTAATGGATTTACGGCACGTCGATCAGTGCTCCATTTGCTGTTAGCATTTACTGTATTACCAGTATAGTGACCGTTGTTGTCATAAATTTTAGCATTAGTTGTAGCTGTGACGCTAGCACCTGCTAGGAATGATGCCCAAGGTAGCGCGTCATTAGCTGAAACGAATCCATTGGTACTTACATGATAGAATGTACTACCGTTGATAATAGCAATCATATCAGAGATCCAGTCAGTACTTGGTGCTAGTTCCAAATCTGTTCGTCTATTACCATAGCGGTCGTATAGTGGTGTGACAACATTCTTTGTTGAAACTCCACCACGTAAATCAGCAGTAACGTAATTATCACGTTTGACATAATCGGCACTTGTCTTACCAGCATCGGCTACATCATATTTAGAAACGTTAGCGTAATCATTGTTGTTAGTTAAGAAGTATGAGTAAACGTCACTAGGATCATACTTGCTGTATGAAGCTTGGTCATTACCCATTTCTTGTGAAAAGTAAACCATACCGTTATTAGAAATACTTACACCAATTCCGACATAATTAATATAAGGATTGAGCATATTCTTTCTGTGACCAAAATTTGGTTCTGAATCATACATTTCGCTATAAAATTCGTGCGTAATCTTTTGTGCAATTGCAGCCGCATCAGTTGTACCAATCATTGAGAAAGGCATCTGAGCAATATTTTCTTCAGCGGTCAAATTGTAAGGATACATGTTAGTTGAATTCCAGCCAGCATGGTTATCAACGCCACCGGTACTTGTAAATGAATCTGTTCTAGCTTGAGCATAATTGTTCAAAACGCCTACAGATGTCAAAGCTGACAATCCATTTTGAGCTCTCAAACGGTTCAATTCTGACAACATGGCCATTTTAACTGAAGCAATATCAATATTGTTATAACTTGCTTGAGTATTTGCAACTGTTGAAGAATTAGAATTTGTAGTGTCATTGGTTGAAGTGGTAGTAACCGTCTTATTAGGGTCGACACTATCATTAGTGGCAGTGGCTACATCTGTATCACTACTAGAGTTGGTATTAGTCGTTGTTACTGTGGAAGCGTTATTGACGTTTGCAGTTGCATCGGCATACGCAATATTACCTCCCAAACTTGTAGCAAGAAGTGCACTTGCAGCTACTAAAATAGCTGCTCTCTTCGTTTTAGAAAACATGAATACTACTCCCCTTTTCAATGTGAACATAATGGTTATGTTTATTTTAACTCAATGGATGTATTAATAAAGTACTATTTATAATAAACATTTTATATTATTCCGGTAAATAAAGGAACTTTTCCACTTACTTAAGTATAACTTTCTTTGAAAAGGTTTGAAATAAATATTTTTCTTTTGGTTTGTGCCGCCGAAGACAGTAAGAAATGTAGCCGCTATGAGGACCGGCCCGAGCCACAGTACGGTCTCGGCCCTCGATTTGAAGCCTTGCAAGTTCAGCAAGTCTCCAAAGTCGCCCTGTGGTGTAAGTGCTAAAGCACTAACGCCACCTCCACAGCTGTCTACATTTCTTACTGCCTTCGGCTAGTTTATTCGTTGCTGTTATTTAATACGTTATTTGTAATTTATCCATCGATTATTTAATAAAATCAATTTATATCGCACTCATATTCATAATATTGAATTCCTATCTTTCAGTATTATTTCACAAGTGACTCCAAAATCAGCAGTCAATGTTCGATTGGTTATTATTAATTATGTAAAATAATACTAAAATCAAGTCCAAGAATAGCCGGAGGGCGTCAGTAATATAGTCATGCTATGCGGGTGGAGTTACGGCTTTAGCCGTTACACCACGGGACGAGTTTTGAGATTCGCGTACTTTGCGAAGCTCAAAATCGAGGTTCGAGACCGTCTTTTGGCTCGAGCCGGTCCCCATAGCTTGAACTATATTACTGACACCCGTAGGCGACAAAACAAAAATACCCTACGAATCTAACCCGTAAGGTATCAAAAAATTCTATTATGATTTGTCGAAGTCACGTATCCAGGCAAGTGCTAAGGCGCCTTTTCCTAAATGTACTCCGATAACTGGTCCAAAGTACGAACGCTCTAATGTGGCATCAGGATATCTTTCATGGACTTCATCAGCCCAACGGTCTCCTGCTTCTGGATCATCAGCATCTAAGACTAGTAGTCTCAAAGGATATGGACTGGCATCCACGGCCGCATTTAATTTCTCTTCTGCCTTTAACTTGGCTTTCTTCATTGAACGCACTTTATCGTAAGCAACGATTTTATGTGATTCATTGTCAAATTCCAATAAAGGTTTAATATTTAATACAGTACCAATTACAGCTGAAGTGTTTGATAATCTGCCGCCCTTAACTAAATTCTTCAAATCATCAACTACGAAAGTTTCGCCGATTGATGAACGTAGGGCATCTAAACGATCAATGATTTCATCTACTGGTTTGTTATCTTGTGCCATTCGTGCAGCTTCCTGAGCCAAATAACCCATTAAGCGAACGGTGATGTGCGAATCATAAACAACTACATTGATGTTGTCGATTGCTTGAGCAGCACTCTTAAGATTATTAACAAATCCAGAGATTGTACTTGCTAAATGAATTGAAATTACGGTATCATAGCCTTCTTTAGCCAGTTTATCGTATACCTTTAGCATTTCACCCATTGAGGGTTGAGCTGTTGAAGGTAATTCTGGTGATTTCTGTAGTAAATCATAGAATTCGGATGTAGTGATATCAATATCTTCACGATATGTTTTAGTATTAAATACTACCTCTATTGGCACAACTGTTATATTATATTTATCGACTGTTTCTTGTGGCAAATAAGATGTACTATCTGTAACAATGGCTATTTTCATAAATTTATCAATTCCTTGTTTGGTTACGTAAAATGTTTGGATAACCATTAGATTATATCATATTCACGCTATTTTATATTTGTTACATATTAAAAGTTTCAGAAATTATCGCTTAGTTTTAAGAAAGGAAGCAAAATATGTCTTTTGATGGAATGTTTACGCACGCTATGGTAAACGAATTAAATCAGAACCTCCGCGGTGGTCGTATTAGCAAAATCCAACAACCATTCGCCAATGAATTGATTCTTACAGTGAGAAGCAATCGTAAGAATCGTCAACTTTTATTGTCAGCACATCCCTCATATGCAAGAGTTCAAATAACGCAACAACCATTTGCCAACCCTGCTAAACCATCGACGTTTGTAATGTCTTTACGTAAGTATATTACTAGTGCAATCGTCGAGGATTTCAGACAATTAAATAATGACCGAGTCGTTTCAATCGACCTCTCAGCTAAAAATGAATTAGGAGATATTCACAGCTATACATTAGTTACCGAAATTATGGCTCGTCACAGCAATATCTTCTTGATCAATAAGGAAACTGGTAAAATTATTGATTTAATAAAACGAGTTTCACCAGAGAATAATAGTTTTCGTGGTTTGTTACCAGGTGACGATTATAAATTACCGCCCGCACAAAATAAAATCAATCCATTTTCAACAACTGGTGATGATTTAACTGGCATGTCAGCCGCTGATATTCGTCAAAAATACGAAGGTATCGGTTTAGACACATCAGCTGAGTTGGAACAGTATATTGCACAAGG
This sequence comes from Companilactobacillus heilongjiangensis, assembly GCF_000831645.3. Lineage (NCBI taxonomy): Bacteria > Bacillati > Bacillota > Bacilli > Lactobacillales > Lactobacillaceae > Companilactobacillus > Companilactobacillus heilongjiangensis. The sequence continues at coordinate 1,249,588 of NZ_CP012559.1, forward strand.
CAATAGTTTCGATGATTTTCTCAAGAGTTATCAAGAGAATTTACATCCTAACGCTGCCAATAACAATAAGCATAAATTAGGATTCTTTCCAATTAGCTTTAGCAATACTACAACTGAGGTCAACGCCTATCCTTCACTTAGCGAGCTACTAGATAATTACTATCTTGATAAGGCTCGCCTTGACCGGATTGAACAGCAAACTAAGAGCGTGACCCACCGTTTGGGTATTATCTTGAAGAAGGATAAGTCTAAAGTTAAAAAGCTCAATCAACAGTTATCCGCTACTGATGTGATGGCTAAGTACAATCTCTATGGCGAACTATTAACGACTTATATGTCACAGATTAAGCATGGTTCAAGTTCGATTACTTTGACTAACTACTATAATAATGAAGAAGTGACGATCAAGTTAAATCCTGAGTACTCACCCTCACTTAATGCCCAAAGTTATTACAAGAAGTATCGTAAGTTACAAAATTCTATTCCTCATATCAAGGAACAACTAGAGATTACGACTAACGAGGTCAACTACTTAGAGTCAGTTCTAGCATCCCTTGAATACGTTGATATCGAGGATGTGGACGGAATCGTTGATGAGTTGATTGATTCTGGCTATATCAAGAAGAAGCGTAAGAACGCTCCTAAGAAACGTAAAAAGAAGATTGGTGAGGATTTCAAGTCAACTAATGGTGTTGAAATTACTGTTGGTAAGAACAACTTGGAAAATGATCAATTAACGATGAAATTAGCACAAAAGAATCACTACTGGTTCCATGTTAAGGATATTCCTGGTTCACACGTTATCTTAAAGACGAGTGATCCTGACGAACAATCAATTACTGAAGCTGCTACGATTGCTGCTTATTACTCTAAAGCACGTGATTCAAGTAAGGTTCCCGTTGATTACGTTCAAATCAAACATATTAGAAAGCCTAATGGCGCTAAACCTGGTTTTGTAATCTTTGAAGGACAAAAGACAATCCTAGTTGATCCTGACCGTAAATTAGTTGCTGATTTAAAAGAGGATTAAAAAAAAGTCACCTAACGGTGGCTTTTTTATTTTTCCTTCAAACGTAGTTCTTTAAGTTTCTCTTGAATCTCTTCTTTATCAAGTAACTTATAACGTTTGTCGTCAATTGTTAGTAGGTACTTCTCATCGAAGTTATCAAAAACCTTCTCCAACGATAAGTCATCGTCAATCTTATTACCTAGTAGTAATTTAACTAACGTATCAATCACATGAACTGAACTAGCAAGTTCGTGGCGGATAATATCATTCGTCATCCCCCGGTACTTCTTAGTTACTAGCCAGTGGTCATTACTCTTAACCATCTCAAAGTTAAAGATATCGACTTTATCATTATCTTCAAGTTCTTGCTTGATTAATTTGGAAATTTCCACACGGTCTTCTGCAGTCATGAAATTATTAACCGAACTGATTTCATACAAGTGATTATCACGTTTGCCACGATAAATAACCGACGGAGCTAAGAAATTGTTACCATCTGTTACGACCATAACCCTAACAGTTGTATCACCCTTCAATTCGATATTCTTAATCTCTTGGGCGCTGAATTGGAAGACACGGTCATCCCCAGTATCAATCAAATTCTTCGAGAGGTCAATGATATTAAGGACACTATCTTGTTCAATCAAGCCGAGACTCTTCATCTCCATATGGGGATCGTCTATCTCAACGACCTTTCGACGCATTGATAATGGTGCATTCCATGGTTCACGTCCAATGATAATAGGCTCAAGTCCATTTTGATCAATTGATTTAGCTAGTTGGAATAAAACGAACTGACGAATCATAATATCAGTTTTCGAAGTAATGATTGGCGTTCTAACGATAATCTTCTTTCTATCGCTCAACTCAAGTTCATTACTGATACCGCTAGTAACAAAGTAGTTGTGATTGATGTACTTGTTATTAGCAACTGACACGGCACGTTTATTCTTCACAACCGTTTTCGTGACAATATCATGACTATCAAGCAACAACTTACTGTGTCCAACACCTTTAACACCCATCTCAACCATGCGTTCAACATTCTTACCGTCAATTTCGCCTTCACGAATAATCAAGCTGTTATTGATGATATTTTGCAACGCATTTAGATATGGCACATTGACACCAGTAATCTCAGATAGCACAGGCATTTCAAATTTTCTACGTAAAGCTTCAGACAAGACATCCAGTATCCAGTTAGTTGGGTGAATGATTTTTTCAAAGAGTTCATCATCATCTAACTTGCGCAATTCATTGTAACGGTCAAAGTTATTGTTCAGCTTGTCATTTAAGGCGCCCTTGTTCAACACCTCTTCCAAACTAAAGCCATTGACCACAATACTAGAGTCAGATGTCTTGCTTGGTCCCAAGTATTTTTGACCAGGAGTCTTCCATTGAGGGAAGCGTGATGTTAAATGGTCTACATACGGCTCAGTCGCTCCGTTGAAGTAGTTTCCGGCATCTAACTGTAACTTGTCCAAGTGATAGCCTAAACAAAGCTGAGCCACAGCTGTCGCAATTGGATAACTTGTCGCATATTCCAAAAATTTGGTTTCCTCACTCAAACGCGGGATAAATTCCGTAATATACGATTCCTTAGTCGTATGGTTGTAAGCAAAGTGGACTGTACAAATACCAACGATATTAAATGCTCGAGCTAATTTGATTGAATAGTTACGCAATCGTTGTAATTTCGAATCGTTCAATGAAATAGCTGGCGAAATCAAATTTGAATCCAAATGATGAATACCAATTGGTTCAATATCTTCAATCGTTCCAATCAATGATGAATTATCATAACGATCACGTAAGATAGTAAATGAATATTCACTGAAGCCTCTGATACTACGTTCAATTTCAATCCGACTATCGGAGATATCTTCCATAGCCATAAAGTTATCTAGCTCAAATAAATTGTTGATATTCGTCCAGCCACTAGAATGACGGTTAGAATAACGTCTTCTAGCAATAATTGGAAAACCGATTGATCGAATAAAACTATAAATTTCCTTCTCATCATCGGAAGAAATGAACTTAATTACGGGCAAATTAGCCTTAGTCAATTTCTTGATAAATAGTTCACGCTTAAAAGTTGCCAGTGAAGCAGAAAAACTAGCTCCCAAAACTTTAGTAGTACCGATTTTACCATTTAAACTAGAAATAATTCCTAAGGCATTACGATCACCAACAGTTGGCAAAATAGCATCGGGATGATATTTCTGAATAAATTTCAAAACATTATCGCCAGTGACCTTCTCAACGACAGTTTTGTCATAAAAGACACCTGAAGATAGCAACGAAGTTGGGTCTTCTACGATGATAGATGTTTTGTAACCGAGTTGATGCAAAATATCGACTGTATCATAAAGAGCGGTAGAGAGATCAACGTTTTTGTCACTACTAGTAGGACCGATAATTAAAATAGTATGTACATCATCTAATTCCATTGATTTCTAGCTCCCTCTTGTTTCTTAACTGATTCAACTAAATCGATAAACTCATCGAAAACATAATAACCGTCAGTAGGTCCGGGTGCTGCTTCGGGTTCAAATAAGACACACATAATTGGCAAGTATTCGTGACGGATACCTTCGATTGTTCCATCAGCCACACAGACGTTAGTGACGATGAAATCAGAACCACCGATATACTTTTCATCTAAGGTATACGAATGATTGTGGTTAACAAAGTCAATTTTGCCACTGGCCACTTCTTTAACAGCCAACGATGATTCGTGGTGTGGTTCCTTCAAAGGTATAATCCGACAGTCGTTGGCTAGTGCAATCAACAGATTACCTAGGCCAATGCCAAGTAATGGATAACGCTTTTGCAAAATTTGAATTGTTTTAATAGTCTTAGGCAAATCTTCCGGATTACCAGGTCCATTTGAATAGATGATTCCGTCTGGATGCAAACTTTCAATTTCCTCAGCCGTAGAATTATAGTTGACGATAATTGAGTTGCAATCACGATATGATAATTGCCTTAAAATTGAATATTTTAGACCCAAGTCGACAATGACAATCTTCAAGCCCATATTGGGATTAGGATATGACTGTCTAGTTGAGACACGCTTTACCAAATCTGGTGGCAAAACTAGGGCTTTGATCTGGTCCATGGCATGCTCGTCATGAGTGTCCATGATACTTGCCTTCATCTCGCCGTGTTCTGCAATATGCTTAGCCAATGCACGAACATCGACATTTTTAATCCCTGGTATTTTAAGTCCGGTGATCCAGCTCTCAAAAGAGACTGAACCATCAACAGTTGATAAACTTGATGAACCAATAACTACACCTTTACACTGCGAGTTGATAGATTCATAAAAGTCGCGATTAATTCCTGAGTTACCAACAGAAGGAATCGTGAACGCCAAAATCTGGCCCTCAGTATCAGGGTCAGTGACGGATTGCTCAATTCCAGTACGATTATTTGATATTACCAACTGTCCCGTGGTAATGATAGAAGATCCAAAACCTTCACCAGGAAACACGGTCCCGTCTTCTAAAATTAAATAACGTTTCATTTCTAGCAACTCCTCAAAATAATTTATTCGATTTCGATTTTATCCTCGCCATCGATTTCTTTCATTGATACTTTAATTTTTTCTTTTTGAGAAGTGGGAATATTTTTACCGACAAAGTCAGCTCTAATAGGCAATTCACGGTGTCCGCGATCTACCAAGACTGCTAGAGAAATCTTTTTAGGACGACCGACGCTCATCAAAGCATCCATAGCAGCACGAATGGTTCTACCAGTATAGAGAACATCATCAGTTAAAATTACATGTTTATTATTTATATCGATATCTAATGGTTCCGCTTTTACAGTAGTCAAATCAGTTGCTTCATGATCATCACGATATGGAGTAATGTCTAATTCAGCCACTGGAATGCTAATATTTTCCAATTGCTTAAGACGTGATTCGATTCTGTGAGCTACAAAAACCCCTCTAGTTTTAATCCCTACCAATACAAGGTCATCAATTCCCTTGTTTCGCTCAATAATTTCATAAGTAATTCGGGTCAATGCACGAGTCATTGTTTGACCGTCAATAATTTCTTTAGCCATAATTTTCCTACTTTCAAAAAAGCACTCACAAAGTGAGTGCTTTTCATTTTTATAATCGCACACAATTCTATTTTTAGATTATAGCATGAGATTACGACTGTCAATGTCGTAATTTATCAAGCGTATCTAAGAAAACCTTAGGTGGTTCAACGGAAAACTCCATCCACTCGTTAGTCCGTGGATGCACGAAGCCTAATGTCTTGGCGTGTAGGAATTGTCCCTTACCTTGTAAGGTGTTCTTAGGTCCATATAAAGGATCACCCGCAACGGGATGACCGATATATTGCATATGAACTCTAATTTGGTGTGTTCGACCAGTTTCTAATTTTAATTTTAAGAGTGAATAGTTTTCAAATTGTTCCAGTACAGTGAAATGCGTCACGGCATGACGTCCACCTTCGACCACAGCCTGTTTCTTGCGGTCAAATTTAGAACGCCCTAATGGAGCATTTATCTTACCAGTTCTCTCTTTGAAATTGCCATGTACGATGGCTAGGTATTCACGAAGATTACTTTTTTCCTTCAATTGTTGCATCAAAGATTGTTTGGCTAAGTTATTCTTAGCAATCATCAGCAATCCAGAAGTATCTTTATCGATACGGTGGACGATCCCCGGACGAATTACATCGTCGTCATTGATTTGACAATGGTACAAAATTGCATTGACCAACGTCTTATCTGGATGTCCAGCCGCTGGATGAACAACCATCCCTTGTGGCTTGTTGACTACCAAGACATCGCTATCTTCATAGACCACATCGATTGGAATATTTTCCGGAATGGCTTTGATAGGCTCCTCTTCAGGAACATTGACTAAAATCTTGTCACCCTTAGTTAATTTGGCTCCTGTTTTACTAACTGGTGCCTCGTTGACTAGGACATTACCATCTTTGATAAATTTTTGAAGCTGAGAACGAGTCAAATCTTCAATCTGCTCATTCAAAAAAGCATCTAAACGAGCCTTTTTAGGTTCGTCGTATTCTAAGTTAAAGGACTTACTAATTATTTTTCTCACCTGCTACTTGGATAATCAATGACACGACAATCAAAATCACACCAATGGTGATATAAGTGTCGGCCAAATTAAAGATTGGGAAGTTCATAAAGTCTAAATTGAACATATCGACTACAAAACGCCTTGCAAAACGATCGATACCATTACCAACTGTCCCCGCTAATAAGAATATCAAAGAAAATCGATAAAGATACTCTTTTTTATCAGCTTTAACAAATAAATATATTAACACGACTACCGCAATAATTGTAACTAAATAGAAGAAAAGCATTTTTCCTTCTAACATACTCCACGCTGCACCAGTATTAGTGATGTGCGTAATAGACAATAATCCGGGAATAAAGTCGTGAACCGTCATCGGAACGATGTGGTTAGTTACATAATATTTGAGTCCTTGATCACCAGCAACTAAAACAACAAAGAGCAGCCAATAAATCAACTGCACTAGAACAATCCTCCGATAGTTCCCTCATTGTCGACATCCATACCTAAAGCAGCGGGCTTCTTTGGAAGTCCTGGCATAGTCATCACATTACCTGTTAATACAACAACGAATCCGGCACCAAGCTTTGGTACGATATCTGTTACATGTAAGGTAAAGTCAGTTGGGGAACCAAGGCGTTTAGGATCGTCACTCAAGGAATATTGAGTCTTAGCGATACAGACTGGCAAGTCATCCCAAGCTTGATCTTTCAAAATTTGTAATTGTTTGCGAGCCTTAGCGCTGTATTCAACGTTATTAGCACCATAGATTTCAGAAGCAATTGTCGCAATCTTGGCTTCAGTTGTTTCGCCATCTTCATAAAGACGTGTATAGCTTGCTTCTTTTTCAGTTGCTTTGATAACAGCCTTAGCTAAAGCTTGACCACCTTTACTACCATTGTGGTGGATTTCAGCTAATTCAACGTCAACGCCTACTTCGTCGCAGAGTGTTGTCAAAAGTTTGATTTCGTTATCAGTATCTGTATCAAACTTGTTGATAGCAACAACTACTGGAATGTGATAGTAACGCATATTATGAATGTGACGTTTCAAGTTCTTAAAGCCAAGATTCAAAGCGTTCAAATCTTCATTCTTAATATCATCTAGCTTTTGGCCACCGTTGTACTTCAAAGCACGAACAGTTGCTACAATAACGATAGCATTTGGAGCATGGTTAAGTCTTGGAGTAACGATATCCAAGAACTTCTCACCACCAAGGTCAGCCCCGAATCCAGCTTCAGTAACAGCGTAGTCACCTAACTTCATAGCTAATTTAGTAGCTAAGATACTGTTACATCCATGGGCGATGTTAGCGAATGGACCACCGTGGATAATAGCTGGTGTATTTTCTAGAGTTTGTACTAAATTAGGTTTCAAAGCATCCTTCAAAAGAACAGTAATTGCACCTTCAACACGCAAATCTCTAACAAAGATTGGTTTCTTGTCATATGTGTAGGCAATCAAGATACTTGAAATACGTTCCTTCAAGTCATCGATGTCTTGTGCTAAACAAAGTACAGCCATCAATTCACTAGCAACAGTAATTTCAAAGTGATCTTCACGAGGCACTGAACTAAATGGTCCACCTAATCCAATAACGATATTCCTCAATGAACGATCATTGATATCTAGGGCTCTCTTCCATGTAATGCGACGAGGGTCAATATTTAAGGCATTACCTTGGTGAATATGATTATCGATCAAAGCTGCCAAAGTGTTAACTGCACTTGTTAAGGCGTGCATATCACCTGTGAAATGCAGATTGATATCTTCCATAGGAACGACTTGGGCATAACCACCACCAGTGGCGCCACCTTTCATCCCCATAACTGGTCCTAATGATGGTTCACGAAGTGCTAGGACGGTCTTTTTACCAAGTGACTGTAAAGAATCTGCTAAACCGATAGCTACGGTTGATTTACCTTCACCAGCAGGAGTCGGATTGATAGAAGTAACTAGAATTAACTTTCCATCATCTTTCTCCATACTTTTAACAATGCTACGACCTGAGAACTTAGCCTTGTAATGACCATATGGTTCAATATCATCTGATGTCAAACCGATCTTACCAGCAATTTCGTTAATATTTTTCATCTTGTCATGCTCATTGATTTGAGCGATTTCGATATCACTTGGAAATGACATTGCTTTCACCTGCTTCTTTTTTTATTAGACTTAAAATCCCTTTTGTGGAAGTAATCCTAAATGGGAAGAAATCACGATTATTAAAATCGAATTCCATCGTCCATTTATTATTCGCTTTTATATTGACATCGGCGTGGTCAAACGTCCGCGTCTTGTAATAAGGTTCTTTGATGATTACCTGGTTCGCTGTTATGCTAACCCAAGAGTTAGTTATAATATAGAAAACGTAGATTCCATCAATGATCCAAATTAGAAAAGGAATAAAACTGAGCGTCATGAGCTCCAGTTGCAAAATGATTCCCAAACATGCGAGACTCAATGCAATTGACCACATAATGATTCCCCATGCGCCAGTTGGTTGAACTAAATGTTTCTTTGACATAATTTCTCCTGAAAGGTTCTAAAGAATATGATTAAATTGTACACCGACGCCGGATTAAATACTAATCTAAATCTTGGTGTTGTAGCGTTCGTTATAAAGCGTGATGAAAAAACTTATAAAGAGGCAATCCACCAAGATAACACCGATAACCACTATTTAGAATTTTTGGCATTAAAACTTGCCCTACAAAAGATTATAAACGAACAATGGAATAATGAGATAGTTTTAATACATTCAGATAGTCAAATTGTCATTGATAGTATTGATAAAAATTATTCAAAACACTATCAACCGATATTGGACGATATTTTAAAACAATTAGAACAGTTTCCAACCTACTTTGCCAAACACATTGCTGACAAGGATAATGGAGCGGCTCATGCCCTTGTTCACCAAAAAATGTTAAATATTAGAACACACGGTGACAAATAGTTTCTGAATTTCACAATCTGTGCTACTATAAAAGCGTTTTCAATTCAGATGAGGGGGTTTTCCTTATGTATTACGTTGTTATGAAAGATCGCGATATCCGTGATAACCTGGCTACCGAACAATATTTGATGAATAATGTGAAATTTGATGAACCTTTGGTTCTCTTTTATATTGAAAAACCATGTATTATCGTCGGCCGCAATCAAAATACGATTGAAGAAATTAATAGTGACTATATCAAGGACAATAATATTACCGTTACTCGCCGAATTTCCGGTGGTGGCGCAGTTTATCAAGACCTTGGTAATCTTTGTTTCAGTTTCGTAGTTGATTCAGACGATAAAAACTTTGGTGATTTCAAATCCTTTACCCAACCTATCATTGATGCCCTACACCAAATGGGTGCTACCACAGCCGAAGTATCTGGCCGTAATGACCTGTTAGTCGATGGCAAGAAGTTCTCTGGTAATGCAATGTACTCCAGAAATGGCAAGACATTCTCACACGGAACATTGTCACTTGATGTTGACCTTGATGTTTTGACAAAAGCTTTGCACGTCTCAAAGGATAAGATTGCTTCTAAAGGTATTAAATCTATCCGTAGTCGTGTAACTAACTTACGTCCATACTTGGCTCCTGAGTACCAAAATTTAACAACAGAAGAGTTCCGTGACCGTTTGTTATTAGAGTTATTCCACGCTAACAGTCTAGATGAAATTAAAGACCGTCAATATATTGTTTCTGCAGATCAACAAAAAGAAATCGATAAAATCAAAGAACAATATTATTACAATTGGGATTGGGTTTACGGTAAATCCCCTGCTTTCACTGCCAAACAACGTAAACACTTTGACATGGGAACTGTTGATGTTCGTTACAACATTGCTAATGGTAAAGTTGAGAACATTGAAATTTACGGTGACTTCTTTGGTATGAAAGATGTTAATGATATTAAAGAAAAATTGTTGAATGTTAAATTTGATCGTGATGAAATTTTAAAAGTTCTTGACCAATTTAATTTAGATGATTATTTCAAAGGTATCCCTAAGGAAGACCTAGGTAAATTATTCACTCCCTAACATAAATTTTTTGATACTAATTTTAGACAAAAAAATGAGCCGAGAAAATTTATTCTCGACCCATTTTTTATTTTTGGTATGATTATCTTTATTGAGGAGAAAAAAATGATTAATGAAATAGCTTTAAATCACGGAATTCAATTGATAGATGTTCACTCAACTGAATCCTTAAACGATGACGACCGTGCCATTTTAATTGAGAAATACAATTTAACTAATGAAATCTTGGATTATGCTGATGATGAAAATGAGCGGGCTCGTTTTGAATATGATGAAATCACCAACACTTATCTAATCGTCTATAACGTGCAGAATGAAAATGAACAGACACCTGATATGTCACAGCGTGTCTTACCTATCTCCTTTGCTATCAGAGAACAAAAGCTTTTTCTCTTCACCAACGATGCGACGCATTACATCAAGGATTATTTAATTTCAGCGAAGAATCATCTTAAACAAACGGATCAACATGAAGTTTGGGAATTCATCTTTAATACGCTCGACCAAATTTCCAGCGACTACAGTGACCAAATCAGTGAAGCTGACGTCCGTCGCAATCGTATCCAAACGTTAATCAAGAAACATCATTCTTCAGAAAAGCAGATTCTTGAACTAGCTGACCTAGAAGATTTAACCACTTATCTCAATACTGCTATCAATGGCAACCTTACCGTTGTAAAGCAGTTGGAATTAATATCTTCAGGTAATGTTCAAGATTTGCATTTGAATAAAACTTCTCGAGAACATTTACATGATTCTTTGATTGAAATTGAACAAATTAAGAATCAGGTTGACCTTAGTTCTGATATTATTGATCGAATTTCTAACACATACAATAATATTTTGAATAATAGAACAAATACGACCATGAAAGTACTGACAATTTACACAATTGTTCTCAGTATTCCCACGATCGTATCCGGATTTTACGGGATGAATATGAAATTACCCGTTGCTGACCAAGGTTGGTCATGGATTTTCTCATTAATCATCACAGTAGTCATTATTTTAGTAATTCTTTGGGACTTGCACCGACGCGATAGCCTCTAGTGTCTAGCCCAGTATTGATAAAGGTCAGTTCTGATTGAACCATTATAAAGCTTACGTTTCTTAGTAGCTTTGTGACCATAGTACTGTTCGAATTCTGTATCACTAGTTAGAATATATTTATTCCATGTGGGAGCGGTCGCAAAGACTTCTCCCATTTCTTTATACAATTTACGAACATTTTCCATATCACTCATACGTTGACCATAAGGTGGGTTGGTAATGATTGTACCGTAGTCCCCTTCAATCTTTAGATCCTTTACGGCAACTTGTTTAAAGTGAATATCATGCAAAACACCAGCATCATGAGCATTCAACTTAGCAACATCGATCATTGAGCCATCAATATCACTAGCAAAGATATCTAAGTCGATATCCTTAACGCCAGCCTTAGCTTCTTCCTTCAAATTAGTCAGAATCTTACCATCGAACCAATCGAAGTTTTCAAATGCAAAATGACGTTGGATTCCGGGGGCAATATTTTTAGCCAAACGTGCAGCTTCAATCGCAATTGTACCTGAACCAGTTGTTGGGTCCATGAATGGATCTTCTTCAGGATGCCAAACAGTTAATAGAATCATTGAAGCCGCAAAGTTTTCCTTCAAAGGAGCAGCACCGTGCTCAATACGGTAACCACGTTTGTAAAGTGATTCACCAGTTGTATCAAGTGTTATTTCGACAACATCCTTGTGAATTCTAGTTTCAATTTGGAAAGTTGCTCCAGTTTCAGGCAAACGACCACGACGCATAAAGACATCAGCCATCTTATTAACGATAGCTTTTTTAGTGATAGCTTGAATATCACGCTCTGAATGCAATTGTGACTTTACAGTTCTAGCCTTGATTGGGAAAGCAGCGTTTAAAGGCAACCAGTTATCCCATTGAATGGCATAAACTTTGTCAAATAGTTCTTCGAAAGTTGTAGCCTTAAAAGTACCAACTAGGATTTTGATACGATCAGCACTGCGTAACCATAGATTGGCCTTGGCAATATCTTCATATTCACCATCAAAGTAGACTTTTCCGTTTTCGGTCTTAGTCTCATATCCTAATTTTTGTAGTTCTTTTGCGGTTATCGATTCAAATCCGCTTGACATCGTTGCAATTAATTTCATATTGCCCTCTATTTTTTTATTATTTAAATTTTAGTTATCGATTTAATCTTTACACATAGGACTATTTGATAATTTGTTCTAAGCATTCATGTTAATTATACTTCAGTATCCAGAATGGAATGAACATAAAAACATTCGAATATTTTTTCATTCAATTATTACTGATTAATTAGTCGGAAGAGCTGGGAAATATTTGTGTGCCGTGGTTCGAGACCGCACTCCGGCTCGGACCGTTCCGCACAGCTTGAGAATATTTCCTAGCTCTGTAGACGGCAAACTAGCACAACATGTAATTTTTTGTATAAAAAAAGGACGAACAAGTCGTCCCTCTGCCTCGATAAACTCCTATAAGCCACGTTTTGTCCAAGTAATAGGTTGGCGACCTATCACCATAAGTAATCATCTATCTACAATTAAGCCTTCACAGTAGATTCAGTTCTCGTTGTGAAGCGCCCCTACCAAAGTTTGGGTTGCCCGCTTGCGGGGTTTACCTCGTTCCACCATTGCAATTTCTCACAATAATACGTCTCTGTGGCACTTTCAAGCTATTCACACATAGCTAAAGCCTTAGTGCTTTCGCTGCCGTTACCCGAAGGTACCTTGGCTTATTGGGCCAAGCACAAACACTGCAAGCATCTCAGCTCGCGCGGGCGTGGACTTTCCTCAGCCTAGATAACTAGACCGCGATTACTCGTAATTTACCGACTTGAATAGTATACACTAAAATTGATTCATATTGTTAGAATTATTAAAATTTCCATTAAAATTATTTTGAGGTTGGTTTGAACCACCGTTCATAGGACGATTTTGTTGGAAATTATTGTTTGAATTATTATTATTGAATCCATTGTTATTCATTGGTTGTTGTTGTTGATTCATACGAGGATTGATCTCAGTATGACCACTTTCAACGCCAACGTGATTATTCATATTAGCAGGATTAGGAACGACAGCTGAAGCAAATTGCTTTGTTTCATGATCTTCAGGTAATCCGTTAGCAAAGTCACGACCAAAGACACGTTTTTCAAGATTTGAAAGACGTTTCAAAACATCATAATTAGTTGAAGCTTCAGCAGTAGCACTCATAGCAGGCTTTTGTTGAGGTCTCATTCTATTATTAGTATTTTGTCTTGGTTGTTGAAAATTTTGACCTTGACCATGATTACTTGTATTGCCAGCACCAGCATTGTGAGCTTGCATCAAACGGTCATTTTCTGACTTTAATTGACTAATTTCATTTGAGAAAGTTTCGTAGTCCTTGATAATTCCATCTAAGAATTGATCAACTTCAGTTGGGTCATAGCCACGCATCTTAGTTTTAAATTCTTTTTGTAAAATATCATTTGGTTGATAATTTAAAGAAAGATCATTACCATTACCATTTTGTTGATTCATTCCATTCATGTTGTTCATTTTTAAACACCCCAGTGTTAATTATTGTCGATTTATCTTATACCTTAACTATCATATAACATATTAGCAAAGTCTTGCATAGAATCAAAATCAATTAATTCCAACTGATAGTTATTCCCACGGTCTTGATAGTCCTTGATAGCTTCATAATCGTACTTTGGTTTTCCACCACTATCGGGATCATAGAATACCAGCGCACCATCAGTATGTTCTAGCATAAATTCTTGCCATAGTTTCAATTGCCTAGGATTATGATAACTCATATTACTAACTTTATTAACATAGTCCGCATTTCTTAAAAAAACATTTAACAATGTCTGATTGGCTTCATTCCATTGACTGCCAAATTCTGAAAACGGCAACATTACTGCATGTTTAATATTATAGTCTTTTTTCTTTATTTCTTGAACTGCTTTTCCAACAATTTGTTCCGTTCCCATTTGCGCCCCAGTTAGGATCCATTCGGTCCCATCTTCGGCGTAATTAGTAATCCTTTGTTCAAAAAAGTCTTGAATTACTTTAGCTTTTGGGTCATTATCTTTAAAAATACCTAGCTCATAAGAGCGGTACCCGGTGATCCATAAATTTTTAATCATAAAGAATCCCCCCAATAATTAATATCTTTGCCATCATGGTATAATTTGCACAGTAGGAGTTGATATTTTGAAAATAAACTACCCCGATGGACGAATCTTTAACAGTCCATCAAAACCTTCTCCAAAGGTCAGCACCGAAACGACTGCCAAAAAGAAAATGATTTTCGGTGATCGTGGAATGACCTTGGAAGAAGAAATTAATGAAAGCAACAAGTATTACCGTAGTCACGAAGTTGCCGTAATTTATAAAAAACCAACACCACTTCAAATTGTTAAAGTTGATTATCCAAAAAGAAGTCGGGCTGTCGTTAGAGAAGCCTATTTCAGACAAGCATCAACAACTGATTACAATGGCGTTTACCACGGTTATTACGTTGACTTTGAGGCCAAGGAAACCAAGAATAAAAATACCTTTCCATTGAAGAATTTCCATCAGCACCAAATTGACCATTTGAGGATGTGTCAAAAACAAGGTGGCATCTGTTTTGTTATTATAAAATATGTAACCTTAAAACGCTATTTTGTAATGCCAGCAGATGATCTCTTCGAACACTGGGATGCGCAAAAACATGAGGGTGCCAAATCGATCCAATTGCAAGATATCATCGACTGTTCGATTGAAATCAAAGCTAATTACGATCCTACTCTACCCTATATTGATGCGGTACAACAATTAATAGAAAGTGGGAAGGAGAAACATGAATAATAAAAGTATATTCACCTTCAAAAATATTTTTAAATGGGTTGCGTCAATCGCCGCAGTTTTAATTGGAATATTTTTGTTCATCTTCGTATACTATGCCTTCAGAGCTCCAGCAGTCAGTCAGGAAAATCTTCAAAGTGGTGGCTCTTCAACCATTGTTGATTCCTCCGGTAAGACGATTGCTTCACTAGGAGACAATAAAAGAAATTACGCAACAATTGATAAAGTTCCTCAAACAATGCAAGATGCCGTAGTTTCGATTGAAGATAAAAACTTCTACAATGAACCACTTGGAGTCGATCCAATCAGAATTGCTAAATCAGCCTTCAACAATGTTACTAAAGGAACGTTGCAAGGTGGTAGTACCTTAACCCAGCAACTGATTAAGCTGACCGTCTTCTCGACTGATACCAAAGATCAAACCTTTAAACGTAAAATGCAAGAAGCTTGGCTGGCCATGCGTGTCAGTCAAAAGTTCTCTAAGCAACAAATTTTGGAATTTTACATTAATAAGGTCTATCTAAATAACGGTATATACGGTATGGAAACTGGAGCTAAATACTATTATGGCAAAACTTTGAAACAACTAACTTTACCAGAAATGGCACTTTTAGCTGGTTTGCCAAATGCTCCAAGTAATTACGATCCGTATACTCACCCTACCGAGGCCAAGCAAAGACGTGATCTCGTCATCAATGCTATGTACGATAACAATAAGATTACCAAAGCTCAGGCTGATGAAGCCATCAATACGCCAATCAGCAGTGGTTTGCAACCTTATAAGAAAGTAAGCAACAGCAATAATAACAAACGTATTATTTCTGACCCTTACATCAAGGAAGCCATTACTGAAGTTAAGAAGAAAGGCTTTGATCCATATCGAGACAATTTAAAGATTACTGTCAATATGGATTACGATGCCCAAAGAAAACTTTACAACATCGTTAACTCTGCTAATTACGTTCAGTTCCCTGATTCTAAGATGCAAGTCGGAGCTTCAATCGTCAACCCTAACAATGGTAAAGTCGTTGCCATGGTCGGTGGTCGTAACTTAGGCGATATTCAATTTGGTTTGAACCGAGCTGTTCAGACTGGCCGTAGCAACGGTTCAACTATGAAACCTATTTTGGACTACGCTCCAGCAATCGAATATCTTAACTGGTCAACGTTCCATCAAGTTGATGATTCCGAATACACTTACCCTGGTACCGATATTCAGTTGAAGGACTGGGATGAACAATATGAGGGTGAAATGAGTATGAGAAAAGCGCTTGTTAACTCTCGTAATGTTCCTGCTATCAGAACTTTATCAGCAGTTGGCTTTACCCAAGCTAAAACGTTTGCTAAAAAGCTTGGCATTACCATCGGTAGTGACGAAGGATTATCAGCCGGTATCGGTAGTAAAGTTTCTTCACTTCAGGGAGCTTCTGCTTATGCAGCTTTCTCTAATGGTGGAACTTATTACAAACCATACTATGTTTCAAAAATTGAGACAGCTGATGGCTTAGTTCACAACTACAGCAAGTCTGGTACTGAAGCAATGAAGGATTCAACAGCTTACATGATCACCGATATGCTCAAGGGTGTGCCTTCATCTTACGCTACCTACGCCAACATCTCGGGACTACATCAAGCTGGTAAGACTGGTACAACTAACTATTCTAATGAAGCTATTGCAACAAATGCTGCTTTAAGCGGTACAGCAATGGATTCATGGTATAACGGTTATACAAAGAATTACTCAATGAGTGTTTGGACGGGTTATGATTCACCTAACCAAAGTGGTATTTCATCAACCTACCAATCAGTTGCTGGTAAGATTTACAAAGCTGAAATGAGCTACTTGGCAAATCAAACTAACAGCAATCCTAACTGGAAGAAACCTAGTTCAGTTGTGTCTGCGATGATCAAGACTTCAAGTACAACTACACCAATTGTAGCTTCTCCAAGTTCTAGCTCATCATCATACACAAGAGAATTATTTGTTAAGGGACACGCTCCATATGACCCTTATAAAGACTCTGATTACAGCACAAGCAGTGCTTCTAGCTCAAGCACTAACCAAGTAACAACTAGTCGCCCATCAAGTAGCAGTTCCGAATCTAGCGATGAGGAAAATGACACTACTTCCGATAGCAACAGTGAAACTGGTACTGGTTCAGACAAGGATAATTCAACTGACAGTAATTCCACGACTTCAGATAATAACTCAACAACTAATAACAACAATAATACCGGTTCAAACGACAGCAATGGCGGTACCACTTCAAATAACAATAATGGTGGTACTTCGACCGGCAATAACAATAGTAACGGTGGCGGTACAACTACTGGCGATTCTAACGGCGGTGGCACATCCACTGGTGGAACTGGCAACACCGGCAGTACAACTAACAGTGGAGCCAGCACTAACGGTTCCTCAGCTACTGAATAAATATGTTTAAGACTCAAAAAAAGCACCCTGCAATCCAACTTTGGACTGCAGGGTGCTTTTTTGATTTGGTTGGAAAAGAGTTACGTTCTATCGCATTTCTTGCAAGTGGCAACTACATCCAACACTATTTTTATTTATCTTCATTCTCTTTATTTAAACGATCACAGTCCAAAATCAATTGATTAGTCTCTTTAGCTGGATCGGTCTTCATTGAATACTTGCGACCATATTCAATCATCGTATGGTGTGCTCGATGCAACTCTTCAGGTTCCATAACGCTGACGATTTTCTTTTCAACTTGGACCGGATTAGCTTTAGCATCGATGAAATGCAGTCGTTTAGAAATGGCCGATACATGTGTATCAACCGCAAAAGTGGACTGACCAAAAACATCGCTTAAAACGACATTTGCCGTTTTCCGACCCGCTCCAGGTAACTTCATAATTCCAGCACGAGTTTCTGGTACCACATCATTTAACTCTTCATGGACAATTCGGGCGGTCTCAATGATATTTTTAGCTTTGTTATGGAATAGACCCACGCTCTTGATAATTTGTTCAACATCCGAAATATTGGCATTCATCAAGTCTTTTGGTTCAGGATATTTTCCAAACAAAATCGGTGTAACTTTATTAACCGAAACATCGGTTGCTTGAGCGCTCAGAATAACCGATACCAAATACTGAAATGGAGTTCTTGAATCAAGTGATGGACCAATTGGTCCAATATCTTCTTCCATCTGGTGAATTGCCCAGACAATTTGCTCATCTTTTAACATATTAATATCCCAGCTTCTTTCGACGTTCTTGTAATTGTTCCGCTGACTTAATATTACTCTTTTCCCAACTAATTAGGATTCGATCCATGTATTTCAATGAATATGCTTGATTCAAAACAGCTTCACGCAATGACAAATCTATTAAATCAATACTGTAATGGTCGTCATCAATCCACTGATGAATCTGTTCTTGTTCAATTGGTGACAATGGTCGCCCAAATTCGACTTCAATTTTTTTGAACAATTCTTCCGTATCAGACATCAATTTGTCCTTTTGGTTGGATTGTCTTTCCTGACTCAACAAGTTTTTAATACGGTGAAAGATTGGTGTCAAAGAATAAATATCACGTTGTTGATGATGATCCATGACCGTCTTCAATTCAATGATACCAAGTTTGATCATGCCCTGAATAACCGCATAGATACTTGTTTCATCCATACCGGTATCATTGGCTAGGTCCTTGGCCATAGGGAAAGTATTTCCTTGTTGGGCGTACATGGACAAAGCCAAATAGACTACCAAGTCTTTTTCAGTCATACCTAATTTGTGGTAGTTTTTCAAAACTAAATTGTTGATATTAGTGCTGCCACTGTCGACAAAACTATTAAATAATTCATCGTTCATATTATTTACTCCAGTGAATAAAAAAAGCCCGAGAACACAATTAATCTCGACTCTTTTTTAAGAAAATTTTTATTATGCCACCTCCGGTTGACAACAATTTTCACTGCTATCAACCTCCGGCTAGGGTAATTGTAACTCTAGAGTTTTTGGCTCAAATTACTTTTATCAAATGATTATTTATTTAATCTATATAATATTTAAAATTTACCGCAGCCGACAAAAGAGTCGGAAGAGCTGAAAGGTATTAACATGCAGTGAAAGTGGCGTTATGGCTTTAGCCATTACACCACCGGGCGAGTTTGGATACTTGCGGTTTTTGCAAGCATTCAAACCGAGGTTCGAGACCGCACTATGGCTCGGACCGGTCCGCACAGCAGGTTAATACCTTTCAGCTCTGGAGACGGAAAACCTAAATATTATTGATAATTTGTAAACTCTTCCCTGTTCTGAAATCGATCAAGTTATATCCAACACTACCATTCTTCTTTTGGAATGCTACTTCCCACGTTGGCTTATTTTTATATAAACCAAGATTGATGTGGAGAATCTTTTTAGCACCATAGTTTGAAGCGACGGTATCAACAACTGTTTGACGAACGGGAGCGTTATTTTTGTTAAAGATTTCTGTTTTACCACTCTTGGCATTGATGATGATATAGCGATACTTTTGACCTTTGGTTAAGCCACCTACGGAATAATATTGCTTTTCTCGCGTATAGTTACCGAAATAATCTGGTTGAACAATACCCGCTTTTTCTTTAGCAATGTCATTAGCTTGCGACTTTGCACTCGAATATGGTGCAAAAGAAAGGTTCAAATAAGTTAAGGCCGAGACCACTGCCAATGCAATCAGAGATAAAGTCAATAAGATTTTTGTACTTCTATTCATAATACGTCCTTTTTTAAATAACAAAGATATTAATAACGCACAGTGCATGTTAAATATGCAAGCACTTCCGACTAATAATGGAAAAAATTCCGTGCATTAAAACAAATTATCGGGAAAAGCAATTGAATACTTTTACATTCAATTATTACTGATTACTCAGTCGGAAGAGCTGGGAAATATTTGTGTGCCGTGGTAGTGGTATAAGTACGGGAGAAATTTCCCGTACTTATACCACCGGGCGTGTTTGAAGACTCGACGAACTGTGTCGAGTCTTCAAACCGAGGTTCGAGACCGTACTTTGGCTCGGACCGGTCCGCACAGCTTGTGAATATTTCCCAGCTCTGTAGACGGAATATTTAACTAGCACTACACGTTACATTCTAGCAATATTTTACCTAATTCAAAAATTCATTTATATCTTTTTTAATTAAATCCATATCCTCATTGATTATTGGTAACCCTTTTGGCAATGAATCTAAAATCATTTTACCGTAGCTCTTCGTCAAAATTCGATTATCTAGCAATAGAATGACACCACGATCTGTCGGTGTTCGAATCAATCTACCTAATCCTTGACGCAATTGTAAAATGGCGTTTGGCAAAGAGTCCACTTTAAAGACGTTCATATCTTGTTGTTTAAGAATATCTTGTTTAATCTTCACATCTGGTTGTTCAGGAGATTCGAATGGAATTCTTGTTACAATCAAAATTTCGAGAACTTTCTTAGGAAAATCGACACCTTCCCAGAAGGAATTGGCACCTAATAACACGGAACGTTGACCAATCGCAAAGCGCTTCTTGATCTTCTCATTCGAACCAGTTACGCCTTGGGCCAAAATTTCCCACTTCTCTTTGACATCAGTACCCATCAAACGCTCGTAGACTTTGCTCAACGTGTTCAATGAGTTGAAAAGAATCATCGTTTGATGGTCGAGATTATCTAGCACATCAACGATATAACTTGTCACCATGTCAAAGTAGGCATCGCTTGAAAGTGACTGGATATCTGGCAAATCAGCTGGCAAATAAATCTTACTATTCTTCGAAATACTATTGGTATCAGGCAGAATTACCATTTGATTAATCTGATTCTGATTGAGCTGCGTATCCAAGATAAAGTGTGAGAAATCCTTTTGAACGGTAATAGCCGCCCCAATCGCAAAAATCTGACTGAATCGATCGGTCGTTTCCGCAATTAAATCGTGAATGTCATACTGTCTCCAGCTAATCTTCAACGTCTTAGGATCATAATAATCACGCATATCCAGTTGAACACCAAATTTATTGTCATCGCCTTGAAGTGCTTGCAATAGTTCATCCAAGTTCTTCAAAACAGTTTCTAACTTAGAATTTTCAATCGTTAAATTAGAAATAACCTTTGATAACTCAACGGAAATAAAGTTCTTTTGGAAATTATATTGATCGAATAATGTCTCAACACGGTTAGAAATCAACGACAACTCAACAATCAAATCTGACAACAATTCAATCATTTCAGCATTTTTCTTACCAAACTCGTTGCTGCTATCGAGAATTGAAACGAAGTTCTCACGGTCCTTGAATCGAACCTTGTTACGAACGTAGTTGCCAAATATATTGTATTCAAGACGTTCCATCAGTTCATCAACGGCTTGGAAATGAGTCTCCATATTTTGGAGATCTTGATAATTCCAAAGTTGAGTCGTCACCTCGGTAAAGGCATAACGTAATGTAACTCGATTTTGATACAAAATATCACTGATTTTCTTGACGTATTCATTCATTTGCAAGAAATCAATTGTTGGTGAACTGGCATCCCGCAAGCCACTGGCAAAGTGATTAGCTTCATCAATAACCAAGTAAGAATTGCCACCCCAGAATTGACTGTCCAAATGACGTGCTAAGAAAGCCTGATTGGTAACTAAGATCTTTGACTCCAAGTAACGGTTCTGTTGATACATCCAGAAATCATCATTGCTAAAAATCGTATTTTCTTTTGGCTCACCACGATGACGAATAATACTGAACAGCGGACTGTTGTAGTTAGTCAAATGTAACTCGCTCAAGTCCCCTGTTGTCGTCATAGTCAACCAAACGATAATCTTCATCTTCAAAATAGCCGTGTGGCTGTGCAGACGATAATTATCCAATGCCTCAAAGAATCTGTCTAAATCGATAAAGTTATAGCTGCTTTTGACAATTTCAGCATGATAATTATTGTTCGTTACTTGATTCAACAATGGAATTGACTGTTCCAGAATTTGTTGCTGCAAGACTTTGGTAGTTGTCGCAACGACAAGTTTTTGATCATTATTGACCAAATAAGACAATGGCAATAAGTAACCCAAAGTCTTACCGGCACCAGTTGGCGCTTCAATCAAATTCCATTTTTTGACTTTGTCGCGATGTTGGCTTGTCTTATAAATGTTATCCATCAATTTAGATTGATTTACTCGATAATCCAAAACGCCGTCTAATAGTTCCTTTTTGGCTTCACGTGTTAAAGGATATTTAGTCGAATGATCAATTTGTTCACTGACGTGGTAATCCTTTTTGCGTAAAATCAAGCCATTTTTTTCAAACAGATAAGCCGGTAAAACTTCTGTCCGAGCTGTCTGTTCCCGTTCTTCCAAAATAGTTTTAAAAACTAAATTAGTTTCACGGATTGTATTCTTACCAAACTTAGTTAACATTCGTAACGTTTCCAACGGCAATTGTTGAATCCGTTTCAAAATGATTAAGAATAATTCAGCAGTTACATGGGCATCACTGTTGGCACTGTGCGGATTTTTATGCTCAATGCTTAAATAATGCGTTAAATCTTGTAACTTATAACTGCTGATTGTTGGGAAAAGAATCTGCGCTAATTCAACAGTATCGATAGCTTTGATATTCAGTTGATTCATTCCGATACGTTTAAGTTCTCGATTTAAAAAGGTCAAATCAAAATTCACGTTATGTGCAATAAAAACTCGATTTTTTAAAAGTTTAAAAATATCAGGTGCAACTTCTTCAAATGTTGGTGAATCCTTAACATCGTCATCACTCAAGCCGGTTAAAGCTGTGATACGACCAGGAATTGGTACCTTGGGATTGATCTTTTGATCATAAATATGTGTAATTTCACCATCTTCGATAAGGGCACAGCCGAATTGAATTATACGCCCGTTGTCGTGCCAATTAGAATTGGTCGTCTCTAAATCAACAACAGCGTAAGAATTTTTCAAATCATTCACCTCTCATCTTTTGTTTTCTAAAGGCTGACTGCTTCGTTAGTCTTCAAGAAATAAAGATATTTACCCTCTACGGGTTGATTTTTAATGGCAGAGATTGCCTCTGCATATAAATTGACTTGTCCAGAATATTTCGAAATTAATTCCGAATGATTTTCAGCTGTGACATGATCCGTCTTATAGTCAAAAATCGTTATTCCGCTGTCCAATTCAATCACACCATCAATAATACCATGAACTAATATTTTATCGTTAGTGGAATAGTCTTTGATATCGGTTTTGAACAACTTTTCGGCCGGCATCAGGATTGAACAAGGAAATTCACGACTAACACGCTCATGATTTTGAACGATTAACTGTCCTAAATCACTTTGGTAAAAGTCGGCTAACCCTTGTCGGTCAATTTTTTCAGCTAATTCATCCGTCAATAATTTTTGGTTGACCAAATCTTGAATCAATTCGTCAAAGTCAACGACTGTTGGAGTTTTTTCAATAGAAATTTTTTGTAAGACTAAGTGCGTTGCACTACCTACTTCAGTATTCGTTACTTTCTTTGATTGTGTCAAAAATTGCGGTTTGTCAAATGAACCGAGGTTATAACGATAACGGTCCTCGAGTAAATCTTCAGCCATATTCTCATCATCTGGATCGGCGAATAAGCCCTTAATTTCGGAAACAGATTGGTATGCGGTTGTTTCAACTGATTCTTGATATGGATATTTGAAATCTAGAATTCCAGAAACTGACTTCTTAAATGTTTCATTGATTGGTTCCGGAGCAGCTTTAGGAATAATGATTTCTTTAGCTTGATTGGTTGTGGCGGCAACTGGTATGACGTTAAAACGCAGCTTAATCTCGTCATCGTAATACTCTTCAGTATCGACACCATTCAAAGTACTCATCCCAACTAAGTTTTGGAAATTGTTAGCACCAAGTCTAGCTGAAGCATTAAGTAGTCCACCGGTTGCTGGTTTATCAAATGCTTGAAATAGCTTAGATTCATCTTTTGCAAACCCGAACATGATCAATTTTTGCTTAGCACGTGTTAAAGCAACGTACAAGAGGCGCATTTCTTCAGAAACGGTCGAGATTTTCTTTTGATTACTAATCACGCCACGTTGCATAGTTCGATATTGCAGACGTGTCTCGTTATCAGCCAAGGTAATCCCAATACCTTTTTGGGCATCAAAGACTGTGTTGGAGTTAACATCCATCATATTGAAGTTCTTACTCATATCCAAATACATGACAATTGGAAACTCCAAGCCTTTAGAGCCGTGAACTGTCATAACTTTGACGGTATCATCATTGGCTTCAATACTATTTGGTTGCGCTAAATCCTTATCAAGGTCTTGCATTCGTTGAATAAAACTGATGAATTGGTGCAATCCTTTGAAATTATTTTCTTCATAGGCATTGGCACGTTGGTATAAAGCATGCAAATTAGCAGCACGTTGTTTCCCACCAGGCATCCCTGAAACGTATTCCAACAGACCAGTTTCTTGATAAATTTTCCAAATCAACCGAGCAATACTATTTTTATTAGCAAAGTCGCGATAGTTTTCCAATTGTAGCAAGAACGATTTCAACTTATTTTGAATATGTTCATTAGCGTCTTCTTGATTCAAATACTTTTGAATTGCTGTGTAATACATATTTCGTTTGTCGACCAAACGGATTTCAGCTAATTCTTCCTCATTCAAGCCAACGATTGGCGAACGCAAAACAGCCACCAAAGGGATGTCTTGATATGGATTATCAACAATGTTAAGCATTGCCATCATGATTTGTAATTCCGTCGTTTGGAAATAGTTTTGAGCATCAGTTACCATTACCGGCACATTGACCTTCGAGAAATAAGACACAATGTCGGTATTGTTATCACGAGTCCGAGCCAAAATTGCAATGTCAGAATATTTCAAAGGACGAATCTTTTCTGCTTCAGTGTCCTTATCCATTTTGCTATCGTATATTTCAAAACCACTGCTAATCAAGGATTGAATCTTAGTTGCGGCAGCACTGATCAACGTTTGGCGCTTACTGATTTCAGCTTGATTACTGAGACTTTCTTCATTCAACTCGTCAGTTGGTTCTTCACCGTCATCTTCGTCATCGGGTGCTAAATAAACGTTAAACTCATTTTCAGTGTCGACACTGTCCGGAAAACTGGTTCCCGTCACCAATTTAGCTTTTTCATCATAATCAATATCACCAATTTGCTTGTCAAAAATTCGTGTGAAAATTTGGTTAACAAAGTCATCAACCGCTTTAGAAGAACGGAAGTTTTTGGATAATTGAACTAATTCGGCGTCATTATCATCCCTTTGGAAACGGTCGTACTTTTCCGTAAATAGTCTGGGAGCAGCTTGACGGAATCCATAGATTGACTGTTTGATATCACCAACCATGAAACGGTGATTGCTGTCACACGACAAAAGATCAACGATTCGATCCTGCATTTCATTAACATCTTGATATTCATCAATCATTAATTCGTTAAATTTATTTTGATAGAACTCTTGAGCAATCTTACGGCCATCAACCGCACCGTTAAGGATATCAACAGCTTTATGTTCTAAATCATTGAAATCTAGTACATGACTGTTGGTTTTTAAATCGTCGAACTTCTTGATGAAACGACGTTCAACTTCGACCAATTTATTAATTAATCCTTCAGCGTCACGTAAAGATTGATTGATTTCATCTTCAGAACGCATGAAATAATCTTCAATTAATTTGTTACGGCGTGTGGTAAAGTTTGAAGCCATTTTTCCTGCAGCCTTCATCAAGGTGTCATCTTTACCCTCTTTGTCGGCTTTGCCCACTTTATCCTTCTTAGCATCAATCTTGAAGGTCATCAATTCTTCACGTAACTCTTGATAGGACATCTGTGACATTGACTCTTCCAAATGACCAATTTTTTCATCACGTTCTCTTAAAACAGGCATATATGAGTTTGCTAATTCATCGTTACCCACGAAGTCAACAGTCTCACGGTTATACTGACGTAAATCTTCCAGTCTTTGTTTGATTTGGGGCAAGAACTCTTGCTTATAAAAGTCTGTTTCAATAAAACTATCTTTAAATTGGTAAGGCGTCACCAAATTATCCAACCAGGTATCCGTGTCTCGGTTAGTAATCGCAAAATCATAAGTTTTAAAAATAACGTCCTTTAAACCATCATCAGAGCGGTCGTTGGTAAAGTTATTAGTCAAGTCGATAAAATCGGCATCGTCTTTACTGTAGTATTCGTCGCGAATCAGATCATAAGCTTGCTCTTGAATGATCGACTTTTCAGTATCATCACTTAACAAACGGAAGTTTGGATCGAGGTCAATCACGTAGTAAAACTTCTTGATAACACTCAAGCAAAACGCATGAATCGTACTGATATTAGCCATCGGTACATGATAAATTTGTTTTTGTAAATGATGTTTAATTTCCGAATCCTGAGTCTTATTGACTTCTTTTTTCAAAGCTCGTAAGAGTTTTTCTTTCATTTCCTGTGCTGCAGCTTCAGTAAAAGTTACCACAAGTAAATGTTCAATATCTTCTGGCTGATGATCTTCGTCACCAATTAGTTCACGCAAAATACGCTCGATTAGAATTGTTGTTTTACCAGAACCAGCCGCAGCTGAAACTAAAATATCATGTCCACGGTGTTCAATCGCTTTTTTTTGGTCAGCAGTCCATTTAGGCATTATCTTTCTCCTCCAAAACTTCGCCGATTTTATCTAAGACGTCTTCTTTGTTGTAATTAATGATGTCGTGATATTCATTTTCAGGTAACATCGCATCGAATTCAAAAATTGGTCGATAATCACTGTATTGCAAGGCTGTCTTTTTGGCATAGCGATATGGATTCAACTGCAATTTTCCAGAATAAATCTTTTCTCCAGCATTTTTAATCAAATGACGGTTGTAATTGAGAATCTTGAACAAATCATCATCGGTAATAACTTCTTTTTTACTAAAACCGACGACTGGTGATTTATCAGATCTCTTAGTGTTTTTATTCCGAGCTTCTAAATCAAAGTTATCCAATAATTCCTCATCATTAAGTAGAATTCCCTGCAATTTGAACTTGCTCAAAATCTGTTGTTGCAGTGACGTACTAGTCTTCTTCAAGGGGATAAATGGATTGACAATGTGTTCATACAAAGCTCCACCAATCTTAATGTCCTTGTTGCCATCCTTAAAGCGGTCCAAGTTTTCACTAACGCTCTGGATGTACGTTGGCATTTGCATCGTAATCCCATCAAGAAATTGTGAGTAATCAAATCTACGGTCACTGGATTTGTAGTCAATGATGGCCAAATATGAACGGTCATCAAGTTCCATTTCATCAATTCGGTCAATTTTTCCACGAACATAAATTTCATGCCCATCAGGCAAGCGATAAACCATATATGGCAAATCTTCTTCATTATTCAAACGTCCAAACGTAACTTCTGAACGCTTAGGCACAAACTTATTCCGTTTATACTGCAATTTCATATTCTTAACCAATTGCACCAAAGTGCTCTGCAGCTTATTAGAAATATAAAGCATTCGGTCAGATGACTTAAAAATCTTGTTTTCTGGCAATTCAGCTTGCTCAGCAAATAAATCACCAACTAAAGCCGTGATTTCAGTATCTTCAAAGTCCACGAGATTCTTACCAGTCTTGTTCAAATATTTAACCAGTGCATCCAAAACCGCATGGAAAATCGATCCCGTTTGAGCTGGTGTGATTTCAAATAATTGACGCGGATACAAACGCAAGCCATATTTCAAGAAATACTCATACTCGTTCATATAGAATGTTTCCAGCTGCGAAATCGAAACTTGAATTTTGTCGCCATACAAAGCACTGACAGTTTCCGGATTCAAAGCGATTGGTTCATTTTTATATGCCAAAGAACTCAAAGCAAAGTCAGCTACTTCTGGTTCACGCTGTGTTAATTGATTTTTGACATAATTCCAAGCATTCGGCACATCCACTCGTTTATCCAATGCAGCACGTGACACACGAATCAAATAATTCAACGTCGATGCTTTGGAGCCAATGTATTCCAAGACGTGATTATAGTCAGCTTCAACAATTTCAGGATTGGCTAATTTGTCTTCAATCGTCAAATCAAAATGTTGTTGAATACGTTTAACGTAACTTGATAAATCTTGTTGTTTGCTATCTTCTGACAAGTTGGGATACGTAAAAATCAAGCGTGTCGAACTAGTCGTGAAAGTAATGTCGTGCAAGAATGGTTCGGAATTATTGACGACTTCATCTGAATCTTTCAAGAACTTGCCATCGGTCAAATTCTCATTCAAGAAACCACGTTCATCATCGGTAACCAAATTGTTAGAGACGGTTGAACCCGGCATGTTGCTAGTCGTACTGCCCAGAATAAACGTAACTTTTCGATTATCTGGTTGAATCATCCCTATTTCGGAAATACTGACAGCATCCAAAGTTGATGGAACTTGCGAATAGGTAGCACTTTCAAAGGCAGCATCCAAAATACTGATGAAATCCTTAGAATCAAAGGTCTTTTCGCCAAAGACTGATACATATTCATCAAGGATTTGATTGAATAAACTGACGATTTGAACTGGTTGATCAGCCAAGGTAAGATTTTTCTCCTCGGTTGCTTGTTGTTGCCATTTCAATAGCTCCGTAAAGACACTGTTTTTATTTAAAAATTCATAGAGAGCAGCAGCACTAGTAGTAGAATCAGCTGGATCATCTAGAAACTTTGTTAATTGCTTAGCAATATTTTTAATAAAGGCTTTGATAACGTTGATTTGCTTAAATTCATTCAAACGTACTGAATCCGACTTGGAATCTAATTTAACGGTGGGACTAAAAGCATCCCCCATCCAGTTACGTTTGGTAATTCCATTTGCTAAAGCATAGTTTTCTGTTAAATCGACTGCTTCACGGAATCCGGCAATATCGTTCGCAAATTCTTCAGGAATTAATAATTCAGTCCGCAAAAGACTGATAACATCGTCTTCTTGCATTCCGCGGTCATGAATTGCAAATAAGAGATCCAGTAGGCGTTTAAAGGGATGGTTAGCCATCTTCTTCTGTAAATCAATGAAGTATGGCACCTCATTATTTTCCATAAATGATTCGATAAAGGAACCATATTCAGATAAATTACGAGCCACAATCAAGAAATCTTTGTAACGATAATCTTGGCGGGCCACTAATCGTCTGATATATGAACTAATGGCTGATACTTCGGTCTGCTTATCAGTGGCTTTCCAAATCTGGATTGAATTCTTGTTGTCGAGAGTACTTGGCTTAATAGCCCCCACTCCACTAGACTGAATCCAATAATCTTCCAATTTAGCCAAATCTTGATTGATACGTAAATCTTTGGCAAAAAGACTGTGTGTTTCCATACGTTGATTACGAGCAAAATCCGTCAATTGCTGATATGTACGCACTGGACGCATGAAGAACTCGGAATCATCTTTTCCATTGCTAGCTTTATCAGTGATCACCAATGAAACATCGAGATTATGACTGTTAATAGCCATCGTTTCGACCAAATTAAGTTCAGCGGCTGTAAATGTTGAGAATCCCTCAATATAGAAATGATAATGCGACGTATCAAGCCGTTGATTGAGAAAGTCTGCCAGAGCTTCTAATTGAAAGTCATTTGTCTTATAACCTTGAATTTTTTGCAAATATTCGCTGTAGATTAAGTTAAGTTCAGCAATTTTATCCGCAAAAACATCTGTCTGATTTTGAGCCAGTACATCCCCAATATCATCTGGTTGAACTTGTCCGTTCAAAAATTCGTCGAATTGGGAAATCATCTGGTCGATAAATCCTGGCTTATCGATCATGTGCTTAAAAATCTTCAGGTCCTTTTGGTGTACCTGAACGATTTCTTTTAATAACATGGCTGATTTAGTTTGCGTTAAGGTTTCTAAATTATAATCGCTACTGTCACGCAAAAAATACCAAGCCAAACGTGAGAAGGAGAAAGTTTGAACATTGTTTGTAGCAACAATCTTCCCGTCTCCTTGATCAAATGATTTGAGAATATTTATTTCGGATTCAAATTTAATATGATTGGGAACAAGAAAGAAAAATTGTCCCTGAGGATCTTTTTGGAAATCTTCTTGAAACAATTCCATCATCTTTTGATGGTGGTCATATTGATTTTTACCAAGTACAAAATTTAATGTCATTTTTCATCACCCGCAAAAATTTTATCATAGTTAATTGTAAGAAAGTGGAAATCATTGGAATAGATGTATAAAATAAAGACTTAGAGAATATGAGGTGAGCATGTGCTTAAAGGAATAGGTAAAAGTCACGGAAAAACGATTATTATGGGAGAACATGCGGTAGTTTACGGCTACCCTGCCTTCGCAATTCCCCTTTTGAGTACCCCCGTGATTGTTAAAATCAAACAAAGTCAAGCTAGTTTTCTAACTTCAAAGTATTATGCCGGAAAAATTGACCAAATCCCTGACTCATTGTCAGGCGTTAAATATTTAATCGATCTACTAGACAAACAGTTAAATCAAGAACATATCAAGTACACCATCAGTATTGACAGTGGTTTGCCAATTGAACGTGGCATGGGTTCGTCAGCTGCCATTGCGGCCGCAATTACGCATGCATTCTTTGACTGCTTCAATCAGTCACTTGATCACCAGCTATTATTAGATTACGTAAACAAATCGGAAACTATCACCCATGGTAAAGCAAGCGGCTTAGATGCCTTGACCGTCAGTTCCGAAGATCCAATTAAATTTGGCAAGGATGTTGCTCCTAAACACTTTAATTTCAATTCCGATGGTTTCATCGTGATTGCTGATTCTGGTGTCAAAGGTAAGACTAAGGAAACCGTCGCTGACGTCAGAAAAATGTATGATGCTGACGAAAAGAAAATTGGTGCCTACTTACAACAATTAGGCGACTATGCGACGTCTGCCAGTGAGTATTTAACAACTGGACATCTCAAACAATTAGGCTTGGTCTTCTCACTTGCCAATGAAATTTTGACTAAACTGAATTTGGCCATCCCTAAAACTGATAAATTAATCGAAGCTGCTAATAGTGCTGGTTCTCTTGGCAGTAAAATAACTGGTGGTGGCCGTGGTGGCTGTATTATCTGTCTGGCTAGAAATCTGAAAAATGCCCAGATGATTCAAAAAGCTCTGGTTAAAGCTGGTGCTGAACAAACTTGGATTCAACCACTATCAATTTATGCGGAGGACTCAGACGTTGACTAGAACAGCTCGAGCTTATACAAATATTGCTTTGATCAAATACTGGGGTAAGAAAAATAAGCAACTGAAATTACCCTATACAAACAGTTTATCCTTAACACTTGATCGGTTCTACACCGATACTAAAGCAACGATTATCGACTCCGACAAAGATGTTGTTTACCTAAACAACCAATTGCTCGATGATACGCAGAATAAACGTATTTTAAATTACTTAGAAACAATTCGAAATTTTTACTCTTTTACTGACCACTTTCAAATAGACACAGTCAATCACGTTCCAACTTCAGCTGGGTTTGCTTCATCAGCTTCAGGTTTTGCGGCACTAGCAGCAGCAATCAACGAAACTAAGCAGCTTGATTTAAGTCGCCAGGAACTATCCATTTTAGCTCGCAACGGTTCTGGATCGGCCAGTCGCTCCATTTATGGTGGATTCGTTGAATGGCAAGCAGGACATGACAATGAGTCTTCTTTTGCTGTGCCAATTGACGAAACGCCAGAGATTGATTTAGCCTTATTGTCGGTAGTGATAAATAAGCATAGCAAGAAAATTTCTTCGACCATGGGGATGGAAAATAGCGTAAAAAGCTCCCCTTTTTATCCAAATTGGGTTACACTGGTGTCTTCAGAGATAAAAGAAATTAAGCAAGCAATTGCTCAAAAAGATCTTCAAAAAATTGGTGAGATTTCGGAACACAATGCGATGAGTATGCATGCTCTGACGCTTTCTGCCGATCCTTCGTTTACATATTTTGCACCGGAAACTATTCGGATTATTCAACTAATTCAGGAATTACGTCGAAAAGGTTTGTTTGCGTATGCTACAATTGATGCCGGTCCAAATGTTAAAATTATATGTACGAAAGAATCGCTCCCTAAGGTTCAGACATACATCGAACAACAATTATCAGACGTCACTACCGTTGTGGCCAATATCGGTCCTGGTATCCAATACATCTGATACAAATTGAAAGGTATGATATTTTTGTCTACAGGAAAAGCACCTGGAAAATTATATTTGGCTGGAGAGTATGCTGTTGTTGAAACGGGCTTCCCTGCTGTCCTAACTTCAGTTAACAAGTACGTTACCGTGACAGTAAACAAGTCCC
Source organism: Companilactobacillus heilongjiangensis (assembly GCF_000831645.3). NCBI lineage: Bacteria > Bacillati > Bacillota > Bacilli > Lactobacillales > Lactobacillaceae > Companilactobacillus > Companilactobacillus heilongjiangensis. The sequence continues at coordinate 1,281,868 of NZ_CP012559.1, forward strand.
AAAATGGTGGTACTATCCAATCCAAAAACTTAAATAAAGAATTGATCCACTGGAACCGTCAAGGTACGGAACTAGTCTTCGACGATTCAGAAAGTCAATTGCAATATATTTTGGCAGCTATCAAGTTCGTTGAAAAATATGCACTGGAAAGTGGCAGTAAATTAAGTTATTACGACTTACTTGTAACTAGCGAACTTGATTCAGAAGATGGCAAAAAATATGGTTTAGGCTCTTCAGCCGCAGTAACCGTTGCCGTAGTTAAGACTTTAGGCGATTTCTATCACTTGGGTCTCACAGCCATGGATATTTACAAAATCTCAGCTATCTCCCACTTGTCAGTTCAAGGTAATGGTAGCCTAGGCGATATTGCTGCAAGTGCCTTTGGTGGCATCGTAGCTTATTATTCACCTGACCGTAACTGGATTTTCAACATGATCAGAAATCACAGTATCACTGAGATTCTGGCACTTGATTGGCCCCAATTACAGATCAGTAGTCTTGAATTGCCAGACGACTTGGAATTAACTGTTGGTTGGACTGGTTCACCAGCTTCAACTTCAATCCTAGTTGACCGAATTGCCCTAACAAAGGCTCAAAAGGTCGAAAAGTATCAAAACTTTTTAAGTGCTAGTCGTCAAAGTGTTGAGAACTTAATCAACGGCTTTAAGACTAACAACGCAACTTTAATTAAAGAAATGTTCAGCAAGTATCGTGAACTATTGAAAGATCTTGCTGAATTTAGTGATGTACATATTGAAACAGAACTCTTAACAAAGCTCTGTGATATTGCTGAAAACCTCGGTGGTTCAGCTAAGACTTCTGGTGCCGGTGGCGGTGACTGTGGAATCGTTTTGAGTGATAAAAAGCTCGATATTGCTGAACTTAAAAAAGAATGGCAAGCAGTTGGCATCACCCCATTAACTTTAAAAATCGGAGACACAATCGCTCATGCCTAAACAGGATGCACAAATGCAACGTAAAGTTGAACATCTTTTCTTAGCGGAAAAGTTTTTTACTGACGAGTCATTTGCTGATTTTGACAGTGTTCGACTATTGCACGATGCTTTACCGGAATTACGGTTGCAAGACATTGACTTGTCGACTAATTTTCTGGGCAGTAAGATGGCCTTGCCAATTTATTTCAACGCCATAACTGGTGGCTCTCGTCAATCAGCTCAATTCAATGAAGAACTTTCACAGTTAGCTCATAAGCTGTCAATTCCCGTTTCCAGTGGCTCAATGGGCGTTTATTTGCGTCTTCCTGCTGAAACTAAGGCATCATTTACTACTTTGCGCGAGAATAATCCAGACGGCTTTGTCATGGCTAATGTATCTGCTAAGGCTAATGCTACTCAGGCTCAAGAGACGATTGACTTGTTGCATGCTAATGCGTTGCAGATTCATCTGAATGTTTTGCAAGAGTTAGCTATGCCCGAAGGTGATCAAGAATTCTTTTGGTTAGATAATATTAAAGATATTGTCAGTCACGTTTCAGTTCCAGTAATCGTTAAAGAAGTTGGCTTTGGAATATCCCAGAAAAACTTGGCTCAACTTTATCGAGTGGGCGTTCGTAACGTTGATATTTCTGGTTTCGGTGGTACTGACTTTGCTCAGATTGAAAGTGCTAGAAATCATGAGTTAGATTTGACCTATCTCGACCGCTTTTCTCTATCAACAGTTGAATCACTCTTGGAATCTCTACCCTATCAAAATAAGATGACCATTTTTGCTTCTGGAGGCGTTAGAACACCAATGGATGTCATAAAAGCGATTCGGATGGGTGCTAGTGCTGTCGGGATGTCAGGCTTAGTGCTCCATCATTTACAAAAATATTCTCTTAGTGAAGCTGAAATCTTCTTCGATGAATTCACTAAGCAATTGCGTTTGATTATGGCAGCAATCGGTGCTAAATCAATCGCGGACATAAAAAAAGCTCCCATCGTATTCGATGAGAACTTAATTAATTATATGAAACAACGAAATATTAATTTCTAACGTCTAAGCCCTTTGGGATAGACGTTTTTTATTTGCTGATTACTGTAACGACCCCAACTGAACAATTTACCTTGATACGATAAACCAATCCATTTATTGTCAAAGTCAGGCTTTGAATCTAAAATAACTGACTCACCGTGCAAGTATTTTTCGAATTGCTCTTGAGTCAATTCATAAACCGTCTTCAATTTCTCAGGTTTGAGTGCTAATATCCACGCGATATCAGGCTCGAACCTATTTTTTTTGAATTCGCCTAGTTTTAGACCATTTCTTAAAATGTGTAATCCTTTAAAACGATTATCCAAACTGGCTGCTTGATACAAGAAATCACTGATCTTAAGCCAATTTGTTTGAGTCAAACTGTTGAGATTAGTTTTGGCAAATTGTTGAACAAATTTTAAATCATCTTTCTTAAGACCATCATTGATTTGACGTTCCTTTGGTTCAACAGTTTCCCCGTCTTTAACTAGCTTACACATGAAGTGTCCTTCACCATTGAATTGATCTGGGAACATGCGTAAAGCCTTTTTCAACTCAGGATTGCCATTTGCCCATTCTGGACGACCATCTTCCATACCGAGATATTTTTTAACTTCAGCCAAATGCATGTCAGGATACTTATCCAAGAACCAAGCGACATTTTGTTCATTCTCTTCAGGTGAGAAAGTACATGTCGAATAAACTAAGGTCCCACCTTGATTCAGCAACTTGTAAGCAGAGTCTAAAATATGTTGCTGACGATTGGCACATTGTTCAACGTAGTCCAATGACCAGTATTCAACTGATTCTGGATCCTTACGAAACATACCTTCACCAGAACATGGCGCATCAACTAAGATTTTGTCGAAGAAGTCGTCAAACTTTTTTTCAAAGTCCTTGGGTGAATTATTAGTTACAACAGTATTAGTAATACCCATTCTTTCGATGTTAGAAGACAATACCTTGGCACGCTTAGCATTTATCTCATTACTGACTAAAAGTCCCTGAGAAGCCATTTTTGAGGCAATATAAGTAGTCTTACTACCAGGAGCCGCACAGAGATCCAAAATCTTCTCATTTTCTTGTGGATCAACGATTTCGGTAACGTACATGGCGCTGGGTTCTTGACTGTAAACATAACCTGATAAATGGTCAATTGAATTACCGTTAATATCACCGAAATAACCGATATTGCTGTATTCCAAGGGTTTATCTAAAGAATACGAAACATTTTGATAGTTAGCTTTGAGTGGATTTAGTCGGAAAGCTTCTTGACTGTCCTCTTGAATAGCTGCAAAAAGCTTTTCTGACCGTTCCCCCATTAAATTACGATATTTTTCTTTAAAGTCATTACTCAAATCGACTTTCATTAAACTACTCACTCCGTTTTACAAAGAATATTTGCGACACTCCAACTAAGATGGTGATCAAAATTGCGACTGTCATGAATAAATTGAATGTTCCGTGACTGATGATAACAATTCGCCAGTTAACAAATGCAAAGCCGGCAGCGAATGGAATCAATGTATAAATTAGATAACGAATCAATAATCCATTACGATAATTATTCTTCAAATCACCAGTTAAATGCGATCTCGATAAATCAAATTTCAACGGTACTAAGATGTAAAAATCAATCGCAATTATTAAGAACAATAGCAACACGATTCCCACAAGATAGAGTTCACCATTATTACTTGCTTCAACATTGGTAAAATCATCCGTCTGTGGCACGTATTTGTGCATGGATTTCACATGGAGTACCTTTTTGATTTTATTGAGACTCTCTTTATTCGATAAAGCTCGACCATCCAAAACTGTTGTCACTTGATTCAAGTGATATTTAGATTTTGGTTGATTGGGCGACAATGATACCAATGTCTGTAAATTCAGAATATCAGCTCCATCGAAACCAACATTCCCGATTACTGAAATATAGCGATTATCAACTTTAATATACGATTGACTCTGAGGCTTATATGCTTCAATTTCTGACGACTTACCTTGGACCGCAAAAGGAATCTGGGAAGTAAAGTCATCCATTGAGAAATAGCGGCCTGAAGTAATCGGCAACTTGTTAATCTTAGTATGACCATAAATATAGCCAATATCACTGTTACTCTTTTCAAAGAAAATCAATTGATAATTAGCAATCTTCTTTTTTTGATGCAATTCCTGGACAGCAGTGACCAAATTTTTCTTGGACTTAGTATGCAAAACGACTGCTTCTTCACTCATACCCAAACGATTCATCGTATTATTATACTTGATAGAATCGCTCTTCGAGACAGCAACGCCAGTCAAAAGAATTGCCAAGAAAATAATAATACTCGAAATTATTTTTTTCATAAAAATTCACCTATAAATTGTCTTACTGTGTTCCGTCTCCAGGTATGAGAATATTTACCTGCTATGCGGACCGGTCCGAGCCACAGAGCGGTCTCGAACCTCGGTTTGAAGCCTTACCAAAAATCGGTAAGGCTCCAAACACGCCCGGTGGTGTAATGGCTAAAGCCATAACGCCACACCCACAGCGGGTAAATATTCTCATACCTTCCGACTAATTTGATTTTTAATTAGTATTACAACCAAATAAATGATTGCTAATTAAGATTATTAAAACCATTTATTAACTAATACTTCATTTTACACTATAACAACAAGCAAGGCTGAAACAAATTTTCGTTGTCTCAGCCTTGTTTACTTTATTTAATTAAATATAGCTGGTCATGGACTAAATCATAACGTGAATAAACTGAATTAATTGCATCAATTCGAGGATCATCGACTATTTTAGCATCATCCCAGAACTCCTTACTATCAGTCGCACCATATTTCTCACCGATAACTAAGAAGTTAACGTTTAGTTGACGAATCTTTTGTAAAATTTTGAAGTCAATGTCTTCACGGTCAGGACTCCAAGCAACAATCACATTGTCGACTTTGTCACCGTACTTATCCAAGGCGGCTAAAGCATCTAAAGATTCAATTTCAGTCATTTTTAAATTACCGGTTTGATTGTATTTCGACCAGCTCAAATCGTCAGTACAATACGTTTCAACTTCTGCATCGCGTAAACCTTTTGACAAATAGCCATTACCTGCCATTAATTCCAAGAAACTTTCGTCAGGAAATTGCTTTTTTATTTCAGCTGTAAAATCTTGGGTAATCGTTGCCCAATAACCAAAGCGGGTTTGTAAATATGTTCGAAACTCACCCAAGTCATGATCAAATTTTTCCAAATGAACTGACATAGTTTGAAATTCAACCTCATCCAAATTGACGTTGTTTTCCATATAAGACGTTATTTCTTTTTCAGTCAATTGAAGCTGAGGAAAATGATACTTAGGCAATTCATTATTATTCAAAGCTTGGCAAATACGTTCCATGAACTTAATCCGTGCGTTAAAAACCATTCCATTCGGCAAAACTGCGGTATCTTCACGTAATCCATCAATGTAGTTCATAAATATCCCTCCAGAAAAAAAGCTTACCGATAATTCAGACATATATCGACAATCATGTTACTAGAAATTGGGTAATACTTAAAGGATTAAGTTGTGCTTTCCGTTTCCGGAGGTTAGAGTATTCATCTGTTCGGTCCGAGCCTTTCCAAAAAACGGAAAGTCTCCAACACGTCCGGTGGTGTAATTGCCAAAGCAATAACGCCACTTTCGCTGCGAATGAATACTCTAACCTCCTCCAACTAATTTATTTATTATTATCGGAAAACTAAATCGCAACTTCTGACTGTTTTAATAAATTAATGATGCGATTGTTAACAGCAATCGCTACAAGTGATTAATCCACAATAACTAAAGGATCACGGTAAAGTATAAAAGTTCAAGATCAGTCAAACCAACGAACAACTTAGCCAGCGAGAGCGAAGGATTGTGCCCGTAGTGAAAATAATATGAGGACGTTAGTCCTTATATTATAGGGCGACTTTGGAGACTTACCGAACTGTGGTAAGGCTCCAAAGCGAGGCCCGAGACCGCACTTTGGCTCGGACCGGTCCTCACATCAGGCACAATCCTTCGCTCTCGCTGGCGGAATACAAACAAAACATTAATATTCATTTAAATTTTGACGATGAAAATACCACAATTATTTCCAATAATAACGAAAAAGTGTAATATCTTAGGTAGTACATGTACGAGGTGAAATATGGCAGAAAATAATAAGAGACGACGGTCTCAAAAGGAAGAAGAAAGCGGTTGGCAATTCTGGTTACAGACCATTGCTCTAACAATTGCAATCTATGCAGTTTTCTTCCTCGGATTTAAGTTCATTCTTTCCAACGATAAAGTTTCTGGACCTTCCATGCAGCCGACCTTTGAAAACAACGATAAAGTTATTGCGACAAGACATTCAAACATTGGTCGTGGTGATGTTATCGTTTTGAAGGCGCCTGACGAACCAGGATCATTTTATATCAAGAGAGTTATCGGTTTACCTGGCGATACAGTTGTTTCAAAGAACAACAAAATTTATGTTAATGGTAAACTGTATAAAGAAGACTTCCTCAATGCGGGTCACAAAGTTAAGGAACCTGATACTAGTCTCTATGCGGGCAAGCCATACAGCTATACGTATAATTTCACTTTAAGCACTTTAGCTAAGAATTCTCCTGAATGGCAACAACGTTATAGCAGTTCTTATCTAAAGAAAATCGAACAGACTAACAAAGTTCCTGCTGGTACCTATTTTGTAATGGGAGATCACAGAACCGTTTCCAAAGACAGTCGAATCATTGGTTTTATCAATAAGAAGAGTGTTATTGGTGAAGTCAAGTGGCGTTACTGGCCATTGAATAGATGGGCAATCTTTTAAATCGAAGTTAACAGATAACTTATTGGAGGTATTTTCATGGATAAACCAAATATTGCTGAAATGATAATTCAGTACGAAAAAGATAAAGATATGACTGATACACAATTTGCTTTTGAAAGTCACATTTCAGTAGAACGTGTTCATAACTTAAAGTCAGGTGACTACGAACCAACAGCAGCTGAAACAAAGACAATCTTAGAATACATTAAGCTACATCAATAAGGCAGTATTTGTAGTTTACCATGATAGCGATGACCGTTTGGTCATCGCTATTTTTGTTTACTCAAAGTCAAATTTTAAAGGGAATTATTATCAATACCAAGTAAATCATAAGGACTTAAATAACGAGTTTTCATAATAATATCAACTATAGTATCGACATCTTCCGGCTTATCTTTAGAAAGCCAATACTTTATTGTATCCATCAAACCGGCAACTATAATCTCATATGCGTAATCATTCGGAATTTGTTGGGCCATCTTGTCGTTGCCCTTCTTTAGATACAATCCCTGATCAATCACATATCTAAGAATCTCCTTAACTCGAGTTTCAAAGGAAGTGCCATTACTATCCATTAGCACTTTCACCAATTCAAATTCTGAAGCTACATATTCCATAATCGTTGTCAAAACAGTATATGGCTCCACTCCTCGAGTTATATCTTGATATTGCATCGTCGTATTTAAATTGTTTTTTAACTTCTCTTTCAATTCCTCCAAGATACTATCCTCGAAATGCTTTTCCAAATCATATTTATCTTCATAGTGTGCATAAAAAGTACTTCGATTAATTTCTGCTATCGATGTAATATCGCTAATACTCAGATGTTCAAAGCCCTTAGTCTTCATCAATTTGATGAAGGCTTTTTTGATTTTCTCATTTGTTTTGGTATTTCTTTGCATGTTAATCCCGCCTTAATCCAACATATTTATTTTTTTGCTGGTTGTTATGAATCCTAGTATGCATTAGTCTTTTGTTAAAGCAACACAGTGTTTATATAAGGAGATAATAACATGTCTTACATTGAAGTCAAACATAGTTCCAAAATTTATAATATGGCAGGTAAAGATTTTTACGCAAATAATGATATAAGCTTTGAACTCAAAAAAGGTGAATTAACCGTGATTGTTGGCGCTTCTGGTGCTGGTAAATCCACATTGCTCAATATTTTAGGTGGAATGGATTCAAACTCTAAGGGACAAGTTGTCATTAATGGAAAAGATATTTCTAATTATTCTGATAGACAAATGACCACCTATCGTCGGAAAAGTGTGGGATTTGTTTTTCAATTTTACAATCTAATCCCTAATTTAACTTCTATTGAGAATGTAGAATTGGCATCCCAAATTGTATCTGACGCTTTGGATCCATTAGCAGTTATGCAAGAAGTTGGATTAAAGGATCGTATCAATAGTTTCCCGGCTGAACTATCTGGTGGTGAGCAACAACGAGTTTCAATCGCTCGAGCAATTGCCAAGAATCCTGATTTACTCTTATGCGATGAACCCACAGGAGCACTGGACTATAAAACTGGCAAGACTGTTTTGAAAATGCTGCAGGATTTTTGTAATAACTCGCACAAAAATGTCATTATCGTTACTCATAACGGGACGATCAAAGCAATGGCGGACCACGTAATCGAAATTGGCGACGGAAAAGTCAAATTGGACAAATTAAACACCACTCCCACACCAGTGGAACAGATTGAATGGTAGGTAATCAAAATTGAAAATATTAAATAAAAATATCTTACGTGAATTCAAGTTTTCCATTGCGCGCTTTATTTCAATTGCTACCCTACTTGCCTTGGGAGTTTTCATCCTAATTGGTCTTAAAGTTACTGGCAATGATATGAGACAAACAGCGAACAGTTATTACACTAGTCATAAAATGGCTGATGCAGTAATTAAGAGTACTTCTGATATTTCAAAGTCTGATCAGACCAAGATGAAAATAATCAATCATATCAAAACAATTGAATTTTCTAATAGTACCGATGGATTAATCTCGAACAGCAATCAAAGCATTCGCATACAAGCTAATACGACTAAACTATCAATTAGTAAGCCTACAACTGGCCGTTTACCCAAAAATAATAATGAAATTGCTTTGAGCAGTCGTGCGAAAGGCAAATATAAGTTGGGTGACTACATTACTATCAATAATAAAAGCCATGAAAAGTTATCAACTTTAAAAAATTCCAAATTGAAAGTGGTTGGCTTTGTCACATCTGCCGATTATTTGCTCAAACAAAATCTTGGAGCAACTACTGTAGGCACTGGCCAGATTGATACTTATGGCATAGTGAAGAAAACGAACTTTAAGTCTAAAACTCCATCATTGGCTCTGATCAGTTATAACAATTTAAAAGGTGCAAGTTATTCTGATAGCTATGCAAAACAAGTTGAAAAAAACGTTTCTAATACTGAATCCAAAGTGAGAACCATGTCTCAAAATCGGCAACAAGCAATAATCACTAAATTCAACGAACAAATTACCAAAGAGACACCTGCTTTGTCCAAGTTATATGGAAATAAAACTAATCAGGTTATCAAAACTGAAAAGGATAAGGTTTCAAAGAAAGCCTCTGCCCTAACCTATACGATTCAATCACGTAATGACTATAATCAGGGATACAACCAATACGGTGAAGATGCTAAAAGAATTGACATACTTTCAAATACTTTTCCGCTGATTTTCTTTGCAGTAGCTATTTTGGTTGTCTTTATTACAATGTCTCGTATGGGTGAAGAAAAGCGTATTGAATTAGGTACGTTACGCGCACTCGGCTATTCTAAGTTTTCAGCGATGAAAGTCTTCTTACTATACGGGTTCTTGGCCAGTGCTATCGGGACAGCTATCGGAGCCTGGTTGGGAACAACTTTTTTGCCACGAAAGATCTTCTCTGCTTACACTGCTAATTTCGTAATTCCAAATCTCAAGACACCAATTTCTTGGTCATTGATTGGACTATCATTTGTCATTACTATCTTATGCACGGTTTTACCCGCAGTTTATGTGGCTGGAAATTCGTTAAGAGAAAAACCGGCAACTCTGATGTTACCCAAGCCTCCCAAAAAAGGTTCTAAAATTTTATTGGAGCACATCCCATTCATTTGGAAACATTTCTCATTTAACTACAAAGTTACTATGAGAAACTTATTCAGATATAAATTCAAATCATTAATGACCATTGTTGGTGTGCTCGGATGTACTGCATTATTAATTACTGGTTTTGGGATCAAAGATTCCTTAAGCGGCATTGTAAACACACAGTATAAGGATATTGTTCATTACGACGTCATTGGAATGTACAATACTTCTGACTCAACAAAAAACATTGATCATTATAAAAATTATGTTAAAAACATCGAGGGATTAAAAGAGCAAACATCCGTCTATTATGAAAGCATTACCGCCAAATCAAAAGAAATGGTTAATAATCAGCAAATTTCAATGGTTATCCCCAAATCCACACGACGATTTTCAAACTATGTGACCTTGCAAACTCCTACTGCACATAAAGAAACAAGTTTAACTAAAGATGGTGCTGCTATTACTCAGAAATTAGCCAAAGTTATGAATGTTGCGGTCGGTGACAAAATGACTATCAAGGATTCTACCGGCAAGAAATATAGAATAAAAGTCGCCGCTATTACGGAAATGTACGCGGGGCATAACATCTATATGAGTCCAAGTTATTATAAGAAAGTATTTAAAAAAGCAGTCTCATACAATTCACTTATGATCCGTTTAAAAAATAGATCTGAGACAAACATCGATAAGGTTTCACGTGGATTGACGAAGCAATCCGCATCAAAAACGGTAATTCAATCTGATGATGCTAAGCAAACTATCAATAATATTTTGGATGGCTTAAATAACTTAGTCTTGATTATCATCTTTGCTGCCTCGTTGCTGGCATTCGTAGTTCTATTTACATTAACCAATATCAACGTATCTGAACGGATTCGAGAACTGTCAACTATTAAGGTTCTTGGTTTCTACCCAATGGAAGTCGTTATGTATATTTACCGCGAGACGTTAATTTTAACAATAATCGGTATCCTTTTGGGATATGCAGGTGGCAGCTGGCTACACAACTATATTATGCAAACCTTACCGCCAGAAACTGCCATGGCTGATATGACTTTATTGTGGTCCAACTTTACTATTTCCGGATTTATGACAGTCGTTTTCTCGATTATAGTTATGATTTTTATGGCACGTAAAATTAAAAACGTCGATATGCTCGGAGCACTTAAATCAGTCGACTAAAACAATTTGAAACAAGAACTTATAAGTATCCAGCTTTACACAAAAAGCGTTTCAGTTCAGACATCTAATGTTTGAATTGAAGCGCTTTTATATTATTTTTTTAAATAATCGTAAATACGTGAATCATGAAAATAGACATACACGCCTTTAACTCCCCGTTTTAGTAAAACATTGATTGAATTCAGAATTATTGCCCTTTTAGCAGCGTCCACATCAGTTAAATCTGCTTGATGACGTTTCTTAAAAGCCTCTTGATCTTCATACTTGGCAATATCAACTTTTATCCTACCATCACCAGCATAAACAACTGACGGACCGATAATCACTGCCACGTAGTTGAGGTCAAATCCTTGCACCGTATAGATTGAACCAATTTCATCAATGGTCGATTCTTTTTGCGCCCACGTGACATTGGAATAATTATATTGGTCCCAAGGTAAATGAAACTCTCCCTCATTGACAAAGTGTTTCTTGCCATCAAGAGTTGAAGGATAATCAGCTGTCGCAACGATGCGGGACTTTTGATAAGTTGCATTATCCTGGCGTAATTGCTGATACATTTTTTCAGCATCTGGATATACTCTAAATTCATAACCATTATAACTGCCACCTAGAAAATCGGATTGTTGCTGATTAACCGGTTTAAGTTGTAAATTATTCGTCAGATTATCAATCCACTGAACAATTTTCTTTGGAGCTTGCATACGCATTTGAACATGGAGCGTCGCTAATTGGTAATGTAACTGGAACCTTTTGACCAGATTATCGATTACTTTCTGTGACCAAAAACTCTTCAATTTCAAAACTTGGCGCTCATCATAAACTATTATGACAACTTTACTCAGCTTGATTATTTCTTCTAACTGATTGTTCTGCTCAAAATTATTATAACGATCGGCTTCGCTCAACAATAAGTGAGCTTCGTCAATTACGACAACATCCGCTGATTTATTTTTCTTATTCATGCGATTGATAAAAGTTGTGGGACGTAAAAATCGATTTTTACGTAACTCTTTATAGCCACTCGCATTTTCTTGGTAGACCTTCAACAATTCTGGATGATTAACTAAAAAGTAATTGTCGGTTCCATTATTTTTAGCCAGTTGTTCTAGACGTAAGAATAATTGTGTTAAAATAACGCTCTTTCCAGTACCAGCATCCCCATTAAGTTGAAATAGGCCTTTAGTCTGGGTGCTTAAATTATTTTGGCAAAAATCAAATATTTCATTAAAAACATCTTGTTGTTCCGCGGTCAGATGCTTATCGGGTAAAACAGAATCTAGCATATTTGTCTCCTAACAAAAATAGCACACCCTAAGGTGTGCCAAAGTTAACTATTCGTCACTCTTTAAAACCCCGCCAACAGCGTAGTGTTCTTTTTCCATTTCGTTCAAAACAACGTGTACGTGTTCTGCAGGTGCACCAGTGTTTTTAACAATGGCGTCAGTAACATCTTTGACCATTCCCCTTAATTGAGTTTCGGAACGACCGGCGATCAAATCAATATGTACCAATGGCATAAGCTTTCTCCTTTGATTACTTCATAAATTAGAATTAAAATTCATTTAAATTGTCTCATAAAATAAGCATTTTATAAACAATTATTCTTTCTAACCGAGGTATGACTTACTTAGTTAAACTTTCCGCAATATCCGCAAAAACAGTATTAATATCGTCATGAATAACTAATGATTTGTCTTCAATCTTGGGATGAGTTATGGCATCCTTGGGATTTATATTCACGTATGAGGCTTGTGGCAAATTATATGTTAAATTCCAAAATGGCTGCTGAATAAACATTGGTGTCATACGTCCTACACCTAATTCCATTAATAATAACTTTTTATTCTGATTACCTTTAATAAAACTATTTACTTTATCATATTCGGCATTAAACCTCTCACCTTCAAGAAACGTTGGTGATCTTACCCAAGGCTCCAATTCAGCACCATCGACTTCGCTTCTGGGAATCATTTCAGATGGAACTTGCATGTTCTTGATATTCTTTATAAGTTTTTCCATATACGGTCCAGTTTCATATAAATTCTTGTCCGTCAGTGGATTAGAACTTTGAAGGAACTTCCAATCACCTTGAATGTCACTAATTTTATCATCCTCAAAGTAACGATTAAACATCTCGTCTTGATTAGTTGTCATAATATGAACAACGTTTGGATAATCCTAAATTGGATTATTTACAACTAATTGCTGATAAATAATGTGTAACGCAAGTTAATTAATTCCTATGGTTAAGAGATTCAATATTTAGCATTATGCAAAGAAGCGTCACATCACACTGATAAACGGCTATGATGTGACGCTTCTTTTTTGTGCTTCTACAATCAACAAAAAAAGCTCTGACCTTTATTTCAGTCAGAACTTTTAATTTATAAATTAATGAAATACACGTTTTACACCAACAATGTTTCCACGTGATGAGTAGATTGAGTGTACTTGAACAGCAAATGGCCATGATTCGATCATTGTGTCTCTGTTCAAAAGAATACCAACGTGCCAAACAACGCCAGTTGATGGATCAGCGAAGAAAATCAAATCTCCACGTTGACGGTTATTAAAGTTTACACGAGGTAGTCTGTTATCTGCCCAGTAGTCACGACTATTCCATTCGTGGCCTGGTTGAGCGTGTTGAATATTTGAAATTGGTGATGAATCAATACCAGATGCGTAAAGTGCTTGTGTAACTAATCCAGAACAGTCAACACCATATGATGGCATTGAAGCTGCACCAGAGATCCAAGGTTGGCCAAGATACTTGTATGCTTGGTTAATCATGGCTTCAATGTGATCTGTACGAGTACTTGTCATATTAGTTTGTAATGGAGCAACATATGAGTCAATACCGTACCATGTACTTTCAACAAAGCCCATAGCTTTCCATGTAGCCAAGTTAACAACACCTGTTACAGGAAGACCTTTTCTTGATTGAAGAGCTCTGACACTAGCAGCTACGGAACCATCATAGATTGTGTGTGCATTAGAGTAGCCAAAGTATTTTCTTACTAAATAAGTCTTGATACCTTCAACACCATTGTACAAATCATAACCAACAGCACCACCAGAAGGTTGGATTTGGCTGTTGTGAATTTGTAGCCAACCATTTGGGTTTTGGTATGCAGCAGCAGTTGTAGCATCGTCACTGTTTAACCAAACGTTGTTAGCAATTTGGTAATAAGTCATACCATTAACTTTGTCAGTACGGTTGTATCTCCAAACAGTGTTAGCAGCTTGGTTAGCTGAACCATTTCGAGTGAATCCTTTGTCAGAACGTGAAAAGTTAACAGCACCGGATGATTTAACACGAATGATACCGTCAGCTGCGTTACCATATGTCAAAACAACATCTTGACCGTCAGTGTATTCGTTAGTAGCAACACGATAGTAAGTCTTACCATTGTATTGTAACTTTTGGTCAGTGAACCATGGAGTGTTAGGTCCAAGTTGACGGTCAGTAATAGCTGAACCATCTTGTTTGTAAAGTGGAGTTGCTTGGTTTCTAGTTGTAACAATTCCCTTTAATTGAGTGATGTTTGAGGCTGTAGCATCTGCTTGTGTGTCTGCATTTTGATCAGCAGCTGTGGTTGTTGTTTGGTCATTAGTTGCAGTTGTGTCAGCAGTGTTAGCAACAGTTGCTTGAGCATTGGCTGTGTCGTCAGTTGCTGTAGCAGGAGTATCAACGGCTTTTTGGTCGTCAGTAGGTGTTGTAGCTGCAGTAGCTTGAGAAACGGCTTGGTTTTGAGTACTTGTAGTTGTTACTTGATTATCAGTAGTTGTGTCAGCTTTAACATTTTGTTGAGTAGTAATTGCTAACATTGTTAGTGCCATACCACAAATAAATGATAGTTTTGCTTTTTTATTCATTTGTTTCTCCCCTAATAACTTATTGCACGTCTATTTTGCGTGTTCCAATTGTTAATAAATTGGTTAATCCCCATTTGAAGTGTTTGGTCAGTCCAACAGTCATTGTAGTAAACATAATTTGGATCATAACCTGTGACAACTAAAGCATGGTATGGGAAGCCATACAATGTATGCCATGTTACAACTGGATGGCCAATATCAATTTGATATTTGATTGCATCGAAGTTTTGACCAGTCAAATCTTTGGCTGTTCCAGCATATTTTTCAACCAAATGCATCAAAGCTGATGGGAAAATAGTGATCCCTGTTTGATCCCATGGTTGACCGATATAACCGTAACTTGGATTGCTGCTACGTGGCATTTCACGGGCCATTTGCATCTTATTTACCTTGGCACCGGCGTATTGTAGCATCATTGTTACGGCAGTAATTTCACAGCCATTTGGCAATTCAGGACGTTGTGCAATCAAAGGCACACCAGAAATCCATTTAGATTCCTTATATTGGCCTTGGTTAATAACGACATAATCTTGTGGAACCCATGTGTCATTACCGATTTCATACCATTCTTTACCGTTGATTTTGGCGTGATTACTTACTTTCCACGTACTACCTGTTGGAACATTGTTACCTTGATAAGTAGCTTTGTTGCCATAGTGTAAGAACGTGTGAGCACTAGAACCTTTTTGATAAACAACTGTCGCATTACCTTGGTAAGGTTGAACATATGATGTGAATGTTCCGTTGTTACCATTGGCAAATTCATCAGTAGCTACTCGATAATAATTGTTTCCATCGCTCATAGTCATATGAGTATCGGTATACCAAGCAGTATTTGGACCCAAAGCTCGGTCAGTAATTTGTGAGCCATCGGCATGATGTAAATATGTCAATTGTCCCCCGACAGTGTAAACGCCATCAACAGGTTGTGATTGGACTTGTGATGGTTGATTAGCAGTGCCGTTCACTGTTTGAGCTTGCATCTGTGTTTGTTCCTGTGTTGGAACTTGAACTGGTGCTTGCTCTTGTTTAGTCTGATCAGGTGTTGCTGTTGCAGCATCTGCAGTTTTAGCTGTTGCTGGTTCAGTCGTATTAGTCGTTTCTTTAGTATCGGTAGTTGCAATACTTTGACTAACGGTTGCTTCAGCGTTGTTATTTACAGTGTCAGCTTTAACAATATTTGTTGAAAGCAGACAACTAGACGCAAATAAAGTTGCGTAAAGTAGTTTCCTTTTTAACCCCATATACTTTTACCCTTCGTCTCGTAGATTGAAAACAGATATTTTATTTGCTAGCATGCCCCCTATGCCATTTTTTGATAAAAAATTATAGCCAGATAAATTCTAACTCCATTCATCCGTGATAATTTTTATCAATATTTCAATACAATAAGTATAACATCAGACTAATTCAAAAAAGAATAGCTATTCCTAAAAAATCGGGATAAATTCCTATTTTTATGATTTGTGTACTGCAGCCGGAGGAAATCAGAAAACTTCTCCTTAAATAATTTCACTGCCAATTAATCTTTCGCAGTTCTTCCTCCTATAGTGTTGATGTTTATTGAAATATGGATATAATTTGTTTTTTGTTTGTTGGTTTTTGAATATATGTTTTCGTAAAACATATATTTTAATCCTTTATAATATACTTCCGACTAAGGTTACATAACTTTTTTTCAAGAAGTTAAAGACACAAAAAAAACAGGAGTTGATAATTTGACGATTATCAACTCCTGTTTTCCAAATTTTTAAAATTTATTTCTTTTGACTATTTAATCTAATAATTTCAAGAACTACATCAACGGCCTTTTCCATTGCTTCTTCAGAAACATATTCGAAACGTCCATGCATGTTCTCTCCACCGGCAAATAAGTTTGGGGTTGGCAAGCCCATGAATGAAATTGTTGAACCATCTGTACCACCACGTACCGGTGCTTCGTCTGGTTCGATATCCAAGTTCTTCATAGCTTCTTCAGCAATTCTTACAACATCCATATGATCTTTCATAATATCGTACATGTTGTAATATTGGTCAACCATATCAATCTTAACTGTGCCCTCTCCATGCTTTTCGTTTAGAGCCTTAACAATCTCAGTAACTTTGTTCTTACGAGCTTCTAGGCCATCACGTTTGAAATCACGGATGATATAAGACATATCTGTATGATCGATTGTACCTTGTTCATCGCACAATAGGTAGAATCCTTGGTCACCTTCGGTCTTTTCTGGAACTTCATCAGCTGGTAACATGCTTTGGAATTCACTAGCAATCAACATTGAGTTGACCATGATTCCCTTAGCACCTGAAGGGTGAACATCTTTACCAGTAATGTGAACCTTCAAACTAGCAGCACTGAAAGTTTCGAATTCTAGTTGTCCAACTGGACCACCATCGACTGTATAGGCAAAATCAGCACCAAAGTCTTTGACATCAAAATGATCAGCACCTGTACCAATTTCCTCATCTGGTCCAAAACCAATCTTAACTTTACCATGTTTGATTTCTGGGTGATTGATCAAGTATTCCATAGCGGTGATAATTTCTGAGACACCGGATTTATCATCTGAGCCAAGTAATGTGTCACCACTTGTTGTGATAAGTGTTTGACCAGCATAATTCTTCAATGAAGAGAAGACTGCTGGGTCAAGTGTATACTCGCCTGCCTCATCAAGCTTGATAACACTCTTGCCATCATAATTTTCAACGATTTTAGGCTTAATATCCTCAGAATTAAAATCAGCAGTATCAACGTGAGAAAGTAATCCCAAAACTGGAACATCATAATCAATATTTGAAGGCAATTCAGCGGTCAAATATGAATCAACTTTGCGAATCTTAACATCACTCAAACCAATTTCCATCAATTCTTCAGCTAACTTCTTGAGGAACTCTGTTTGTCTCTCAGTTGAAGGAATTGTTGTGGAATGTTCATCTGAACGAGTATTCTGCTTTGCATATTCCAAAAAACGCGGAATCAATTTTTCATATTTTATTGCCATTTTTATACGCTCCCTATAAAAAATTATATGGTTCTGTATCTACCTCTGATTGTACTATATCTAATTCTAATTTATTAGACCTTTTCCAATCATTTAAAATATTTGCCATTTCTTTTATAAAGATTGCTTCAACATGGTGTCCAGGATCGACGACATTTAAGCCGTTAGCCATCATATCGTGAGCTGTGTGGTAATAAACATCACCAGTAATGAAAGTATCAGCCCCTGCTTTTAAAACCTCAGGATAAAACTTACCAGCGTCACCACCGATAATGGCAACCTTGTGTACCTTCTGACCCAAGTCAGATTTTACATAACGCAGATTCGATAAATGATAGGCATCACGAACCATCTTGGCAAAGTCAACCAAGTCCATTGGTTTCTCAGTTTCACCCATGCGGCCAATTGAATAGTCGTCATTTTCATCCAAGAAACGGACATTTTTCAGACCGAGTTCTTCCATCAACCAATCATTGGTTCCACCATGTGCCTTGTCGATATTGGTATGAGCAGCATAAACGGAAATATTATGCGATAACAAATCACGATACATTTGGTTTTGTGGTGAGGCCAAATCTAAATTATGTGCAGCATGAAACATTATTGGGTGGTGTGCCACGATTAAATCAACTTTCTTATCAATAGCTTCAGCGACAACGTTGGGACGAACATCGAGTGTTGTCATAACGCGGTTCACTATCTGCTCTCGATCACCTAGTTGAAAACCAGTTGGATCGCCATCCATCTTAATTGATAATGGGGCAAATTCTTCTATCTTATTCATAATATCTTGAACATTAACCATTAGAGTATCTCCTCAATATATTTAATATATTGGTTCATTACATCAATTTTATCTTGATCAATCTTTTTAGCATGTTTCATATTAGCAACGGCTTTGTGGTAACCACTCAATTTATGTTGCCACTTAGCGACAAATGTTGCTGTCTTCTTCTGCATCAAAACTGGTCCCATCAAAAACTCTGCTTCGTTCAAAGTAACGGGTGCAGTGACTTTTTGGGCTTTGATAATCTCGTAAACGTGATGATCTTCTTCAACAATATCTTCATCAACAATCGCAAAATTATTTTCAACCAACCAGTGACGTACAAGCGGTTCACCGATATTAGGTTGTAATACTAAAGTTTTGACATGCGATAATTGCTCGGCAGTTGCACGGGTCAGAATGCTTTGAATCAGAATTCCTCCCATACCAGCAATTACAACTGTATCAATTAAATCATCAGCTTTAATGACAGCTAAACCGTCACCTAAGCGAACGTCAATTTTGTCACTGAGGCCAAACTTTTCAACGTCTTCTTTGGAACGTGACATTGGTCCTTCGGCAACTTCTCCAGCAATGGCAAAATCCGCCACCTTTTTTTCAATCAATTCCACTGGTAAATAGGCATGATCTGATCCAATATCAGCCACTCTTGTATGTTCATCAACCATTTGGTAAACGGCTTGTAATCTCTTCGAAAGTAAAGTCACTTTAACCTCTATTCTGCAGTCTTCTTGTCTAAGTCTGTCATGTATTCACGTGTCATTGGCATAGCAGTACCACTAGGTCCATTTGTTAATAAGAATTGGATAACATCAATGTTACCACTTTCAAATGATGCGGCACAGGCTTGAAGATATAAGTCCCACATACGAACAAATCTTTCGCCATACATCTCATCAACTTTATCTTCAACCTTATGGAAGTTACGATCCCAAATTTCAACAGTCTTTTGATAGTGACGACGTAATGGTTCAAGGTCATCAATTTGTAAACCGGCATCCAAAATGTGACCAACATTTTCCTTAACATCAGGAATATAGCCACCTGGGAAGATGTACTTAACTAACCAAGCATCGACACCAACACCATAATGTTGACCAGTAATACCATGAATCAAGGCATTTCCGTTTTCTTTCAAAAGTTTCTTAACCATTTCGAAGTAACCAGGCAAGTTTTCCTTACCAACGTGTTCGAACATACCTACGGAAACGACGTGATCGAATTTTTCACTAACTTCACGGTAGTCTTCAAGCATAACTTCCATTTGGTCGCCAAGATTTTCGTCTTGAATCTTTTGGTTAACAAAATCGTATTGTTCTTGACTAAGAGTAACACCTTTAGCCTTCAAACCATATTCTTTAGCTGCTGTGAACATCATTGTTCCCCAACCACAACCAATATCAAGAATAGTTTCGCCAGGTTTAGTATTCAATTTGTTCAAAATATGGTGCACTTTGTTCATTTGAGCTTGTTCCAAAGTATCTTCTGGTGTGCGGAAATAAGCACATGAGTAAGTCATAGTATCGTCAAGCCACAATTTGTAAAAGTCATTCCCGATATCATAGTGCTCTTGAATTTCTTTTTTATTGCCCTCTTCAGTGTGACTGAACTTAGGAATATACTTCTTTAGTTTCAAACTTGACATAAAACTGTCTGATTGAGTATAAGCAGAAGTAATCAACTTTTGAATTGAACCTTCGATTTCAAGCTTCTTATCCATATAGGCTTCACCTAAAGTCAAAGTAGCATGTTTAACAAGTTCTGAAACTGGAACCTTTTCATTAAATTTGATAGTTATATCAGATTTTCCCTCTGGTCCATAACTCTTTTCTTTGCCATCCCAGAAAATCACTTTAATAGGAATAGTAAAGGAACGTGAAAATATTTCATCATAAATCTTTTTATCTAACATAACATCCTCCAAAAAAATAGATATATTAATTGTAAATCAAATCCTGAAAAAATATAAACGAAAAGTGCTATTTTTTCAGAAACATATTCAATAAAACGTCTCTTTTATTGAGTTTTATCTAACATGATATTTAAATTTGCTGTTTTAGATTGCGAAGGAATGAAGTCTGCTACGAGACCTGTTCGAGCTTAGAAAGTGGATTCGACCCTCACTTTTGAACTTCGCAAAGTACACCGATTTCAAAAAATGTCCTGTAATGTAAGAAGAGAGGATTACCGTTCTTACACCACTTCCACTGTCGACTAACTTCCATCACAACTTCCGACTAATGTACTCTTTGATTCTAATTTCGAGAATTTTACATCCATATTCATAAATAAGCAATACAAATATCTTAATCATCAAGTATCAGTTATCAACACAAATAAGTTGATATTTGTAATATCACATTTAATTTATTAGCCACATAATTAATTGTAGTAATTTCAATTTTCAATAATAAATGTTGAAAATAATAGTAACTATAAATCAAATATTTTGTATTTTCCAACTAACAAAGATGAGTCAAATCCAACATCCCAGCCAACAGATAAACTAGCCTCCGGGTGCCAGAGATTTCACCAGCTATGGAGGTGGCGTTATTGCTTTAGCAATTACACCACAGGGCGACTTTGGAGACTCGCGGGTTATGGCGAGGCTTCAAAGTGAGACTTGAGACCTTGGCTCAAGTCGGTCCTCATAGCAGGCGAAAATCTCTGGCACCCGGAGGCGGCATATTTAAAAAAACAAAAAAAAGACCACCAATTGGCAGTCTTTAAATTTTAATTATTCAAGGAAATCCTTAAGTTGTTTTGATCTTGAAGGATGACGCAATTTTCTCAATGCCTTAGCTTCAATTTGACGGATTCTTTCACGAGTAACACCGAAGACTTTACCAACTTCTTCAAGTGTTCTTGTACGACCATCGTCCAAACCGAAACGAAGACGTAGCACGTTTTCTTCACGGTCTGTCAAAGTATCAAGTACATTTTCCAATTGTTCCTTCAATAGTTCATAAGATGCGTGGTCTTCAGGACTGGTTGCATCAGAATCTTCAATGAAGTCACCCAAGTGAGAGTCATCCTCTTCACCAATAGGTGTTTCCAATGAAACTGGTTCTTGAGCAATCTTCAAGATATCACGTACTTTACCAGTAGGCATATCCATTTCAGCACCGATTTCTTCAGGAAGTGGTTCACGACCTAAATCTTGAAGTAATTGACGTTGGATTCTGATCAATTTGTTGATAGTTTCAACCATGTGAACAGGAATACGGATTGTTCTAGCTTGGTCAGCAATGGCACGAGTAATAGCCTGTCTAATCCACCAGGTTGCATAAGTTGAGAACTTGAAACCTAGACGGTAATCAAACTTTTCAACGGCCTTCATTAGACCCATGTTACCTTCTTGAATTAGATCCAAGAATTGCATACCACGACCAACATATCTCTTAGCAATTGAAACAACCAAACGCAAGTTAGCTTCAGCTAGTTTTTGCTTAGCTTCTTCATCACCTTGTTCAATCTTCAAAGCCAAGTCAACTTCTTGTTGAGCATTAAGCAAAGGAACACGACCAATTTCCTTTAGATACATACGAACAGGATCGTTAACTTTAATATCTGTAGCAGCGGCTGTAGCTTCCTTTTTACTCTTGCTAGCTTCCTTCTTTTCCTTTAGAAGAGCAAGTTTACTAGGATTACCTTTATCATCAACAACACCGATACCGACATCTTCAAGTTCACTAACAAAGTTAGTTAAAGCATCACCCTTAAGTTTGTAAGGTTTGATGATTTTTTCTTGAAGGTCATCTTCTGTAATCTTACCGGTCTTTTTAAGATCTTTGATGAGTTTCTTTGTTGCAGCTTTTAATTCTTTTGATACTGCTGGTTTTTTAGTTGCCATATATATTTATTCCTCCAGTATGCTTAATTGCAAAGGATTCTTCTTACATCAACCAATTGCTTCACTAATTCCATCTGCAATTTGTTGTCACCGACCATCGCCGCTTTTTTGAGTTGTTCATTGAGGTCAGCTAACTTATTTTCCAAATCAGAATTTTGAATATTACGAACATAATCATCAATTTCTTGGTCATTATATTCGTCAGGCATATTCATCATTTCTAGCTCTGCCAAAAGATTCTTGTCATCATTATCCAAAACATTCATGAAATCGGAGATATTAATCTCGTCATCATCGACATCATCCTGTTCTACATACGATAATAAAGCGTCAAAAATTCTTTGGTAATTTTGGTGAACAAAACTAAAGCCTTCACCCTTCAAGTTGATTCTGACTTCTGGAAAGTTAATTGCCCAATATAATAAGAAACGTTCCGATTTCTCCAAACGATTATATTTAGGCCTGACACTCGATGTAACTTGCTCTAGAGCGTGTTGCTGAACATCTTTATAATTGTTAGCAGGTTTTTGAATTGCTTGCTGACGACGCAGTGCATCTAATTCCTTATTGATAGCTTCCTTAGACACATGCATCTCGTCAGCGACCTTGCCAACATACATATCGACTTCAACTGGTGATTGTAATTTTACTATTTCGTGTAACGATTGATTCAGAAATTCCAACTGATCATGTTCGTTGTTCAGGTTATAATTACGTTTAAAGTAATTCAGGATAAACGCAATCGGCGTTTGAACACCACCACTAGCCAAATTCTGAAACTTTTCAAAACCTTCGCTTCTGATATATTCATCAGGATCCATTCGATTAGGAATACTGATAACGCCATAGGTGAAACGCTCATCCGTCAGTTGGGTCAAAGCACGGTAAGTAGCTTCAACACCGGGATCATCACCATCGTAACAAACATTGATCTTGTTGGTTAAACGGCTCAACACGTAAAGCTGCTGGTCCGTTAAACTGGTACCCATTGATGCGACACCATTGGTAACACCGGCTTTATAAGCACTAATAACATCCATGAATCCTTCAAACAAAATTACGTTGCCTTTTTCACGGATTTCTTTTTTGGCATTATTCAAATTGAACAATGTTTTACCCTTATTAAAGATTTCCGTCTCCGGACTATTGAGATATTTAGCAGTTGAAGCCTCTTTATCTAAAATACGTCCAGAAAAAGCAATGATATTGCCGGATTCATCAGTTATCGGAATCATCACTCGATCACGAAAGCGGTCGAATAATTCTCCTTCCTGATTTTCAGCGAATAGTCCTGATTTTTTCAAAACATCTTCACTGATATCACGGTCCTTGAAGAACTGTAACAATAGATTATTGTTATTAGGTGCATAACCGATTCCAAAGGTCTGAATCAAATCATCCGAAAGATCACGATTCTTGAGGTACTTCAAAGCTGGAGTACCATTTTCAGTCTTTGTCAAAATGTGGCTGTAAAGCTTAGCCGCATCGGCATACATTTTTAGCAATGTTTGACTGTCAGAATTTTGATATTGCGTGTTTCTAGCTTCATATTGATCAGGAACAGAAATATTCCCCATTTGGGCGACTTCAATCACTGCTTCAGGGAAAGTTTTATTCTCCATCTCCATGATGAACTTATAAACATTGCCACCACGACCACAACTAAAGCAATGAAAAATTTGTTTGTCCTCTGCGACTGAAAACGAAGGAGTTCGTTCTTCATGAAACGGGCAAAGTCCAAACAAATTCTTACCTGACTTCTTTAATTGTACATACTTGCTGATAACATCGACAATATCTGTCTTCGAGGTAACTTCATCAATGAATTCCTGAGGAATTCTCGTTGCCATGGCCGTCACCTCCTCATATGTTTATAAAAACCGAGAAACATAATCTAACACATTCATTTTTGGAAAACAAACATGTTGAATCGTACACAAGCGACTAAAAATAAAAAAGTGCTCCCATAAAAAGTGCAAACTGGGACCACTGTTTGCTTGTCAATTTCTTATTATACACGGTTGTTTGTAAAAGTCTAGATAATTGGTTACAAAATCTTTACAATCGATAACCAACAAATTAAAACAAGATTAGTTTCTAAGATTGAAATAATGTACTAAAAGTTACGTATTTTACCGGAAGCTTAATTATTTACACAATCTTAGTAAATGCTAAACATTCTTAACATAATTACACATTCTTATTATTGCTGTAGCAAAAAGGCAGTCTAGCTCCCATTGGGAATTGGACTGCCTTACTTGTGTTATTTTTTAAAGTTCAAATCGATCCTGGAGACGGTTAATCTATTTTGTAACAATCTTAGACAAGTCACCCAAGTTTTCGATCAAGTGATTAGCAATAACCAATTGAGTCAAACGGTTATTCTTAACATTTTCATCCTTAGCCATAATCATGTTTTCATCAAAATATGAATCGATTACTGGACGTAAGGCTGCCAATTGTTTGAATAAGTTTTCTGCATTGTCGTCACTGACTTTAGCGACTTGTTCCTTCAATTGTGATTCTGAAGGATTTTCGAACAACTTATCATCAACTGTTAAGTCATCTGAGTAACCAAACTTGGCTTTCTTAGACAAGTTAACGATTCTACCAAGTGCTTCCATGACAACTTTAAAATCATCATCTTTAACATGGTTTTGAAGTACTTCAGCAACATCAATCATTGCGATTGGATCAACGTTTGAACCAGATGCAACTGCATCAACGATATCATTTCTGATACCCTTTTGATTCAACAATTGACGTACACGGTCAATCATGAATTCATTGATAGCTTTTTCATTCTTACTTAGATCTAATTTAGCAGGTACAGTCAAGTTAGCCTTCAAGTAATCTTGCAAGTCTTCAAGGTTCAATGACCATTGATAGTTATCAAGAATTCTGACGATACCATAAGCTTGACGACGCAAAGCATATGGATCATTTGAACCACTTGGAATCAAATCAACGGCATAGAATGTTACCAATGAATCAATCTTATCAGCAATAGCTAAAGCAGCACCAACTTTACTTGCTGGTAAGGCTCCTTCAGCTGAGATTGGCATGTAGTGTTCACGAACGGCTTGAGCAACTGCTTTAGTCTCGCCCATAATTTCGGCATACTTCTCACCCATGACACCTTGTAATTCAGGGAATTCGTCAACCATGCTTGTTACAAGATCAAACTTGTAAATATCGCTGGCACGTAACAAATCCTTTGTTTCAGTATCATCTAGTTTGAATAACTTAGCCAAGTGTTCAGCAATTTGGTGAACACGAGCCATTTTTTCAAACATTGTACCGATTTTAACGTGGAAGTTAACTGACTTAAGCTTTTCAACGTAGTCAGCAATTGTCTTCTTTTGATCTTCTTTAAAGAAGAAATCAGCATCTTCAAGACGGGCAACAAGAACTTTTTCATTACCACGAACAACATTTTCGATATGTTCTGAGTTACCATTTCTAACTCCGATGAAGTAAGGAGCTAACTTGCCATCTTGGTCACGAACATAGAAATATCTTTGGTTATCTTTCATTGAAGTGATAAGAACTTCTTCGGGAATTTCCAAATATTTCTTGTCGAATGAACCGGCAAAAGTAGTTGGGAATTCAACTAAGTTGTTAACTTCTTCAAGCAAGTCAGGGTCAACATCGATATCCCAGTTGTTGTCTGAAGCAATTTTGTCGATTTGGTCAGAAATAATTTGTTTACGTTCTTTAGCATCAACAATAACGAATTGTGACTTAAGCTTTTCAACGTAATTTTTAGCGTCGTCAATTTCAACATCTTCACCTAAGAAACGGTGTCCACGTGTCATGCGGCCAGATGTAACATCAAGAATTTTTACAGGAACTTCTTCATTATCAAGGAGTGAAACTAACCAGTGAATTGGACGGATATATTCGAAGTCATATGAACCCCAGCGCATTCTTGTTGGGAATGTGATTGATTTGATGACTTCATCCATGTGACTCAAAACAGCCTCAACTTTTTGACCGTCTTCATGTTTTTGAATATAAGCGTATTCAACACCCTTTAATTCTTCAAAGAAGATATCATCTGGTGTCATCTTTTGTCCACGGGCAAACCCTTGAGCTGCTTTAGTCCAGTTGCCATCAGCATCTTGAGCAATTTTCTTTGAAGGACCTTTAGCTTTGATATCAATATCAGTTTGCTTTTCAGCAATACCTTTAACCAAAATAGTTAAACGTCTAGGAGTAGAAAACTTTTCGATTGAGTCAAAAGAAATACGATTTTCCTTGAGAAACTTTTCAGCTTTTTGTGCGAATTGGTTAACACTCTTTGTTACAACATGGGCTGGCATTTCTTCCAAACCGATTTCTAGTAAGTAATTTTTAGTCATTTTCGTTCTCCTTTGCTGCATTGCTATTTGCCAAAAGTGGGAAGCCACGTTTCTTTCTTTCTTCAACGAAGGCTTTAGCTACCTTGTGAGCCATCTTTCTGATTCGTGACAAGAAAGCAGCACGTTCAGTAACAGAAACAGCACCACGGGCATCAAGTAAGTTAAATGTATGTGAACATTTCAAAATGTAATCGTAAGCTGGGTGAACTAAACCTAGTTCCATCAAACGGTTAGCTTCTTTTTCGTAAGCATCAAAGAATGTAAATAACATATCTTGATTGCTTTCTTCAAATGAGTATTTTGAGTGTTCGTATTCTGGTTCTTTAAAGATATCTCCATAAAGAACACCGTCGCCCCATTCCAAATCGTAAACTGAGTTAACGTCTTGGATGTATGAAGCTAAACGTTCAACACCGTAAGTAATTTCACTAGTTGTTGGGTGACATTGTAGTCCTCCGACTTGTTGGAAGTATGTGAATTGTGAAACTTCCATACCATCAAGCCAAACTTCCCAACCAACACCGGCACAGCCCATTGATGGGTTCTCCCAGTTATCTTCAACGAAACGAATATCATGTTCTAGTGGTTCAATTCCTAAAGCACGCAATGAATCAAGATAATACTCTTGAATGTTTTCTGGGGCCGGCTTCATTACAACTTGGAATTGGTGGTGTTGATACAAACGGTTAGGGTTTTCACCATAACGACCGTCAGCTGGACGTCTTGATGGTTCAACGTAGGCAGCGTTCCAAGGTTCTGGTCCAATTGCACGTAAGAATGTGTAAGGACTCATTGTCCCGGCACCCTTTTCTGTATCGTATGCTTGCATCAACATACAACCTTTATCACCCCAAAATTTTTGAAGTGTGAGAATCATATTTTGAACATTTAACTTCTTTACCATTTTTTCTCCCTTCAGGCAAAAGCACAAAAAAATCCCTTGCAGTGTACACTTAGGCACTTTCTGCAAGGGACGAGTATTCGCGGTTCCACCCTAATTCAGGACCGAGGTCCTGCTCTTTTATATTCGAATTAATTGTACGCCATAAATCTGATCGAAGCTTTCACTGTCCTTCGTCGCTGTTTCAACATAAATCAATATAACCATTTTTTTGATGATTGTCAATTGGTTTACTGAAGGTCCTAATTAAGTATCCCGTCTCCAGAGCTGGAAAATATTCTCAAGCTGTGCGGAACGGCTCGAGCCAAAGAGCGGTCTCGGGCCTCGGTTTGAAGCCTTGACACAGTTCGTCAAGTCTCCAAACACGTCCGGTGGTATAAAGACGGGAGTTTCTCCCGTCCTTATACCACTACCACGGCACACAAATATTTCCCAGCTCTTCCGACTAATTTATCAGTAATAATTGAATGTAAAAATATTCAATTATGTTTATATTCTAGATACTTTCATTAGACAAATAACATAAAAAAATTACATATGCCATCTTTTCATTCTATCAATAAACGTTTTGCTCTTAGGATAATATCCCACTGTACCAAGGTAAATTGAATCTATTGCATGTTGAATTAAGTCTTTATTATTTTCTTTGATTTCAATCTTTCCAACTTGATCTAAGCTGATTTTACTGAATAATCTTAGAAAATATACGATTCGCTTGGGAATATGCAATCGATGAATATCGCTGTCAAAATGTTTTGAGCATAATAATCCACCCAATAGGACTGAAAAATCGAAATTCCCTTCTGTTTCTCCGCCTACTACACATGAATCCATATTTGGCGATACTCCAAATGCATCTAACAACTTCATCTGCATAATATTGACGATAATTTGAGCATCATAGCCATTCTCGATATACAACAATGACTTAAACAACAGTCTGTACCAGCTATCTGGTATTGGATCATCCACAAATGCTTCATGATACAAATCGAATAAGAATGTTGCATACGCATTTAACTCAATGTCTTGCATGATTTCATCAAACTGCTTGATATTACTAGCTGAATTTAGAAATGACAAGCCATTATCTTTAATAACTCCTGTGTACTCGCCATATGAAAAGGTAATCACTGAGCCTGATATTTTCGACTTTGCATTTTGTGTTCCTCGGACGAAAAAGGTTCTAAATCCATATTCTCTGGTCAAAATGGTGACTAATGCATCCCGTTCTTTGTAGCGTTGGCGCCGAACTACGATACCAAAAAAATTAGTAGGCGTGTTAGCCATTAATCTTTCAAGTCCTTCATTGAGTAGCCAGCACTTGCTAAGAATGCTTTATCATCACGCCAGTTTTTCTTTACACGAACCCAAAGTTTTAAGTTGATCTTTTCGCCAAGCAAATGTTCAATCTTAATACGTGAACCGATACCGATATGCTTCAACATTGCACCACCACGGCCGATAACGATTGGCTTTTGGCTATCACGTTCAACGTAAATATTAGCCTCAACTTGAAGTTTTCCGGCTGCACTGCGTTGATTCATTGATTCAACGACAACAGCGATTGAGTGAGGAATTTCATCACGTGTATCTTCCAAAATCTTTTCACGAATCAATTCTCCGACGATGAAATATTCAGGGTGATCAGTGATTTGGTCGTCAGCGTAATATTGTGGTCCAACTGGTAAGTGTTTTGTCAAAGTATCGATTAAATCGTCGATATTGTTACCGTTGGTTGCTGAAATAGGAATAATTTCGGCAAAGTCCATCAAATCTTTGTATTCATCAATTTGTGGAGCCATATCATCAGGGTTGATCAAATCAATCTTGTTTAGAACCAGAAAGACTGGTGCCTTAACTTTCTTCAATTCTTCAATGATAAATTTATCACCAGGGCCCGATTTCTCACCGGCTTCAGTCATGAATAAGACAGCATCAACTTCTTTAAGGGCTGAAATGGCAGCTTTATCCATGTATTGATCCAAGTCATTGTGAGGCTTGTGAATACCAGGTGTGTCCAAGAAAATAATTTGACGTTCGTTGTCAGTATAAATTCCTTGAATCTTATTTCTAGTTGTTTGTGCCTTTGGTGATGTGATGGCGATTTGTTCCTTAATGATGCGGTTCATAAAGGTTGATTTACCAACATTGGGGCGTCCAATAATGGCAACGAAACCTGATTTGTAATTTTTATTATCCATAATTAATCCATGTCCTTATCACTGAATGCTAGTGGCAAAATTTCTTTAAAGGTATATTCTTTGAAATCATTCGTGTTGTTTGCTAAAAACACTGTATCTTCTGGACCCATAAACTCGCTCATAACTTGTCGACAAGCTCCACAGGGCTTTGATAATTCTTTGGTCCCATTGATGATTATGATCTTCGAAACATGTTTAGCACCTTCTGAAACGGCTTTGAAAATAGCTGTCCTCTCAGCACAATTCGTTAAACCATATGAGGCATTTTCAACATTAACACCAGAGTAGATTTTCCCATCGTCACACAGAATGGCAGCGCCAACCGTGTAATGCGAATAAGGAGCATAGGCGTTAGTCATTGCCTTATTTGCTGCATCAAATAATTGCTTCTCATTAATTTCCACTAGTTCAGTCTCCTTTTTTGTGTATCTCAGTTAATAATTATAATACAGATGAATGGTCAAAAAAAAGAATATCGGGCTTATCGTCCAATATTCTTTTTAATAGTTATTTTTCCAATCCATAAGCACTCAAAATCTTCTCTTGTAAACCAATCATAACCTTCTCATCTTCAGGCTTGATATGATCGTAACCATTCAAATGCAAGATACCATGAACAATAGTATAACCTAATTCACGGTCAAATGAATGTTCATAGTCTTTGGCATGTTCATCAACAATTTCAACACTGATGAATAAATCGCCTAAATCAACTGGTAAATCAGGAATTTGTGCTTCCAAATAATCCAATGAATCTTCACCATCATTGATAGCGAAACTGATTACATCGGTTGCTCGGTCAGTATCACGATATTCCTTGTTGATTTCATGAATCTTATCTTTAGTCACAAAATGGATCGACAATTGCGTATTGTCTTTCAATTCCAATTTGTTAAAAGTAAATTGGACGATATCTTTCACCCAATCTTCACGTTTTTGATCAATTAAATTATCATCATTATAAATTTCTAAGTCCATAATAATCCCCAGTAATTATTTTTCGATTTTATCTGATTCATCGTAAGCATCAATAATTTCCGCAACAACTGGATGTCTAACAACATCAGCTGAACTGAAATTAACGAATTCAACGTGTGGTAAATTTTTCAAAATTGATTGTGCTTGAACTAATCCACTGCGAGTGTGTCCAGGTAAATCAATTTGAGAAATATCACCGTTGACAATCATCTTTGAACCAAAGCCTAGACGAGTTAAGAACATTTTCATCTGTTCACGAGTTGTATTTTGAGCTTCATCTAAAATGACAAAAGCTTCATCCAAAGTACGACCTCTCATATATGCTAAAGGAGC
Source organism: Companilactobacillus heilongjiangensis (assembly GCF_000831645.3). Classification (NCBI taxonomy): domain Bacteria; kingdom Bacillati; phylum Bacillota; class Bacilli; order Lactobacillales; family Lactobacillaceae; genus Companilactobacillus; species Companilactobacillus heilongjiangensis. The sequence goes on from NZ_CP012559.1 coordinate 1,313,254, forward strand.
TACTTCAATAACGCCACGTTCAAGTAAACGACTTGTGTGATCTGAGCCCATAATCGCGTATAAGGCATCGTAGATTGGTCGCATGTAAGGATCAACCTTTTCCTTCAAATCACCTGGTAGGAAGCCTAGGCTCTCTCCAGCCTCAACTGCAGGACGAGTTAGAACGATTCTTTGAACTGCTCCCTGTTTTAAAGCAGCCACAGCCATAACTACGGCCAAATAAGTTTTACCAGTACCAGCTGGTCCAATTCCAAAGGTGATGTCATTATGATCGATGGCATTCACGTATTGTCTTTGACCAAAATTACGTACTCGTACAGGTTTACCACTAAAGTCTTTGATTAATTCATCTTTATAAAGATCACCGAAGTAATCCAAAGTACCACGTTCAAGCATTTTTAGACCACTGACAACATCGGCAGAACCCAAACTCACGCCAGATTGAGTCAACTCCATCAGTTTCCTTAGTAATGCCATTGCATTATTAACGTCACTCTCAACACCAGTTACATCAAGGCGGTCACCGAATGCATGGATTTCAACATTCAAACCTTCTTCAATCAAATGCAAATTACTGTCATTAACGCCAAAAAGGTTAACTGCATTTTGAGGATTTTTGATCTGAATGCTTTTTTTAATTTGTTCAACGTTTTCTGTCAATAAAATTCGACCCTCCGTATATTACATTAAATGATAATACTATACGTGTAGTGCTGATTAAATATGCCGTCTCCAGAGCTGGGAAATATTCTCTAGCTGTGCGGAACGGTCCGAGCCAAAGTACGGTCTCGAACCTCGGCACACAAATATTTCCCAGCTCTTGCGACTAATTAACCGTTATTAGTTGAATGTAAAAGTATTTAAGTACTTTTAAACTATGAAATATTTGTAGTAGGTAATCAACTAGCACCATGCGTAATACTATGGCTTCTACCATTTTACCACTAACATAACGCTTGTTCGACTGTAGACTACCGCTGCGTCTACAGATCTGATTATAATTTATAAAATTTGTTATTTCAGATAAGATATTTAAATAACCGCGTTTTAGTAGTCAAAGTAAATTACGTAAAACAAAATAAACCAGCGGAAAAAAACAAAAGCAAAAAAAGTCCTGACAGGCATATTGCCAATCAGGACTAATCTTTTAGAAACTATCGAATTAACGACGTTTCTTATTGCGCTTACGAGCAGCCTCAGACTTTAACTTTCTTTTGACACTTGGCTTTTCGTAAAACTCGCGTTTTCTATATTCTTGAAGAGTACCACTCTTTGAAACTGAACGTTTGAATCGACGAAGAGCATCATCAAGCGACTCGTTTTCACGAACGACGGTTTTTGCCATATGATAATCCCTCCTTCCGATTTAAAACGTAACTGTACTATTGCTCTAGCAGTTCATATGTTATTATAACAAAAAGAAGCTAATGTTCAAATATTTTTTTACATTTTTTTTGGAGGAATTTATTATGAAACAGGAATTAGACGTTTTTGTTCTGTCCGATGGTGTCGGAGAAACTGCTCTGAGAGTTGCTAGAGCAGCATTCATACAATTTCCAGAGATGGATATTACTTTTACGAAATATCCGTTCATTAAACAAGATGATCAGTTAAAAACCATCTTAGATCAGGCAAAAGAGAAGAAAGCAGTGGTTTTACACACAATTGTCTCAAAAGAGATCTGCGAAATCATCAATGAATTTTGTCAAGACAACGGTATTGTCTACTATGATATCTTGAACCCAATTATCGGAACTTTCTCACAGATGACTCATCAAACGCCTTTACGTAAAAAAGGTTTGCTCCATGAACTTGATAAAAATTACTTCGATATGATTTCTGCCATGGAATTTACTATCACAAATGATGATGGTCAAAATCCCAAGGGTCTACTAGAGGCAGATTTAGTTTTATTAGGAATCTCCAGAACTTCGAAAACGCCATTATCACTCTATCTCGCCAATAAAAACATCAAGGTAGCTAATCTACCATTGGGGCCAACAACTAACCTCCCAGAGCAATTATGGGACGTTGACAAGAAGAGAATCATCGGTTTGACTAATGACATGAATGTTTTGCTTAAAATTCGCCGTCAGAGAATGATTGCTTACGGATTGAACCCTGATACAACATATTCTGACAGTGATGAAATTAAAAAGGAACTTGATTATTCAAATCAAATATACAAAGAACTTGGTTGCCCAGTAATCAATGTTGCTGACCGTTCAATTGAGGAAACTGCTGCAATTATTATGGAAAAGCTCAATTTCAATGGTTATCAGAATAGCTAAAAATAATTTACTAAAAAATACGCTTGTAATCAACTTAACGATTACAAGCGTATTTTTGTGCTATTCTCCAGCAATCAATTTATTCTTCATTTCTGGATCAAACACATTATTACGTAACATTTCAATTTCCGCTTTATAAGGAGCGACACCCTTTTTGTCATTTTCATCTTTTTTAACATAAGGGGTTTCCATAATCTTAGGCACATTTTCCAACTGTGGATGATGTGCAACATAGCTCAAAGCGTCAAAGCCAATCTTACCAAAGCCAATATCATCATGACGGTCCTTGTGTGAACCCATATCGTTCTTTGAATCATTCAAATGAATAACTGATAATTTGTCCAAACCGATGATATGGTCAAATTCATTCAACACACCATCAAAATCATTTTTAACATCGTAACCAGCATCACTCATGTGACAAGTATCCATTGTGACGGATAGCTTATCATTTTGCTGGCAATTATCGAAAATTTCAGCAATTTGTTCGAAAGTAATTCCGACTTCAGTTCCCTTACCTGCCATAGTTTCAATCGCTACACTAACTTTTTGATTGGGCATGATAGCTTCATTTAGGGCTTGACCAATTTGTTTCAAAGCAACATCTGGTTCGGCAGTCAAATGTGCTCCGGGGTGAAAACTGATAGCCTCAATTCCCAATGCATCGGCACGTAAAAACTCATCGTGCATAAACGAAATTCCAAACGGTAGTTTATCCGGCTTAACGGTGTTACCAAGATTAACAATATATGGAGCGTGACCGATAATATGGTCAATTCCGTATTCTTTCAAAAGTGCCTGTCCTTCAGGAATCCTCATTTCTGAAACGTCCTTACGACGTGTATTTTGTGGGGCACCAGTAAAAATCATCATCGCGTTGGCGCCATAACTGTGTGCTTCTTCGGCTGAACCGACAAGCATCTTGGGTGCTTTCATTGCAACATGTGAACCAATTATCATCAAAAAACCTCCCTGATTTATCTACTGAAATTATATCATAGGAAAAAGACAACAAAAAAAGCGAAACCAAATGATTTCACTTTTACGTAATTAATATATATGAGCCTGATAGAACCGTCCCATGATCGTGATCGTATCAGTAACACTCACGAACGCATGTTGATCGGATAGAGCCATCGCATTTTCCAAATCGTGTAATTCAGAACGTGAGATAACTGTGAAAAGAATAGTCTTTTCTTCGTGCTTATAAGCACCTTCCGCATCATGGACAATTGTAATACCACGGCGCATTTCATTTTGAATTTGTGTAATAACGTTTTTAGGTTTAGAAGTAACTATCATAACTTGAAGTTTTTGATCCTTGTTGTAGATCATATCGATAACTTGACCATTGATGAAAATACTGACCGCACTGTAAAGCGCATGCACCCAACCGAATAAAAATCCGGCACACGCAACGATGAAAATGTTGAACATAATATTAATTGTTCCCACACTTTTACCGGTTTTCTTACGCAAAATAATTCCTAAAATATCAATCCCACCGGTAGAAATACCATTTCTCAACGCCATACCAGTACCAAAACCATTAGCAACCGCACCGAAAATGGCACAAACTAACGGATCTGCTGTAATTTTAACTGGTGGCAATAAATGCATCATTGTACTGGCCAAAGCAACCGCAATTATAGTGAAAAAGGTAAACTTGTGGTCGATTTTACGCCAAGAAAGTACAAATAATGGTGCATTCAATGCGAAATACATTATTGAGGTTGACAAATTAAATGGCAACCATCGATGTGAAATTGTCGAAATCAACTGAGCAGCACCGGTAACACCAGAACCGTAAATCCCACCTGGTGTCCAGAACATGTTAACCGCAATTGAAACAGCAATTGAATATAAAAATGCTATTGAAATTTTGGATAAGTTCTGATGTCTTTCAATCAGCTTATCTAATTCACCCATACTAAAAATTTCTCCTAGTCGTCATAAGTTACCTAAACATATTAGCACAAATAGTGGAGTTTTCAGCTTATTTCTGATGTTTTTTCATAAAATCAGCCCGTCCACCGCTCTCTTCGAGTTCAAAGCGTTCAGGATTCTTTTTGTAAAAGTCTTGATGATAGTCCTCAGCAGGATAAAAAGTCGTTGCTGGTTGAATTTTTGTCACGATAGGATCAGAAAACTCACCTGATTCTGACAACGCCTTTTTCGATGCTTCAGCGATTTCTTTTTGAGTTTCATTTTGATAGAAAATAATCGGACGATAACTATCGCCACGGTCTTGGAATTGTCCCATTGCATCAGTTGGATCAGCAATTTGCCAATATAATTCAACCAAATCTTTATATGAAACAATTTCACTGTCAAAAGTTATTTCAACTGATTCAGCATGACCGGTTGTTTCAGTACAAACTTGTTCATAAGTGGGATTTTCCACGTGTCCACCACAGTATCCTGATACAACTGAGATAATTCCTGGTTGTTCGTCAAATGGCTTAACCATGCACCAGAAACAACCTCCAGCAAAAATTGCAGTTTCTTTTTTCATCTATTCAGCATCCCCGTTTTCAACGTATTTTTTATAATCAGTATATCCTTGTTCATCCATATCTTCATAGGGAATGAATTTCAATGATGCTGAATTGATACAGTAACGTAGACCACCTTGATCTTTTGGACCATCAGTAAAGACATGGCCCAAATGTGAACCAGCCGATTTACTAGTAACTTCCGTCCGCTCCATACCAAATGATTGATCACGATGTTCCTTTAGTTTTGCAATCGGTTCAGTAAAAGATGGCCACCCACAACCAGCATCATACTTTTTAGCTGATGAGAATAATGGCTCGCCACTAGCTACATCAACATAAATTCCTTTTTTATAGAAATCATCATATTTTCCAGTAAAAGCACGTTCAGTAGCCGCATTTTGAGTCACTTGGTATTCTTCATCAGTCAGATTGGTTAAATCCTTCTTATATTCCTCAGACATCAAATCACTCCTTCTCTTGTATACGTTTTAGTATATGCTTTCAAGGAATTATTTCTAGATTTTTGCTTATTCAAGTATGCCGTCTCCAGAGCTGGGAAATATTCTCAAGCTGTGCGGAACGGCCCGAGCCAAAGTACGGTCTCGGCCCTCGGTTTGAAGCCTTGACCCAGTTCGTCAAGTCTCCAAACACGTCCGGTGGTATAAGTACGGAAGATTTCTTCCGTACTTATACCACTACCACGGCACACAAATATTTCCCAGCTCTTCCGACTAATTAACCGTTATTAGTTGAATGTGAAAGTATTTAACAAATTTAAACTATGAAATATTTGCAGTAGGTTATCAACCAGCACTATGCATATACTGTATAAATAATTTCTTCAATTTTTAATTAATCATTAGTAAACCTGATTTTCAATAATACACTAGCCTTCGGGTATCAGTAATTGTAGTCCACAATGGAGGTGTCGTTATTGCTTTAGCAATTACACCACGGGACGAGTTTGGATACTTGCCGTACTTTGGCAAGGATTCAAATCGAGGTTCGAGACCGCATTTTGGCTCGGACCGGTCCCCATAGCAGAACTACAATTACTGACACCCGAAGGTGGCATTTTTCAAAACATAAAAAAATCCCAAGCAACTAATTGCTTGAGATTAATAATTATCTAGTCTTTTTTGCTAACTTCAATTCCAAGATCGTCCAATTGTAGTTTTGCAACTTCAAGTGGAGCGTGTGTCATTGGTTCGGTAGCATTTGAGTTCTTAGGGAAAGCAATGACGTCACGAATGTTGTCTTTGCCTGAAAGAAGCATTGCAAATCTATCCAAACCGATAGCCAAACCACCATGTGGAGGACAACCGTATTGTAAGGCATCCAATAGGAAGCCGAATTGTTCGTAAGCTTTTTCTTTAGTAAAGTCCAAAGCCTTCAACATCTTTTCTTGAATCTTGTAATCGTGGATACGAATTGATCCACCACCAAGTTCGTAACCGTTCAAGACGATATCATAACTTTGTGCATATGCCTTATGAGGATCTTCGCCGTCGTTTAGATAGTGAACATCTTCTTCATTTGGCATTGTGAATGGATGGTGAGCGGCAGTCCAACGTTGGATTCCTTCATCGTATTCGAACAATGGCCAGTTAACAACCCAGATGAATGCAAATTCATTAGGATCATACAAATGTTGTTCCTTAGCAATAGCTTTTCTCAAGTAACCTAAAGCGTCAGCAACGACTTTCTTCTTGTCAGCGACGAATAGTAACAAATCATCGTTTTCAAGGCCAAGACGTTCAACTAAAGCAGCTTCTTGAGGTTTGATAAATTTAGCAACACCACCAGCTAATTCGTTGTCATTGTATTTAGTCCATGCTAAACCTTTAGCACCGAATCGTTTGATGTATTCTTGGTAAGCTTCAATATTCTTTCTTGAATACTTGTCAGCTCCACCCTTAACAACGATTGCCTTAACTTGGCCGCCGTTATCAATAGTACCCTTGAAGACTTTGAATTCTGTGTCTTGGAAGACATCGTTCAAGTTTTGTAATTCCATACCAAAACGAACATCGGGCTTATCTGAACCATAACGATCCATGGCGTCATCCCAGTCGATTCTTGGGAATGGAGTTTTAACTTCGATACCCTTTTCGTCTTTCATAACACGAGCAATAAGTCCTTCAGTAACAGTTTGAATTTCTTTCTTGTTCATGAAACTTGTTTCAATATCAATTTGTGTAAATTCAGGTTGACGGTCACCACGAAGGTCTTCATCACGGAAACAGTGTGCTAGTTGGAAGTAACGGTCAAATCCACCAACCATCAATAATTGCTTGAACAATTGTGGTGATTGTGGAAGTGCGAAGAAACGTCCAGGGTAAACACGTGAAGGAACTAAGTAATCACGGGCACCTTCTGGTGTTGATGGTGTCAAATTAGGTGTTTCGATATCAATAAAACCATTGTCATAAAGATATTCGTTAACAGAATGCTTGATTTGGGCACGTGTTCTGATAGCTTTTTGCATTTCAGGTCTACGTAAATCAAGGTAACGATACTTTAATTTAGTTTCTTCTAATGAGTCGATACCATCTTTAATTTCGAATGGTGGTGTCAAAGATTTGTTAAGGATTTCAACCTTTTCAACAACAACTTCAACTTTACCAGTCTTCATATCTTCGTTAGTAGCACCTTCACCACGAAGTCTAACAGTACCTATAACATTGACAACATATTCTGATCTAAGATTTTCAGCAGCATCAAGTGCTTCTTGATTATCAGTATTGAAAACCAATTGAACGATGCCCTTATAATCTCTAAGGTCAACGAAAATCAATCCACCTAAATCACGGCGTCGTTGAACCCAGCCATCTAAAGAAACTTTTTTACCAACATACTCTTCAGTAATGTTGCCACAATATTCTGTTCTTTCTTCCATGTTTATCCCTCGATTTTTTTCAATTCTTCGGCCAAATTTTCCAATGATACACTGACTTGTTCGCCAGTTGCCATATTTTTAACACTAGCAGTATCATTTTCCAATTCTGAATCACCAATTGTTACTGTATATTTTGCATTTAAGTTATTGGCAGTCTTGAATTGAGCTTTGATTTTTCTTTGTAGATAATCCTTATCCGCACAGAATCCAGCTCTACGTAAGCTAGAAAGAATTTTCACTGAAGCACGTTCAGCTTTTTCACCAATTGTTACTAAGTAAACGTCAAGATTATCAGTGCTTGGAAGATCTTCATCCTTCAAAAGCAACATCAAACGTTCTACACCAAGTCCGAAACCGATACCAGGTGTTTCTGGTCCACCAAGTTCTTCAACCAAACCATTGTAACGACCACCAGCTAAGACAGTAATCTCCTTATTGTCAAATGCCGGATCGGTTACCATGAATTCGAAGATTGTGTGGTTATAATAGTCAAGACCACGAACCATTGTTGAATCAACTTCATAATTAACATCGAGGTCGTCCAACAAACTCTTAAGATATTCAAAACGTTGTGCCGAAGCATCATTCAAATAATCTAAAATTGATGGTGCATTGGCAACGATTTTCTTATCATTAGCATCTTTACTATCAAGAATTCGAAGTGGATTCTTTTCCAAACGGATCTTAGAATCATCACTTAATTGATCCTTAAATGGTGTGAAATAATCAACCAAGGCTTTGTGATAAGCTGCTCGTGACTCTGGATCACCCAAAGTGTTGATAGCAACTTTCAAATTCTTGATTCCCAAGCGATTCAAGAATTCCAAGCCAACTGAGATAATTTCTGCATCTAACTCTGGAGAATCGGAACCGAAAGCTTCGACACCGATTTGATGGAATTGACGTTGACGACCTGATTGAGGACGTTCATATCTGAACATAGGGCCCTTGTACCAAACTTTATAAGGCTTGATGTGTTCTGGTCCGTAAAGTTTATTTTCAACGTAAGCTCGAACGACACCAGCTGTTCCTTCAGGTCTCAAAGCTAAACGTCTGTCACCTTTATCTTTAAAATCATACATTTCCTTTGAAACAATATCAGATGTATCACCTGATGATCTTTCAAAGACTTCGTATGATTCGAAGATTGGCGTTCTTATTTCTGAAAAACGATATTTATTGAAAGTTTCTTGAGCGATTGATTCAACATATTGCCATTTTTGAGATTCCCCAGGCAAAATGTCCATCGTCCCTTTCGGTTTTTGATAACGCATATAATCCTCCTTAAATAAAAAACACCCTTGTCTAAATAAGACAAGGGTGCATTCCGCACGGTACCACCTAGTTTTTTTGCTGCAGTTAACGCCTGCCAAACGATAAAAAGTCACACAATCAGTCGTTATCTGCTCTCAGCCACCAGATTCTCTGTAAAACGATTTACTTGATTACGAATATACTTATAAATTATCCAAAATGACCCAAATTGTCAAGTTAGTTTGGCTATGTTTACGTTTTCAAAAATATTAAAAGTTGGAAGTTTATTGAAGTTTGCCGTTTACAGAGCTGAGAGTATTCATCTGCTGCGCGGTACGGTCCGAGCCACAGTACGGTCTCGAACCTCGGTTGAAGCCTTACCACAAACCGGTAAGTCTCCAACACGCCCGGTGGTGTAAGAGCTGAAGCTCTAACGCCACTCTCGCGGCATATGAATACTCTCAGCTCTTCCAACTAATTTATTTTAAAATACAAACCATAAATAAAAGCTTCATAACATATAAATAATGGCTAGAACTGCTAACTCTCTTGTTGAATCATGTTTTCATATTTAAGAATCAAATTATTTACTCACGTCTCAAATACTTATACAACAGTATCAAATTATCCTAATCAACTATATTTATTCAATCTAAACGCCTGGCGCTAGATTGATAATCCATTAAAAATACTTCATGGTCTAAAATCACTTAAATACTTTGACACTCAATTATTACCGATCAATTAGTCGGAAGAGCTGGGAAATATTTGTGTGCCGTGGAAGTGGTATGAGTACGGGAACTTCTTCCTGTACTTATACCACCGGACGTGTTTGGAGACTTGACGAACTATGTCAAGGCTTCAAACCGAGGTTCGAGACCGCCCTCTGGCTCGGACCGTTCCGCACAGCTCGAGAATATTTCCCAGCTCTTCCGACGGCATATTTAAAGCCCAAAAATCAAATTTACGACAAATTCACAAAAATATACGAACAATAGTTCTAAAAAGGTAAAATTTATTACAAATTTACAAACATTTCTTTCAACTTACCGCTATATTAAGTAATATATAAGGTGTAGAAATGTCAGTAATTGACAACGAAGGAATCAGTTAAATGAAAAAGACTATTAAATTTTTTATTAAAAACCGGATTCTTGTTGCTATTTTGTTATTACTCGCCCTTTCGAGTTGGTCAACAGTGGCTTTAGCAAGTGCCAATGCCGTTGTTGTACAGTCTGACTCCGTAAATGTTCGTGTCGGCCCAGGACTATCCTATGCTAATATGGGTCAAGTTAAAAAAGGTGACAAATTGGCCATCTTGGACGAAAAAAACAAATGGTATCAAGTCAGATTATCCGGAGACAAAATTGGCTGGGTCGCCAGCTGGTTGATCGACAACACTGAAGTTAGTTCGGCAACCAATAAAGTTGGAATCGTCAAAGTACCTAATACAACAGTTTTCAAGAGTGCTGATGCTGGTAGTAACGTTTTGGGAACAATTGAACAATCTCAAAAAGTTACTATTATGTATCAGGAACAAGATTGGACACAGATTTTATACGGTGGAACTGCTGGTTGGGTCAAATCAAGTTTCATTCAAGGTACCCAAGAAACTTCTGGCTCAACAAATTCTTCCAATACATCTGATAATGACATTAAGAAAGTTACAGTCACTCAACCTAACACGAAATTGCGTATCGATCCGGATCAAAACGGTCGTGTTGTTAAAACAGCTAAAGTTGGTAAACAATTTGACTTCTTGAGTAAAGATGGTAAATGGTACAAAGTTCGTGACGCTGACGGTTCAGTTGGCTACGTTGCTAGCTGGGTCGTAACAATCTCTGGTACTAAGAGTGCTGTAAAGTCCGCCGCAACTAATATTTCAGAAGCTACAATCGTGATTGATCCTGGTCACGGTGGTGATGACTCTGGTGCGGAATCAAAGAAGAGCACCTATGAAAAGAACTTTACCCTCGCCTATGCCAAAGCCATTAAGAGTGACCTAGAAAAGACTGGTGCTCGTGTAGTCTTAACTCGCTCTGGTGATGATAGTAAATCTCTTGGTGAACGAGCTCGTCTATCAAGTAAAATTCAAGCCGATGCATTTATCAGTTTACACTTTGACTCTAGTGCTCAAGCTAACGCTGGTTCCGGTGTAACAACTTACTATTACAACAAAGGTAAAGATGGCACCCTAGCTAACGATTTGAACAGTCAGCTTAAAGGCTTACCTATTGGCAACCGTGGGACCGCTCAAAAGGACCTTTACGTCTTGCACTATAACAGTCAACCATCTGTCTTAATTGAATTAGGCTATATCAACTCAATGACCGATTATAAGCATATTAATTCCTCTACTTATAAAGAGGCAGTCGCAAAAGATGTAACTAACGGTTTAAAAGAATATTTTAAATAAATTGAAAAGAACTGTCATTTATTAGTTAAATGACGGTTCTTTTTGTTATAGTTGAAACAAATTATTAAATATCGTGTCTACAAAAAACGGAGGTCATGCCAATGAAAGTTTACTTAATACGCCACTCTCAACCAGATTTTAAGCAAGTTGATCAAGCTGGTTACGTTGGATACGGACGTGACTTAACCCGTTTGACTCCTTATGGTATTAAAGTTGCTCAAAAAGCCGCGCTGGACCCAATTTTTGACCAAATGCAGCTGCTATTGGTCTCGCCTTACACTAGAACCATGCAAACCGCTATGGAAATTGTCAAAATTCATCCTAACTTACCGACCCAAGTTGAATTGATGTTGCACGAATGGCGCCCTGATTTGACCGGTCGTAAATTGACTGGCTATCCGCAAGTTAAAGCAGCGTATAATGATTACTTAAATAATACTCATAATTCAGGTATGGACTACGAAACTGCTGATCAAATTATCAATCGTGTTAGCTCAGTCTTGGATAAATATAAAAAAGATTATGACTGTATCGGCTGTGTAACCCATGGCCAAGTTATCCGTCGCATGAAGGGGTTGGATATGCGGACACAAATTCCATACTGCGGTATTTATCGACTTGATTATTAATCAACGCATACTGCTAATTGATAATTTATTTCAGTATATAAAGTAAGTTGAATATAAAAGCAACTGAATACTTTTACATTCAATTAATATAGATTAACTAGTCGGAAGAGCTGGGAAATATTTGTGTGCCGTGGTAGTGGTATAAGGACGGGAGGAATCTCCCGTCCTTATACCACCGGGCGCGTTTGGAGACTTGACGAACTGTGTCAAGGCTTCAAACCGAGGTTCGAGACCGCACTCTGGCTCGGACCGTCCCGCACAGCTTGAGAATATTTCCAAGCTCTGGAGACGGAATACTTAACTAGCACTACACGTTAACCAACAATAAGAAAGTCAAACTTATCATACTCACTGGGGAATCAATTATCAAAAACTTTGAAAAATCACTACCTACCAAAAATAGTCGCGAACTTTATGACGAAAATCAAAAATTACCAAAATTATTTAGAACATACAATCGACGCCAATTCTTCGAATTATTGATTGGTTTAGCTACACTGGTCGTCCGTGGAATCGGAGTTCTGTTTTTAATTGCATCCCTAATGGATCTGTATTTCTTCTCAACCGTCTATAAAGTCAGAAATATGCAGACAGGTGAAACTTTTCTGATGGAACGAAACGAATGGTCACATTATCGAAAGTTATATAAAGAACAAAAGAATAATCAAGCATAGTAACATAAAAAAGAAGCGAGTAATTTATACAAAATTACCCACTTCTTTTTTTTTTCAAAATTATATTTAAAGTGAACAAATCCACCCTCTGACAGAATCTTATTCACTATAAGGATGAACGCAATCAGCTAAACGTGACTGAATATAATTAAGTTCGGTCTTTTTCAATTCACGAGTTTCCTTGATTGTTTTAACAAGCCCTAAAATGGTTTCTTTATCCAGCTCATTACTCAAGTCCAAACAATGCCCATTCCGACGCAAGAAAAAGTCCATCGCCGCAATCGCTGTTTGCGTATTATATTTGTCAAAAATATCGTCACAAATAATTGTGCAGAATAAATGTGTCAAATAAACATTCAAATTATCGAATTGATTCAAAAATTCGACGTTACTTTGAAGTCGTTTCTCACTGAAGGTAATTTCCTCACTATCTTCAATTGCCAAATGTATCGCTACTATTTGGTCATAAGTTAATTTCTCAAGTTTGCTATCCATATTTACATCCATTACGCATGGTGCTAGTTAAAATCCTACTACAAATATTTCATAGTTTAAAAATATTTAAATACTCTTATATTCAACTAATAATGATTAATTAGTCGGAAGAGCTGGGAAATATTTGTGTGCCGTGGTTCGAGACCGCCCTTTGGCTCGGGCCGTTCCGCACAGCTTGAAAATATTTTCCAGCTCTTCCGACGGCATATTTAACTAGCACCACACGTATCCATTAAATTATTTTTTCAATTTCCAACAAATCACTAACTTGATAATCATAATCAAAGTCAACTTTTTCTGAATTCAAGAGAATCGTCTGTGCCCCAACGCTGCGGCCAAAGTCGATATCAATCTTACGATCACCAACGACCCAGAGGTCCTCTTTTTTGAGATCATACTTTTCAATTAAGTAATCTAACATTTCAGAATCTGGCTTGCGCTTGAAATCATCTGCAACACTGACAATTTCTTTGAAATAATGTTCAATACCCAAAGATTTAGCCAATGGATAAATTGAATCGTCACGATGTGTCACAATAAATTGCATGTAATGTTTCTCATCGCAATACTTCAAAATATTTTTAATATGAGGAATCAGCGTGATTTTATCATGATAATCCTTCTCATATCGATAATAACTAGCGTAGAAGACTTTAACAGCCTGATCTACATCCTCTTGGTCACTCAACAATTCGTTGACAAATTTTCGTACTGAAGTCTTCTTGGCTTCTTTAAAAATCGTATCTTTCGACAAGCTAATGTCAAAGTTTTCGCGTAGAGATTTTTGTGTAGCTGAGACAATCCCCGGATAACTATTGGCAATAGTATCATCAAAGTCCCAAACAATGCTTTTCATTTTTATCTCTCCATTAAAATAGTCACTGGTCCATCATTGGTAAGTGATACTTGCATATCCGCGCCAAATTCTCCAGTTTCAACAGTTAAACCGTACCCTCTCAATAAATCATTAAACTGATCATATCTCTTGCTTGAATCTGCAAAATTGCCTGCCCCAGTAAAACTAGGTCGATTACCATGTTTCGTATCTGCGTAAAGCGTAAATTGAGAAATGGATAGTATTTTACCATCGACATCATTTATCGCTAAGTTCATTTTATCATCAGCATCGGAAAAGACACGCATATTTGCAATTTTGTGTGCCATATATTCGAGTGTTTCGTCGGTATCATCATCCGCAAAAGCCACTAACAAACAAAATCCTTGATCGATTTGACCAAGGATTTTGTCGTCAACAGTAACTTTAGCTTGAGATACTCGTTGTATTACAACTTTCATTTAAGCTACCGTCCTCTTGATTTCATAGACATTCGGAATATTCTTCAATTTCGAAATAATACTGTCCAAATGTTCCTTATTATTAACACCGATACTTACGTGAATAATAGCCATCTTCTCTTTATCGAGACGACCAATCACATTATTGAGTGTATTTGTATTCGAGTTGATTACTTGTAAAACTTCATTAATTAAACCATTACGATTAAAGGCATAGACGTCCAATTCAGCAGTATAACGCTTTTCTTGAGTGACGTTATCCCAACTAACTTCGATGAAACGCTTCTTAGCATCCTCACTCTGAACGTTAGGACAATCGGCTCTGTGAATTGTCAAACCACGACCTTTAGTGATGTATCCGACAATATCATCCCCAGGAATAGGGCTGCAACACTTAGCCAAACGAATCAATAGATTATCGATTCCTTGAACAGAAATGCTGGTATTAGCGTTATTACGTTCTTTTTTAAGCTTAGGACTGTCAACTTGAGGTTGAGTTGTCTTATTGTCATCAGTATCAGTGATAACTTGCTCTTCAAGCTCTTTTTTCTCGGCCTCTTTCTTACGGTCAGGATCTTCACTAACTAGCTTGTGAACCACGTTAATTGGCGAAAGTTCACCATAACCAACGGCATTGAATAACTCATCTGGTTCAGTATAGTTGAAAATCTTCATCGCAATTTCCAAATGTTTCTTGTCGAGATATTTTTTACTTGATAAGGAACGATTCTTCAACTCATTTTCAATCGACTCACGACCGAGAACAATATTTTCTTCACGGTCCTTCGTTCTGAAGTAACGTTTGATCTTATTTCTGGCACGAGAAGTGTAAACGACATTGACCCAATCACGACTTGGTGAAGAGTTCGAGTTCGTCAACATTTCAACGATATCACCATTCTTGAGTTGATAATTCAAAGGCACCATTCTGCCATTGATTTTGGCACCAACCGAGTGATTTCCGACTTCAGTATGCACTTGATAAGCAAAATCCAAGGTAACCGCACCCTTTGGCAACTCGATAACTTCACCTTCAGGCGTAAAGACGTAGACACGGTCATTGAAAATTTCACCCTTAACTGACTTCATAAAGTCTGAAGCATTGTCAGAGTTTTCCTGCAATTCCAAAATTTCACGGAAGACATCGATTTTTTGTTCATCATCGTCTAAGTGAACGCCTTCAAAATTACCTTCTTTATATGCCCAGTGAGCAGCAACACCATATTCAGCGACTTGGTGCATTTCAAATGTTCTAATCTGAACTTCTAGTGGTTGACCACCGGGTCCGATGATTGTTGTATGCAATGATTGATAGCCATTAGCTTTAGGTACAGCAATATAATCCTTGAAACGACCAGGAATTGGCTTCCACTTGGAGTGAATTGAACCTAAGACGGCATAACAATCCTTAACTGAATCAACGACAATTCGGATAGCTAACAAATCGTATAGTTCAGAAAATTGCTTATGCTTATCGCGCATCTTTTTATAGATAGAATAAATATGTTTAGGACGACCATAAATATCATACTTAATGCCCAAAGCATCAACATTCGTCTTGATATAGTCAATCGCTTCAGCAATATAAGCTTCACGTTGATCACGTTTACTATTCATCAAATGAACAATTCGGTAGTATTGTTGCGGATTGATATAGTGTAATGACAAATCCTCAAGTTCCCACTTGATCTTACTGATACCTAAACGATCAGCTAGTGGAGCATAGATTTCCAAAGTTTCATTAGCAATTCGACGTTGTTTGTCAGGACGCAATGCCTTCAAAGTTCTCATATTGTGCAAACGGTCGGCCAACTTGACCATGATGACACGCAAATCTTTGGCAGTTGCTAAAAGCATCTTCCGGTGATTTTCGGCCAAAAGTTCTTGATGTGAGTGATATTTATATTTACTAATTTTGGTAACGCCATCAACGATAGTCGCAACTTGGTCGCCAAATAACTCTCTGACATCCCCCAAAGTTACATTAGTGTCTTCAACAACATCATGTAAGTAACCCGCTGCAACAGTATATGGATCCATACGCAATGATGCTAAAATTTGTGCCACTTGAGTTGGGTGAATAATGTAAGGTTCCCCAGTCGCACGCTTTTGTTCCTTGTGAACGTAAGCCGCAAACTGATAGGACTTATTGACAAATTCGACGTGTTCCTCATTCATGTAGCCACGACAAATATCTAAAACTTCTTCTGGTGTATAATCTTTAATTTTTTTCATGAAATATTCACCCCGTTACAATAAAAAGCACTCATTGAGTGCTTTAAGTTTACATATTATTATGATTACTTTATTGCTAATAAGCAATTATTTTTCTTTATCAAATAAGAAATAAATTAAAATACTTAAAACTAAGTAAATTCCGGCTAAAAAGTACCCGTAGCGTCCATATTTAACGAAAACGCTGATAACAAATATCACAGGAAAAATAACTAAATTATAAAAAGATAAGTCATATTTCTTCGAGAACCAACCAATAAAACTGGCAAATAAGATATTGATAATAAAGAATAGCCAGATGATGCGATTTGTTCTGCCCAAATGAAACAGATTAAACAAGATTGGCATGATAAATACCAATATGATTGAGATTAATGCGATGTAAGTTGTTTTTGATTTTTCAACTTTATTCCAAATATTTTTCACGATTTGTTCCTCATTTTACAGTTAGTTCGTATTTATATGATAGCACTGATAGGAAGTACATGGGGGCTGTTTCTGCTCGCATGATACGAGGTCCTAAACCAACTGACAAGAAATCCGCCTGATTTAGAAAATCAATTTCATCTGGAGCAAATCCGCCTTCTGGCCCAAAAGCACAGAGAACTGATTTGGGAGTCTCATCTAACGTCTGTACCAAACGGCTAATTTCACCCTGCTTAGCTGACTCTTCATAAGCAACCAAGTTAGCTTCAGCTTTATATTTCAACAAATCCTGCAAGTTATCGACATAAATAACTTCGGGAATAATGCGTCGCTTGGACTGTTGAGCCGCATTTTTAGCAATTTCTTGTAAACGAGCTAATTTCTTTTCGACAACATTCTTCTTCCATTTCATAATGGAATACTTGGAATCGAAGAAAACAATCGTTGTTGCTCCTAATTCAGTCGACTTTTGAGTGATCCACTCAATCTTATCCTTCTTTGACAACGAACAAGCCACTGTAACTGCCACCGGCATCTCGGTACTAGGACTGTCGACTAGCTCAACAGCGGTCAAAATTTGTGAATTATCGACATCGATTTTAGTAATCGTAGCCGCATATAATTTTTCATTGGTATCAACTAGGTAAACAACATCGCCATTTTTATGACGCATAACTTTTGCTACATGCTTAAAAGTTTCTGGATCATCAATAGCAAAACTATTTCCGCTAATAACATTTTTAACGAAGTATTGCTCCATCTTCTGCCTCGTACTCTTCTTTTCTTCTACAGATTAACGTTGACCAACCTTTCAAATGGAAAGCTTCCAAGACCATAAAGTCTTGTTCTGCCATCTGTTCAGTGATCAATGCTTCTTTTTCATTAATAATACCTGATAATACCACAAATCCGTTAGCATTTAGATGTCCATCAATGTCAGGAATAAATTTCTGAATAACGTCAGCCAACATATTGGCAACAATCACATCAACTTTACCATCAACACCATCAAGTAAGGAGTTTTCAAACACCTCAATATCCTCACAACCAGGGTTCAATTGAATGTTCTCCTTGGCAGCACGGACAGCTTCGGGATCAAGGTCGTAAGCCTTAATATCCTTAACGCCCAACAAACGTGCTTGAATCGACAAGATACCTGACCCAGTACCGACATCATAAAGTGAATCAGCGTCGCCCAAAATCAATTCCAGCGCTTGCATACATGAATAAGTTGTTGGATGAGTTCCCGTTCCAAACGACTTACCCGGATCCATAACGATGATATGTTCATCTTGGTACTTAGGCTGATAATCGACCCAGTTAGGTACAACCGTCAAATAACGACTAATTTTCACTGGATGGTAATATTGCTTCCACTCATTTTCCCAGCTGCTATCATCTAGTTCACTAACAGAAACCTCAACACCAGTAATATCAAAGCCAAATTCAGGTAATTTTTTAATTTGAGCCTGTAGATTATTTAAAATTGTTTCATTATAACTATTTTCATCAAAGTATGAATTAATCTTTGTTTTAACACTATCATTTTCATCATCAACCATTTCAGTCCCATTAGCACCTACGCGCATAAAGACATCTGAAATAATCTCAGGATCAAAATCATTCGGAATCGCAACCGATATTTTTTTCCAAAGCATAAAAGTTCCTCCATTATTAACTGTGGCCGTTTCCAGAGCTGAGAGTATTCATCTGCTGATCGAGTAGGAGGTATCTCACGATACCGACCTCTCACACCACCGTACGTACGGTTCCGTATACGGCGGTTCATTAATTTAAGCATTTTGCAAAGACTGGAGTCTTTTGGTCATGTCTATTAGGCCAAAAGATTCTAGCTTTTTCTTGCTTAGGGCGTGTTGCACCACACTGCTGTGCGCTGTTCGCCAGTATCCTTTACTGGAGTTTGCACAGATAAACGCTTGACGCCGTGTCACGCCTAATTTAACCAACTTCCTATACTTTGCTTTGGGTCTTTTCCATGACTTCCAAATATATTGTCTAATACGTGCTCGCAACCAAGAATCAAGTTTTCTGATAAAATCCTTCATCGCACCAATTCCATAGTAATTGAGCCATCCAACCATCTTTTGTCTTATTTCTTTCAGGATAACTTCAAGCTTTCGACCTCGATTCCTCTTTGTGAGTTTTCTTAGCGATTGCTTGACCCTCTTTTCGGCTTGATAGCTCGGGCGTAAACATACGCCCTTGTTGGTAAAGCCTAAAGAGAATCCTAAAAACTTTGACTTTGTTGGCACTGTAATTTTGGTCTTTTCTTGGTTTAAAGTTAGCTTTAAACCACTTTCTAGGAACCTTGAAATACTATTCAGGACTCTTCTTCCTGCTCGTTTACTTTTGACATAAATATTACAGTCATCAGCGTAGCGGACGAATTTATGACCACGGGTGGTCAATAACTTGTCCAGCTCATTTAAATATATGTTGGCCAAGAGTGGAGAAAGGTTACCGCCTTGAGGCGTACCTTTTTCCATTTCTTGAAATAGTTTTCCATCCATTACGCCACTGGTTAGGAACTTACGAATTAGATTTAACAACCATTCATCATCAGTATATTGCTTGATGAACTTGATAAGTAAATCATGGTTCACCGTGTCGAAGTAAGACTTTAGGTCAAGGTCTATCACAACGTGATAGCCTTGCTTGTAAAAACTCACAACCTGTTTTACTGCGTCATGGGCACTTCGATTTGGTCTAAATCCAAAGCTGTTGTTAGAGAAGATTTTCTCAAAGATAGGGCTCATAACCTGCGCCACTGCTTGTTGTACCACACGGTCGAAGACTGTTGGTATACCAAGCTTACGCATAGTCCCATTTGGCTTAGGTATTTCTACCCTTTTGACGGGGCTAGGTTTATAAGTTGAATCACTTAAGGACTTAAGTAGTGCTTCCTTGTTCTTACGAATATAGTCGAACAAGTCATAGACAGTCATTCCATCTATGCCAGCTCCACCCTTGTTTTCCTTGACTCGCTTATAGGCTCTATTGAGATTATTTTCATCTAAAACTAGTTGCTTAAATGAAATGCCATTCTTATTCGTATTTTCGCCAGAAGCGGCGCTACGTACCATCATTTGTTCACATATGTGAGCATTAAAATGGTCGAATTTACATTCTATTTTCTGCGATTGTCGCATCGCTTCCACCTCCAATATCGAAAAGAATTATTAATGTTCAGTCCTTCGTCGCAAAGCGACTACTATGACCTCTGCTGACTTCTGCATCGTTCAGTTAGACATCACGGCCTAATTTGTCTGTAGGACTCATTTCGAGTCCTTGCCAGACATTCGATACAGACCTCCCTGGGTAAGAACGTTAACTTTCGTACCATGTAGCTGTTGGCTCTACTTGATTTGCCCTTGCAGTAGTGATCGGATTTGAATTCCGCGGCACCCTTATCCTGCAAATCCAGCCTTATAGCCACTTCTTGTACATCAGCTCGGTACTTTGCCTTGGACTTCCTTCAGATTCCACCTCACGATGGACACCCTTGTCCTAAGCTAGTGATTCCGACTACTACGGTTCACAGAGGACTTTCACCTCTAAGTTAACGCCCATGCCAGGCGCACCGCGGAACGGCTCGAGCCAAAGAGCGGTCTCGAGCCTCGGTTGAAGCCTTACCACAGACTGGTAAGTCTCCAACACGCCCGGTGGTGTAATGGCTAAAGCCATAACGCCACACCCACAGCGGGTAAATGTCCTCATCTCTTCCGACTAATTTAAATATTCCATATATTTTAAATAGTTCATATATTATAGAATTTGTATTTTAAGTCATCCGTATACAAATTGTGTCAGTAAAAAAAATAAAACATAACACAATCCATTAGCCGGAGGTTGTCAGTAATATAGTCGGCAGTGAAGGTGGAGTTGGGACGAGTGTTTTTCTCGTTCTTACTCCACGGACGACTTTTGAGACGCGATTTTCGGCTCAAAAGCGAGGTTCGAGACCGTACTTTGGCTCGAACCGGTCCTCACAGCCGACTGTATTACTGGCAACCGGAGGCGGCTCACCCACTTAATAATAAGATTACTAGAAAAAGCCCACAAAAAAAAGACGTTACCGCCTTTATTTAATGAAAACATTAATCGAATTAACGAATTCTTCTTGACTTGCTTTAATTTTTGACCGTGCTTGTTCCATACTTGTCTGGTTCAGAGCGTTATTCTCAGTATCAAGGCAGTTGAGCGCATCAATCAAATTGATAAAATAATTGTTCAATTTTTCAGCCATTGGACTGTTCTGTAGGTTGTATTTCTCAATGTAGGAATTACACAGCTTCATAAACCGATCAATATTTGAAAGATAATTATCAGCCAAGCGTGAATATGTTTCATATCTCAACGCCTCACCTCTTTCGATAATTTTCATCGTTTTAAAATGTTCCATGAAGACCTCGTTATAAGTAACAAATCTTTCTAATAGGACATTTGTTTCTAAAATACGATATCTACTTGTCATTGCTGTCATGTACTACACCTCTTTTTTTCCTTTTTTACATAATATCATATGAATATAATTATGGAAAGCATAAGTTTATATTTATATTCATATTTTTTACAAATATAATTTTCTTTGCTAACACTGTCATATCACCACTTACATCGATTTGTATTCAAGCAACACTTATTTGAATACAAAAAAATAAGATGATTATCTATAAAATTTAGACAAATCATCTTATTTTTTGCGGATAATTTACTTATAGGAGCGTCTTACATACGCAATTTCACTTAAGCTACTCCGTAGATCATTATTGTCCAACGTGTTTAGGAGATTCATAAATGCAGCATAACTATACTCGTCGTCGTTAAATGCATCTGACAATTTTTGCTTTAAATCAAAGCTGATATAAGCTTTTTGCAATTTATTATTAAATTCCTTTTCCGCTGCCCGTCTGTTGTTATGATAAGTTTTTACCGAAATATTTCGATGTTTTGGAATAATATTGTCGGGATCGGTTACTTTCCACTTAAGTGACTTTTCCAACTCATTCCAAGTAAATAATGTTTTAGCAACCTTATCACCTAAATGCTCCACCATTTCAAAACTACCGTCACGTCCTGCAAACACTTCAACTTGAATGTTATTTGGTAAATCATTCAAATCATCCATGTAGTCCGGATTAGTTACGATTAAGCTGCCTTCACGAACAAACACTGGAATCGTGTTGCTATCTCGATAAGTTTTAATAACCGAATTTCCACGATAACGCAGATGATTGAAATAATCGATCCAGTCGCCCTCCGGTAACCAAGTTTCACTGTAAGCCGATTGAGTTTGTTCATCATGCGGTCTAGTAATTGGAGAAACCAACATTTCTGAGCCAAAAAAGTATTCATTCTTCATTGTATAAGCTTCAGTTTTATCAGGATAGTCATAATAAAGCGGCTTGACTAAAGGAATTCCTTTGGTATGCGTTCTAAAGTTAGCCGTATCTGTATATGGAACCAATTTTGTTCGTAGACGCAAAAACTCTTCTTGGATTTCTTCAAAGTCAGCACGATAATTCCAAGGCTCCTTGCCACTGAAAGTATTATTCGACGAATGCAAACGATTAATAGGACTGAAAACTCCAAACTGGAGCCAACGGGTTGCCAGTTCAGCATCAAAACTCCCATGCATGTGACCACCAATATCATGACTCCACCACGTGTAGCCGATATTAGCTGCCGTAGCCGTAAAGTATGGTTGAAAGTTTAATGACTTCCAAGAAATGACCGAATCCCCTGAGAATCCCAAAGGATAACGATGTGACCCTGGACCTGCATAGCGACTGAGAATTAGACCATTACCGTTTGTTCGTTGGTTATTGTCAGTAAAGTGATAATAATTCAACAACCACAATGGATCCATCTTCTGAGCAGACTTAGCAGTTCCCTGTTGCCAATCTACCCACCAAAAATCAATTCCTTCATCCTCTAACTTATGATGAACATCAGTAAAATATGCTTTACGGAATTTTTCATTAGCCAAATCAAACGAGGCTGGTTCAGCTTTCTCAACATCCAAGTCCAAATCCTTCGCAACTGCCGGATAACTATCCTCGAACGCTCTAATACCAGCCGCTGGATGAACATTTACGGTGACTTTTTTACCATCGTCGTGCAGCCAATTTAATAATTTTTGATGGTCTGGAAATAACTCTTTATTCCAGGAATAACCTGTCCAACCAGAACCATACTTTTGTGGAACATCAACTTTATGCCAATCCATATCCAAGACTGAAACATTAATTGGCACTTTTTTCTGATCAAATTTTCTCATCAAAGCTTGATAATCTGCTTGGGTGTAACGATAATATCTGCTCCACCAATTACCCAAAGCAAACCTAGGCAACAATGGCGTTGGACCAGTTAATTTATAAAAATCAGTCAAAGTTTGTTGATAATTTCGGCCATAACAGAACAAATAGCCGTCAATTACGGAATTTTCTCGAGCTTTAAAAGAGTCCGATTCCGGCAGATACACGAATGATTTCGAATCGTCCAAATAGCTGTAACCATCACGTGACATAATCCCCTTATCCAACGGAATTGCCCCGTCAGCGTGGTCAAGAGTGCGCACAGTCCCCAGAAGATTTTGTTGATGATCATCGTTATCTTCACCAAAATACCAGCGATTTTGATAAACAGAATAAGCCTTCTTAATATCAATATAAAGTGACTCGGCCGAAAACTTCCCGCCGTCATAATATAGGTGGAAGCCTTTCGTCTCAATTTCAACTTCATGACCGTTAGAATTGCGCAAGACTTCCACTTCAGGTTCATCAAAATCTCGATTAAGCACAGTTTGCGTAGACTGGTCTTCAAAATTTCCAGTGCTGTCCTCTTCAATTCTCAATAAATAATCGGTAATAACTGTAAAACGATAAGTCTTACCTACAATTATCTTATTCATACGACAGTCCTCCCATTTATTAAAAGGTATTTAACTCATGCTATTTAGTCATTTAAAAAAACTTTCTTAATATCTATTATCAACTTACAATATTATCCAAAGTTACGCGAATACAAAAAGTGGCACCCATGCTTAACCATGAATGCCACTTTAGTTTATTACTTATCGTCATTTTGAGATACCCGATTTGGGCCATCAACAACTTTTTTTCTTAAAGATTCATTATCCTTAAATAACTTTTGAGCCTCGGATAATTTTTTAGGACTATTCTTAATTTCTTGAGAAATTTTACTAAAATCATTCTTGGCAGGATCTTCTTGATGTTTTTTGAAAAAACTCATTCTAATCGCTCCTTATCCTGTTGTAACGCTAACAATTATATAACAGTAATACGCATGGTGCTAGTTGATAACCTTTTAAAAATATTCCACAGTTTAAAATTGCTTAAATGCTTATATATTCAACTAATACCGATCAATTAGTCGGAAGAGCTGGGAAATATTTTCCAACTCTGGAGACGGCATATTTAACTAGAACCACATATAACAATAACTTGAAAATTAAAATTAATTTTCTAACCACTAAAGCCACTTCACTTTTAAAAATTATTAGCTTTGTTATTATATACTAAGTAAGCATTAAGTTTTAGGGGTTGAAAAGAAAAAATGAGTAAAAAGAAGAAAATACAAAAAACATTAGTAGAAAAAATTCTCGATAAAGAAAAAGTTGATTACATTCCAATGACTTTTCCAACAAAAGCTGATGGCGATACTCAAGAACTCGTCACAGACAGTAGTGTTCAAGATGGCTATAAGATTTATAAAACCTTAGTTTTGACTGGCAATAAAACTGGTCCACTTGTCGGTATGTTGCCACTTGATAAGCACTTGAGTTATAAAATGTTGGCCAAATTATCCGGTAACAAAAAAGTTGGGATGGTTCCCTTGAAGGATCTTATTAAAACTAGTGGCTTTGAACACGGTGCAAATAGTCCAGTCGGAATCCACTCACTGCACAATTATCCAATTTTCTTTGATAATGAAGCAGCACGTTCTGAAAAAATTATCGTTTCAGCTGGTAAGGTTGGACAATCCGTTCTTATCGAGCCACATGCTTTAGCTAAGGCTGTTAACGCCACATTTGGTGACTTTGCCGTCGATAATCCAGAGTAAAAAAAAATCGCCAATGACCAAAGTCATTGACGAATTAATTTTTTATGCAGCTTTATTGTTGTTTTTTAAACTTGAAATAGCTTTTTCAATGGTTGTACCGTTACCAAAGTTATTGCTATCGTTAACATCAACTGCGGTGAATAATTGATCTTTAAGATCTAATAAAATTCTGTATTTCATATTATTCACGCCTCCTTTACGTTCCGTATCTTTTAGAGGGTAGCGACTGATTGTTATATTACATGCCTCATCAATTAAAGTCAACGAAAGAGTCTTTCACTTGACTTTATTACGAATTTGAATAGAATTTAAGACACAATAAAAAAAGAGGAGAACTAAATGAACAACATTTGGAAGTACATTTTGGGATTCTTCATCGCCCTACTATTATTTTCATTCTTCATCCACATAATTTTGCCACTAATCGTAATTTTAGCTATTGTCGGTGGCATCTATTACCTTTATAGAAGACATCAAAACAACAAATATACACCCGATGGTCGTAAAAAAGTAAACTAATTTTGTTGTTTCCAGTAAATATTCAATTAATATAAAATAAAAATAAGAGCCAGTAATCTTTTTCACTTAGATTACTGGCTCTTTTCATGCGTTCAATTTTAAACAAATCATTCGTAGTATAAACTACACTGGACTTTTCACCCGAAGGCGACAGAAACGTTATTTACTAGGTCGATCAATATCAGCAGTAGCTGAAATCAACAATAGAACCGCCCCTGCAACCGCAGCCGAGAGTAAATTAGAGTTATTGAACCACTTGAAAATAAATCCCAACACAGCCACAACTAATAATAAAATCCCCAACCAACGGTCTAATTTCATTAATAAATTCATTTTGCACGTCCTTTTATTATTAATTTTGAATAAAGAATACTAAAATAGAATGTGATACGATAATTACTATTATTATACATTATCTTGGAGGGGTAAAAATGGATAAAGCACAAAGACTGGGTGTTTTGGATGATTTAATTAAATTGGAAACGGTCAATGGTAACGAGGAAATCGTGGCCCATTACCTTAAGGATTTATTCGAAAAGAATGGTATTGAAACTGAAGTTAACAAATACGCCGATAATCGGATTAACCTTATTGCTACTATTAAAAAAGGTGACGGAAAATTCTTAGGTTTCACTGGTCATGAGGACGTTGTTGGTACAGTTGACAACGATAAGTGGAACTATGGTCCTTTCAATCCTAAACACATTGACGGAAAAATCTTTGGTCGTGGCTCATCTGACATGAAAGGTGGACTAGCTGGAATGGCTATCGCCTTGATTGAATTGAACGAAGATCCTAACTTCAAAGGCAATATCAAATTTATTGCTACTGTTGGTGAAGAAGTCGGTGAGCTTGGTGCTGAAAAGCTTGCCAAAGAAGGATATGTTGACGATGTTAGTGCTTTAGTCGTTGGTGAACCAAGTAACTCATCATCACGTTTAGTTTTGGAAAAATTAGTTGGTGCTGGTCTCATTGAAACAAATGGTCAAAAACCAGAATCACGTATGGCAGCTTTTTGCGCTCATAAAGGTTCAGTAACTTACAAAGTTATTTCTCACGGTCGTGCCGCTCACAGTTCAATGCCTGAGGTCGGTATCAATGCCCTCGATAACTTAGTTACTTACTACAATAAACAAGCTGATTACTTTAAGGATATTGTTAAAACCGAAGATGACGTTCTTGGTACAACTAAGCCTTCTGTAACAATTATGAATGCTGGTAAACAAGAGAATACCATCCCTGATTACGCAGAAATGACTGTTAAAATCAGAACTATCCCTGAATATAACAATGACAAGATTATTGGTGAATTAAAGGAAATGATCGACCAAATGAATCAAGCCAATCCAAGAATGAATTTGGAATTCCAACTATCAAGCAGCAACTGGCCTGTTAAGACTGATATTGATTCTGACTTCATCAAGCTTGTTCGTGAAAGTTACAAGGATGTTTTAGGCATTAACATTTTGACTGTCGGTGCTCCCGGCGGTACAGATGCTTCTCAATTTATTCAAGCTAATCAAAACTTAGATGTAGTTGTTGCCGGTCCTGGTAATGAATCAGCTCACCAAATCAATGAATTTGTCTTTGAAGATGATTACTTGAAGTACATTGATATTTATAAAACCATTGCTACTAAATATTTTGGATAAGTGATACATTATTTTAAGTTGAACATAATCAAATGCTAGATATTTTTCTGATTTATACCAAGAAAAATACCTAGCATTTTTTATTTTCGATTCTATAACCAAACTTGGGAAAGACTCCGATTTAGGATTGCTGATAATATTTGCTTTAGGTGGAAGAAGCCATGTTTTGTCCAAAACTTTTTTGCAATAAAGTATCCTTACATACGTGTGGTGCTAGTTGACTTTTAACTATATCTAAAATTAATTTTAAAATCCAAATATCCCCCTTATCCTATGGCTGTAATTATCAGTGACATTATAATATTGAAAGTTATTCACTATTGATTTAGAAACAAAGAATAAACCAGCCGGAAAGAGCAAGAGATTTTGGAGGCGGCCACCACGCATATCCTTACATATTTGTAAGCAACCCGTAAGTAAATCAAATGTAAAAAAATGGTCAACTTTAATAATCTAGTCATAGGAGGAAAATTCACTTATGAGAAAATTATTGAAATCACTATTTTTAACAATTTCTATTATCGGATTAGTTTACGTTGGTGCTTGTGTTTATACAAAGGATCGGACTGATGATTTTGCCCAATTAATGGGACAATTCAATTTTCTAGTTAAAGAAGAACCACGTTTTGTTAAAATTAACAATGCCAAGGGAAAAGATGAAGACGGCTATGGAAATTACAACTACACCCTGACTAGCTACGACAAAGATGGTAATGAACATCCCATTAAATTCACTGGTATGGGCAAACTTAAACAAGGACACTTCCTGGAAGTTACTGCAAAGGGTGCTTACGTCATCACTTATAAAGAAGTTTTCAAAAATGACATGCCAACTAATGTGTACAACAAACTACAAACCGAATAACCCCAAACTAAAAGACACCTTCGAAAATCATTTGATTTCTCAAAGGTGTCTTTTGGCATCATCAAATTACTTTACTCTATCGAATATTACTTTATACCAACTCATCTATTTGAGCTTCAACACTAAGCATCTGCACAATTCCTGCAGCGCACTCAGTCCCTTTATTACCTGATTTACCTCCAGCACGATCAATTGCTTGAGCTAAGGATTCAGTGGTCAAAACGCCAAACATAACGGGAACTGCCCCCTGTAAGGACACTTGACTCAATCCGGCTGCAGTTTCTTTGCAGACATAGTCATAATGATTCGTCTCACCTTTGATAACCGCCCCTAATGCAATTATCCCGTCGACTAAACCACTCTTTGATAATTTATTGACAACCCGAGCTAATTCCAAGGCACCAGGTACATGGACAACTATAATTTGCTCAGAAGTAACCGCACTTTCTTGAAGCTTTTGAACTGCACCATTCAATAATGCATTAGTAACGATACTGTTAAAATCTGCGACCACAATACCGATTTTCTTAGAACCATTAATTTGTTTAGTAGTAATTTCCTTCATTTTAATTTACCTCACTCAATATATGATGAAATTTCTTTTTTTTTGTTTTTAAATAATCTTGATTTTCCTTTGTTAAGCCCACTTCTAAGGGAATCCTTTGAACGACTTCGATTCCTGATTCTTGCAGTTGCTTGACCTTATCAGGATTATTAGTCATTAATTCTATTTGTTTAACCCCTTTAGATTTAAGGATTTCAGCGGCAAGATCATAGTGACGGGCATCTGCTGGCAAACCAAGTGCCTGATTTGCTTCAACCGTATCCAGCCCTGTATCTTGCAAATGATAGGCGCGCAATTTATTAGTTAAACCAATTCCACGACCTTCTTGTCGTAAATAAATCACCGCACCGCGGCCAGCTTGTTCAATTCTCCGTAATGATTCCCGCAATTGCGGACCACAATCACAACGAAGTGAACCAAGAACATCACCCGTCAGACATTCACTGTGAACGCGCACTAATAATGGCTCCTTACCAGTAATATCACCTTTAGAAATCAATAAGTTTGGTTCCTTTTCTCCATCTCCAAATGCTTGTAACTGAAAATGTCCATAAGCTGTTGGCAAGTCAACAGTTGCATATGGTTTAATCTGTGCATTTTCCTGAAACTCTCGATACTTTAAAATATCGTTAATAGTCAAAAAAATGAGCTTATTTTGTTTGGCAAATAATTGTAAATCTTTTGTCCTCGCCATGTGACCATCTTCTTTAACAATCTCACAAATATAGGCCACTGGTGTAGCTCCAGCAAGTTTGGCCAAATCAACCGCCGCTTCAGTGTGTCCGCCACGAGTTTTGACCCCGCCATCTTTCGCAATGAGTGGAAAAATATGCCCTGGATGATAAAATCTGTCCCAATTACTTGTCGGGTCAGCTAAAGTCTTGATCGTATCGGCACGGTCATAAGCTGAGATTCCTGTCATAGTTGTTTTAGCATCCAAACTAACCGTGAAGGCCGTTCCAAAGGCATCTGTCCCGTGGGAAATCATTGGTTCCAGAGACAATCTTTGTGCTACTTGTTGACTCATCGGAACACACAACAATCCTTTAGCCTGACTGATCATTTGATTAACTGTATAAGGTGTCGCAAAGTCAGCCAACCCAACCATATCTCCTTCACCTTCGCGATCAACGGCATCAGCGACAACTACTAATTGTCCTTGTTTTAAAGCTTTGATTGCTGACTCAACTCTTTGAATATACTCATCTTTACTCATAGTCAACTACCTCATTATTCATTTTCACGACATATTTACCTAAGATATCAGTCTCAATATTTACTTTTTCTCCGGATTTCAATTGTCCTAAGATTGTTTCCTTTAATGTGTAAGGAATCAAGGCTACTTGAAACCAGTCTGATCCAACAGAAACAACCGTTAAGCTGACACCGTCTATTCCAATGGAACCTTTTTCGACAATAAATGGCATTTGGCTAGAATCTATTTTAAAAGTAAATACCTTGGAACTCGACTGTTCTTCAATTTTAGTTACTACAGCTGTCGTATCCACGTGTCCTAAGAGAAAATGGCCATTCAAGCGTTCCGTCACTTGTAAAGTCGGTTCTAAGTTAACTAAACTGTTCAATTGCAGCTCATCGAAAGTAGTTCTCTTTAAAGTTTCTGGCATGGCATCAACCCAGAAGTCGTTATTTTGAAATTTAGTAATCGTTAAACATACTCCGTTGATCGAAATACTTTCACCAATTGCAAAATTCTCAGGGTCAATCAATGATGATGCAATTCTAATTTGTTCAGTTCCATGATTATCTTGCAGTTGCACGATTTTTCCTTGTCCTTTGACGATCCCTGTAAACATCAATACACCCTCTTTGCGGAAATTTTTATATCTGATCCTAATGGAGTAATTTGTTTGAGCTCGAAATTCATCATCTCGGAAATTCCTGGTCCCCAAATACTTGGTAACCCAGTTCCCCCAATCAACTTCGGTGCAATATAGACAATTAAATTATCGACTAAATTACTTTTAACAAAGTTGGCATGAATATGACTGCCGCCTTCAATCAACAAAGATTGAATTCCTTGTTGGGTCAAAAAATCAATAATTTTTCGTGGCGTCCAAACTTCATCAACTAAAACGTGAATGTTTTCTGGTAAAACTTGTTCATTTTTGTGATTAGTCAAAATATAGATGGGACCCTTTGACTGAAAAATGGCTTGTTGTAAATCTAATTTTTGAGCATTATGAATCAATACAATCCTAAAAGGTGGAAATGCTGGATTCGACCGTATTGTTAATTTAGGATCATCAACTTTCAAAGTGTTTTCGCCAATCAAGATGGCTTGGTTCATCTGTCGTAATTTTTGAGTATCTTGAAAAGTATCCTTGCCAGTTAACATAGTACGATAGCCATCTTTTTGATTGATTTTTCCATCCAATGACATGGCATACTTCAAAGTAATGAGTGGCCGCTGATTTTGAAAATAAAAATTATAAGCTAGATTCAGTGACTCACTATTATCCAAATTAGTTACTTGAATATTATGCTGTTTCAGACGTTCAACACTTTTTCCCGCAACCAGTGGATTAGGATCAATTTGGCCAATAACTACGCGCTTAAATCCCAGTTCAATTATTTTATTGACGCATGGTGGTGTCTTTCCTTGATGGCTACAAGGTTCTAAGGTCACATAAATCGTCGCTCCAGTGCCCTCTTTCTCATTTTTTAAATGACTAATGGCATCAATTTCAGCATGATTCTCACCAAAACGATGGTGATAACCTTTCGCTAAAATCTGACCATTTTTAACAATAACCGCACCAACTAAAGGATTTTGCCAAGTCTGGCCCAATCCTTTTTTTGCTTGGTTTATTGCTATTTCTAAATACTGCTGATCTGTCAATCTTATTCACCCCAAAAAAAAGGTCCCGCAAAAATGCGGGGCCCCATTATTTTTATTAAGCCAAATAAGACTTCTTTCGAAGACAATCTTAAATAAACGTACTGAGTACGAAAAAATCTTATTTTTCTTCTCCCATCCAGACTATACTGTCGGTTCCAGACTCACACTGGATCCACCGCAAAACGCGGGTCACGGACTTCAACTTTTAGTTGTTACCGTCGGTCGGGAATTACACCCTGCCCCGAAGAAATCATTATTCAGTTTTCAAAAGCGATATTATCATAGTAAAAATATAATTGCAATGCGAGTTATTTAAATATGCCACCTCCAAGAGCAAGAAATCAGGTCGCTATGGGAACCGACAAAAGCCGAGGTCTTTTGTCTCGATTTTGAACCTCGCACAAATCACGAGTTTCAAAAGTCGTTCCGTGGTGTAAGCACTAAAGTGCTAACGCCACCTGCACAGCGACCTGATTTCTTGCTCTTTCCGGCTAGTTCATTATTCGTTTTTGGATTAATATTAAACAACTTTGAGTATTATTTTGCCGTTAATGAATAAAATTACAGGATATAGAGTATATTCTGAATCTTTTGTTTTTAAAAATTATTTCAATTCCATAATCAAAAAATAAACTAGTGGTACCTAGTGGACCAAAGTCCGTAGATTTAACGTTCATGAAAGGCTTTATAACCACTTTCCACAAAATAATTCATTAATTTTACATCGTGTTTCCAGTCGGCTGTTCTTTGCCAATGATGTTGATAATTTACGTAAAATGAACCGCGTAAAGTGTATTGAAACATCAAATCAGCATCTTTTTGATTGAGATTAGTCTTCTTCATATTATCTGGAATCATTCTGTCCTTTTCATGTGAATAAATTCGACCGATAATATATTCGGTCAAATTAGAGTCCATGAACAAAGCCTGATATTTACTTGACTTAGCAACTCTTTGACATGCTGGAATAAATGACTCATCGTTAAATGGTCCATTTTCAGAAACTAACTGAAAATCAAGTGCATCCTCTAATACCTCATTTAACACTGCGGTTATATTGTCAAAATGCAAGTAAAAGGTCGTTCGTGTAATATCGGCTCTTCGACATAACTTTGCTACAGTTATTTTTGAATATCCATTCTCTTCAACTAATTTCAAAATTGAATCCTTCACTATTTGTACGGTATACAAGGTTCTACGATCAATTTTTCTGTTTATATTTGTCATTTTAAACTCCATTACACTTTCCCAGTTATGTTCAAAAAAATACAATTTTATAATAACTGTTCTTAACTTTTATTTCCCATTAGTTAAAATAAACTTTATTAATTTCGTTACACCGTGTCAAGAATTTAATTAATAAACAACTTTTTGGAGGAAATCTTCATGACTTTTTATGAACGACTAGTTTTACAAGCACAACAAAGTTTTCAAAGTAACTATTCCACCTATGCGCAAGGAAAGACGCCAATAAAATTAAGCACTAAACAACCTGAAAAATATGAAACACAAATTGAGCAATTTAGCAAAATGCTTAACGATGCAGAATATGTTGTAATCGGCGGTGCATCAGGATTATCAGCTGCTGGCGGTGGTGATTTCTATTACACTGATACGCCATCATTTTATGAAACTTTCGGAAAGTTTTCAGAGAAATATGGTTTTAAAGGTGCTTTCGCTGGTATGCAATATCCCTTCCCTAATCGTGAAACTTACTGGGGATATTTAGCAACATTTTTACATACAACTTTGAACGCCCAAATCAGACAACCGTATCAAGATCTAGCAGCAATTTTACAAGATAAAGATTTTGATATTGTAACTACTAATCAGGATACACAATTTATAAAAGAATTTGACG
The DNA here is from genome assembly GCF_000831645.3 of Companilactobacillus heilongjiangensis. Classification (NCBI taxonomy): domain Bacteria; kingdom Bacillati; phylum Bacillota; class Bacilli; order Lactobacillales; family Lactobacillaceae; genus Companilactobacillus; species Companilactobacillus heilongjiangensis. The sequence continues at coordinate 1,346,795 of NZ_CP012559.1, forward strand.
AGACTACAGTTTCTGAAATTCAGGGAGATCACCGCTTCTTTCAATGTTCTAACGCTTGTACCGATGATGTTTGGGATGCAACTAAATCAATCGATCAAATGATTCAAGCTATGGGTGATGACACTCAGATACCGACTGACTTAATTCCCCATTGTCCACACTGTGGTGCCGAAGCGTTCCCCTGGGTTCGTGGCTATGGTAATTTTTTGGAAGGAAAAAAATACCAAGAAGAATATACTAAGATTTCCAATGCACTGCTAAGTCATCAAGGAGCAAAGACATTATTCATTGAACTGGGGGTTGGGCGTATGACACCTACGTTCATTCAAGAACCCTTCTGGACTTTAAGCTACAATTTACCAAACGCTAGTTATATTTCCGTAAATCATGACAATGCCTTTTTACCTGAACAACTAGAAAACAAAGGTTTAGCCATGCAAAACGATACTGCTAAAGTATTACACGACGTAAGAAATCAGTTAGTCGAGGCTAAAAATGACAAGTAAATTAAATCAGGCCAAACAAATTTTAAATTCTGCTCCCCACGTTCTAGTCACTGCCAGTAATGGCTTTTCAATCGGTGAAGGTATCAATATTTTCCAAAATAACGACGCTTTCCAAAAAGTCCTAGGCGATCTCATTCCCAAGTATCATTTTAATTCTATCCTTTCAGCATTATCATATCCGTATGATAATCTTTTGGATGCTTGGCAAGTCTGGGCTCGTTTAATAAATTATTTTGTTGGAAATTATCACATCAGTCCACAAATGCAATCTTTGAAACAATTACTAAAAAGCAAGGATTATTTAATTGCCACATCTAATGGTGAATATCACTTTAATCTCGCCGGTTTCAATGACGAATCTGTTTTAGCTACTGAAGGTGATTGGGGAACGGTTCAGTGCTTTGGTTCACATGATAATAGACAAGAAATTAAGTCACTACCAATTGCTGAAAAAATTCTCGCTGCTGACAAAGAAAACAAGCTTACCTTTGACTCATTACCTAAGTGTGAAACTTGCGGAAATATACTATTGCCTAATCTACCATTTAATGCAAAATATCTTAAAACCGTTCAAAGTCAAGATAAGTTTTCGGCCTTTCTAAATTCAACAATTTCTATGCATAACCCTTTAACTGTTTTAGAATTGGGCGTTGGACAAAATCATCCTAATTTGCGCAAACCGATATTCGACATGCTGGCATTAGCTCCACAAGCCAATTATATTATCATCAATCGTGACCACATCGTTATTCCAGATTCAATTAAAAAGCAAACTATTGAATTTTCAGGAAATATTGAAGATGTTTTGCGAGATCTTACAGCACCACAAAATACATTTTAAAAATAAATAACCATCTATTTTCAACCAATTTTAATGTAGGTCGAAAATAGATGGTTATTTGGGTTTTATTTACAATTACCTAAGTCTTAAATTAAATGACTTCTGTACTCGTTCAATACATCTGGCCAATCAGTTTGAATCGCATTGATTCCAAAATCTAGTGTTTTCGTCCAGCTTTGATCCATCCCTGACAATAGTGCTAAATTGTCGTCCAATCCGCCAAACAAAACATTCTTATCATTCAATCTGATACTGTTGCTAAGAAACATATAATCACCATTGCGATATTTATCAAAAGCCGGTGCATTAACTAGTTCAAAACGTAAACCTTTCTCAATAATTTCAAATCCAACAATATTCAAATTAGGATAATCAGCTAGAACTTCTAATTCCTCTACATTGGTGACAATCGGAAAATATAAATATTGCACCGAATGATTATTCAGTTTTTCTAAACACTCACGTTTAACCGGTGATTTCAAGATAAAGTATTCTCGCATCACTTCATAATTATCTAGCTCTGGCAAGAACGTATCCCAATAATCCCATGATCGATCAATATTTAAGAAGACATCACGATTTATATGGTTATAGAAATAATCGAACGTTTCGACAGACTTAGAAATCGTATCGCCTAAAGCATTTCTAAAATGTTTAGAGTTAATCTCAGTTGTCGAAAGCTCTTGAATATTACGATTCTCATCCAAAAGCCGTTCTTCTCCCCCATCGTGGAAAACGAAAAAGTCATTATCAGTCGACATAGAAATATCCATCTCAACAATATCAGCATGTTGCAATTGTGAAACTTTAACCGCATCGCTCGTATTCTCGATAATGTTTCCTCCATGTGAACCACGATGAACGACGATTAAAAATTTGTTTTGGTGCAGCTTTTTTAAAAATTTTCTTTTGTTAACTTTCATGTTTTATCTTTCTACTAAATAGATTTCTCAGAACATTTTTTCCGTCCGCATATACGAAAAAGAAAACTAGTGAATTAATCGTCATCAGTAAAACGGAATAAACAAAATTCAAGGCAATCCCCTCAATTCCTGATTCGGAACTGGAATTACTTCTGATAACGACCCCAACTGGTTTAGCAATCGGGTTATACAAAAAGACGGATAAATCATAATCACTTAATTTTCCATTGAAATTAATTGCTAGCATGGCAAGAATCGTTGGCAAAATAATGGGTAAAACAATCTTGATATATGAATATAGTGGCTTTGCACCTAAAATTTTAGCTGCATCTTCTAAAGATTGATCAACACCATAATAAGATGCTTTCAAAAACCTAAACGTCTTTGGCATTAAGACAACCACATAAGCGATTAGCATAATTACTAACGAACCTGTCAAAACGTTATTGAACACAATCCCATGTGGATGGGAATATGTCATAACCAAACCCAAAGCAAACATTAAACCTGGAAAGACCCATGGTATATGAATCAACATTTCCAGCACCGTTGAAAATTTAGTTCGATGTTTAAAAATGAATCTAGCCACTACCATCATCAACAACACAACAATAATTGAAGCGGCTGTCGCATAAAATACACTTGTCACAAATGGACGATAAGCCGTATCACTAGTCAAAATTAACCGATAATTGTCCAGACTAAAACTCTTCAAAGTTAAATGTCGCGATGAAATTGTTTGGTAATCAGTAAATGAAAACAGCAAAACAATCAATAACGGCATAGTATTAATCAAGGCAAATGCATAGGCTGTGATATGTGTCAAAATATTTAAAAATTTGTTATGAATCTTAACCCGTTTTATGGTCGTTTTGACTTTAGAAATAGATAAAAAGTTTCCTTTGCGCTCATTTCTTTGAATTATATATAACAGTACTAACTGCATCAATCCCAAGAAGAACGACAAAACCGCTGCTAAGGTTCTAGATGATGGCCTTTGTGTGAAGGTCAAAATCAACGGACTAATCGTTTCAAATTGACGGCCTCCAATCATTAAAGGTGCTGCCATAGCCATCAAACCTGTTTGGAATAACAAAATTGTACATGTCAAAAAGATTGGTTTTAAAGTTGGAAAAACTACTTTCAAAAGAATCTTGAAGTCCGTTTCTCCTAAACCCCGAGCGGCTTCAATCGTTTGATAATCAATATTCGTAAAAGCATTTCGAAAGAAGATCATATAGGTCGATGTACAAGCAAATGACATCAAAAATAAAACCGCACCGTAACCACGAAACCAAGCTGGATTCATATGAGGAAAGATATTCAATAAGATTGTTGTAATAAAACCTCTGGAACCATAGGTAAACATATAACCATTAGCTAACATTACCCCACCAAATACCAAAGGAATCATATAAGCAACTTTGATCAGTTTACGACCTTTAATCTCAAAATATTCTAAGAATAAAACTTCCAAAATACCAATGATGGTCGTCGTTATCGGTAAAGTTACTGCCAATAGAAATGAGTTCTTGATTCCTCTGACAGCACGTTGAGAACTCACGATAGACTGTAATCTTTCGGTTGAAACACCATCAGCTGAGAAGAAAACTGATTTAATGATCGAAAAATTAGGAATAATGACAAAGGCTAGGATAAACCATAAGAACATTCCTAGAAAAAGTATGATCCCGAGATTCACTTTTTTTAATTTTGCCATCATAATTGAACCCCATCAGCGTAATTTAGAACGTTATCCAAATTGATAAATACTGATACTTCATCGCCCAATTCGAATTCATCAGCGTTACTTTCACTTTGGAAAGACAAGAAGCGCACACCATTCACTTCAATTTTGTAATAAGCATACATCCCATAAAACTCTTTAGAAACGATTCGACCAGTAATCAAACTTCGTTTCTCTTTGGACAAATAAACTTTTTCTGGACGAATATAAAATTTATTGGCGTGTTCAAAGTGTGATGAATTAAGTCCAATTTTTTCCAAATCAGTTTTCGAAAAATAATTAGCATCCCCAATAAATTTACAAACAAACTCTGTTGCGGACTGATTATAAATTTCATTTGGTGTTCCAATTTGATCTAAACGACCTTGATTAAAGACTGCAATTCGATCGGACAGCATTAATGCTTCTTCTTGATCATGCGTTACATAAACCATCGTGATATCATACTTCTTTTGGAAATCGCGAATGTCTTTGCGTAATGATTTTCTCAATTTAGCATCTAAGTTTGACAATGGCTCATCCATAACTAAAATTTTAGGTTTCTTAGCTAATGCACGAGCAATGGCCACACGCTGTTGCTGACCACCAGACATATTTGAAACATTCTTTGCCAATTGTTCTTCAGTCAAGTCAACCATTTCTGCCAGTTCAGCAACTCGTTTCTCAATATAATCTTTCGATTGTTTTTCAACCTTTAATCCGAAAGCAATATTTTCATACGCGGACATACTGGGAAATAAGGCATAACTTTGGAAAACCATCCCCACTTGTCGTTCATGAACTGGAACATCAGTTATATCTTTATCATCAATCGTAATTACACCGTGGCTAGTCTTTAAAAAACCAGCTAAAGCTCGTAATGTTGTGGTTTTACCACAACCGGAGGGACCAAGCAAGGTAAAAAACTCGCCTTCTTTTACATCAAAAGTTAAATTAGGAATTGCAACAAAATCGTCATATTTAATTTGAATATTTTTAAACGTAATCATGACATTCTTTCCCCTACTTCAAAATATTCAATTCAATGTTTTCATCCCACTTAGCTAGATGATCATTCACAAATTCATAATCAAGGTTTTGTGGTGTAGTTTCCTTCATTACTTCTTTAACTCGTTTGTTCATTGATGATTGAGCATCCTTATTTACTGGAGCTGTTCCGAATTTCTCAGCCCATTTACCTTGAAATTCTGCTGTTCCTAGCCAATCAACAAACTTCTTAGCACTGGCACTGACATGCTTCTTCTTCAAAATACCAACTTGTTCAACTGTTTGTGGTACCCCATAAGGAGGATTTACAATGCCCAACTTAACTCCAAGCTTTTGTTCAACAACAGGAATATTACTCAAGAATGTATATGAATAATCAACATCACCGTTTGCTAAGGCCGCTACTTCTGTTTGACCCTCAGACAAAATTGCTCCATTTTTAAAGAACTTATCTAACTCATTCCAACCTTTATTAGAAATACCCAACTTACCATCTTTATCTTTATGGTTCATTAGTTGTGTATAGACAACAGCATTGGCAGTTGCTCCACCCAGGTTAGTTGGTACGATATACTTTCCTTTCAAACTACTTGTTGTATAAAGATCTTTCCAAGATTTGATTACTTTATTTTTTTTGATTTTTTCAGAATTGTAAATCATGAATACACGTTGTTCTGATAATGGTGAAAATTTTGAATCCTTGTCGATCAATTTCTTATCAACTTTATCAAGCCACTTAGGAGAGTAGGCTGAAAGCATGCCCTTTTTCTTAAGTGTTGTGAACATCATTTGGTTCATACCGAAAGTTACATCGGCAACTGGTGCATCTTTTTCAGCAATAAGACGATTGAACAAGTCATTACCACCAAGATCAACAACTTCCAATTTAAAGCCTTTCTTTTTGGCTTCTTCTTTCAGGAAGTCCCCACGTCCGTTACTGACTGAGTTAGAATAAACGACAACTTTCTCGTTCTTCTCCCCTTTAGACGTATTCTTACTTGCGCTTTGGCTAGTTTTGTTGGCCCCACAACCTGCCAAAATACCTAAAAATAATGCAGAAACAAAGAATATTTTAAAAATGTTCTTCACAATCTGTTCTCCCTTATAATGTTTCAATATTTTTTCACCCAAAATTGAAACGTTTTAATTTTAGATGATATAATCATTATATGGAAATTCTCTCAGTCTTCAATCATATTAATGTAAAGATTGTGTAAATTTTTCAAAAAGCCTATTATACTAGCCTTCGGGAGGCCAATATGAGTAATGCAACCATCAGTGATATTGCAAAAAAAGCTAACGTCAGCATTGGAACTGTCTCAAATGTTCTAAACAAAAAAGGTAATGTCAAAATTGAAACCATTCGTAAAGTTGAAGAAGCTGCGAAACTACTCAGTTATGTTCGAAACACCAATGCCCTATCGATTCGCCAAAAGGAGTCGACAATCGTCGCATTGGTAATGCCACAGTTAAATGACCTGACTAGTGCGCTATATACTAACCTCTATCACGAACTAATCTTACGTAATTTAACGTTGCAACTATACGAGACCAATTCAAATATCGAAACAGAACGTGAATGCTACCAACAAATCAATCAACAGAATTGTCGGGCTGTATTTGTTGTGAATCCAATTGATTCAATCGAAAATCTTAAATCATGGTTAGATGATTCATCTGAGCTTTTTGTTCTATCACCTTCGTCGGAAAATCTGAAATTTGATTTATCAAAAATAACCAAAAAAATAGACAACGAAAGAATTTTCGTCGTCAAAGATGATTTGACATTTGGCTTTTACAAGTATTTCAAAGATTACAAAATCATCAAAAACAGAATGAATATTATTTATCAGGAGCTCAAAACTAATGATAATTTAACCATCTTAGTGTTTGATGATAAGCTAGCCAGTCGTATTTCAACAATCTTGGAAAATATGCCTGATAAAAATATCAAGATTATCTTATTAACTTCTAAGAACATCGTTTCATTCAAACAGAGTGAGAATAAATATGTCTTTCATTACTCTGCCAACAAGATTGCTCTAGACTTTCTGAGTTTGCTTGATTCCCCCGCCACTAAAGCCATAAATATTTACCAGACCAACTATCAGCTGTTCCAAAATAATTCGAATAATACCTCGATTGATTTATTGATGCTAGAAACACCCTTTTCCAAAATATTAACCGGTTTGGCTGATGATTTTTACAGCAAGTATCACATCAAAGTAACTATCCATACGAAGAGTTTCAGTGAGATGCGAACAATTCTTGCTTCTGGAAAACTGACTGATTACGATTTAATTAGACTCGATATTAGTGATTTCAACTGGTACGGTCGAAAAATATTCCAATCATTAGAAAATCAGCCTGGTTTACAACCGATAATTTCTAAACTAGATAATTGGCATAAATATATTTATTTGGACAAAGTACCTTATTCAATTCCATTGGATCCAAGTGTTCAAATGATGCTTTACCAAAAGGATGTCTTCAACAATTCCATTCTTCAAAAACAATTTGCGGAAAAATATGACACGGAATTACTTCCACCAACAACTTATTCTGAGTTGGCTGATTTTTCTGAATTTTTGACTAATTTGAATATTCCAGAAAAGAATAATTACTATCCGTTATCACTAATCGACAGCGCTGGCACACTAATTGCTTCAGAGTTTTTACCATACTATCATTCAATTGGTGGCAAGATAGAATATCGTGAAGGATTGTTCCACTTCAACGCTGAGGAATTCATTCAAACATATAATTTATATCAGAAAATTAGATTACAAAGTAAAATCGAAAACAAATCATGGTGGGATTCTGAAACGATCGACTTTGACAACAAGAAAACTGCTTTAGTCATTGGATTTACTAATCATCTGAATAATATCGATCAAACACAATATGGCATTGCCCCTATCCCTGGAAACAAACCGGCCCTAGGTGGTGGTGTAATCGGGATTGGTAAATCATCGAAAAAGGTTACTGAGTCAATATTATTTTTACAATGGTTATATCAATATCAAATTCAACATGAAATTGCCTTAATGGGTGGCGATGTACCCGCAACTGATTTGTTCTTCGAACGAGAAATATATGAGCAATTCCCATTCTTATCCTATTCGACAGAACTCTATTCAACTGGGGTCAGAAAAACCAAGGTAGGTCAAAATCAGCCTATAAACACTCTGTTATTTGAAAAAATAATTGGAACTGAAGTTTATAACGGTATTCAAAATACACTTGATGCAACCGATGTTTTGATAAATATCAATAACACTTTAATAAAGAATATCTTTAGAATAATTGATAATAATTAGTAACTTCATATTTGACTCTTTCAATAATAATTGAAGGAGTTTTTTTGATGGCTGCCCTTATCCTTGAGTAACCGTTTGCATTGGAATATTATTAAATAGTATGAATAATTAGGAGGTTGAGGATATGTATTCTGCTTCAGAAGATCGTTATAAAAATAATTCTGTTCGTCATGCTGGTCAAACTGGTTTAATGTTGCCACCTATTTCTTTAGGATTATGGCGCCATTTTGGTAGTGCCGACCCATTGAGTGACAGACGTGATGTGATTTTACATGCTTTTGATAAAGGAGTTTTCCACTTTGATGTTGCTAATCATTATGGCGATGGTCAAGTTGGTTTTGGTAGTTCCGAACAATTGCTAGGTCAAATTTTGAAAGATGATTTAAAACCTTACCGTGATGAATTAGTCATTTCAACTAAGGTTGGCTATGAAATCCACGATGGTCCTTACGGAATTGGGACTTCTCGTAAATCCTTAATTCAAGGCATCAACGATTCATTACAACGTTTAAATTTGGACTATGTCGACATTTATTATGCACACCGTTACGATGACACAACTCCAATTGAAGAAACCGTTCGCGCATTGGATGACATCGTTCGTTCCGGTAAAGCTTTATACGTTGGTGTTTCTAACTATGAAGTGCCTGAATTAAAGAAAGCTATTGCCTTATTCAAACAACTTGGTACACCATTTGTCTTAGATCAAATGAGTATGAACTTATTGAATGACCATGTTGAAACAAGCGGTATTGCTCAAGTACTTAAAGATAATGGTGCTGGTGTAATTGCTTATGGCCCTCTTTGTGAAGGTTTATTATCTGACCGTTATCTTGGCGGAATCTCAAGCGACTACAAGATTCACCACACTAACGCAAGCCTCTTGGACAATGGCCCTGAAGCTTTGGTTGCCAAATTGAACAATCTAAATGATATTGCTAAAGGCCGTGACCAAACACTTAGCCAAATGTCACTTGCTTGGTTATTGCGTGATCCAGTTGTTGCCAGTGTTATCATTGGAACGACTAGCAACAAACACTTGGATGAAAATCTCAAAGCATTAGATAACCTTGAATTCTCAACTGATGAAATTGAACAAATCAATAAACTGATCAAGTAAAAAAATGAATCCTAAACTGAATTTCAGTCTAAGGATTCATTTTTTTTGTATCCGTTTTTACTTTTATAGAACAAATTTATTAATAACTTCAGCCAAAGCATCATGGTTATTATCGGCCTCTGTAACATATTTAGCAGCATCTTTGACAGTATCAATTCCGTTAGAAACACTGACTGGCAATCCAACTGCTTTTAGCATTGGTAAATCATTACTATTATCACCCGCCGCAATAATTTCTTCTGGTTTAATATCAAGTAATTTACCTAATTGGACTGAAGCACTACCTTTGTCAATTCCAGCCGGATTAAACTCAACATAACGACCTGATGAAAAAGTAACTGCCAATTTACTTGAGTCAACTTTACTCTGGACAGCATCGCGCATTGCTTTACGCTCATCAACCGTTGGCAAAGCCATGATAACTTTCATAACATTTAGATTCTTAAATTGATCAAAGTCAGGAGTATCCATCACTTCAAACGATACACCACGTGTCTTCAAATAGTTGGAATCATCAGGCGTTGGATTATAAATATACAACACATCTTGAGTATAGACATGTGTCGCTGCAGCATGATTAGCAGCTCCCACTTCAAAAACATCTTTAGCAACATCAAATGGCATTGCGTTAACAATCAGGGGCTTATTGTCTTTATTTTCCAAAACTAAACCACCATTATATGAAATTGAATACTGATTAGGTTGATCACGTAAGTGCATTTTCTCTAAATCATTTTGAAATGACGTATAACTGCGACCTGAGTTCACAACAAAATGAACTCCCTTGGCTGTAGCAGCTTGAATCGCTTCAGCATTTTTATCTGACAGACTTCCATCATCATTCATTAACGTTTCATCTAGATCGCAAACAATCATTTTATACATAGTAAAAACCTCTCACCTTTAAAGATTACCTATTAACCTTATCGAAGTATTGATGTAAACGCAACCACTAGGGCATTTCTATTTAATTTTAATAATGAACAGAACCCTTTTCTTGTAAAAAAATAGCCTATTCTCTTTGTTTTACAGAGAACAAACTATGATATTACATAATTTTTTTATGAATAATCGAAAGCAATATCTTGAATGGCTTACGTATCCATTCTTTTACTGATTCTCCAAATCCTAACAAAGCTAATATGACTATGGATATTTTTTCCATCTGTCTTCTCCTGATTTCTAGTTACCGAACCATTAGTATAATTGCCTTGCTTTTCAGATACTATTCAAACTGTATTCTTAAATCACCTAATCCCGTACTACTCCATTGATACCCAGCCACACGAGAAATTCTTGTCAATTCAGAAATTTCTTGACTAATTTTGGATCCAAAAATTTCGTTACTATGAGTTAAAATATACAAACTAAACCCATTAACAGTTTTAGTCGCAACAATCTGTGGTGGAACATTTTTGTTTAAAGCGGCCCCAGCTTTTAACAAAATATTCAATATCTGCTGATCTCGTTTCTCGTTATGCAACTGATTATACATTGCATCAATTATTTGAAATGTTTCTGTTTTCAGATTTTCTCCCATAATAATCTCCTTTCAAACTCATAATAATTATAAATAACTTGACCCTTCGTAGCTACAAAACGTCCTCAACAACGATTTTCTATTCCTCAATCAATTACTTTTCAATGGTTTGTTGCGACTTTTTCTGGTCATGATTTACCCACCTGATCAATTTTTAAAATTATTGGTCAATGCATCTAACATTTCATCTGAATCTATTATTGGTGTAGCACCGAATCGCCCTTCGACATACCGTTTCATGTAACTAATTCCACTACGCGTTGTATTTCTAGTATCTTTAAAATCAAAAATCGACGTCAACTCACTCTCACCCTTAAAATCTTTTTCGACTAAGTAAATTTGGTCCACTCGGACGTCAGAATCTAATAATTGTAATTCATGGGTCGTTAATATAAATTGGCTTTGATTAGCTTTAGAATTGAATATTTTAACCATCGCTTGAGACAATTCTAAATGCAATGAATCATCAAATTCATCGAATAATAAGGTTTTACCATGTCCATTGATTTCGGCATTAATAAAAGATAACGCAATCATAAGTATTTTTTGCGTTCCTCGAGACTCACTATCAATGGATAAACGCCTCCTTCCGATTAAATCTCCTTTGTCGTTATGTACCTTATGAACCGCAAACAATTGATTCATCATTGGCGAACCAGCAGAATAATTCAAGGTATTTCCCATCACTGGTTGTTCGTTTACTTCTAAGTCAATAATATTGAAATCCGCAAAGTGCAGAAACCTAAGCAATTGTTCCTTAACTGATTCATCTTTTGCCAGCCCCATAAGTTCACTAACCGTTGAATTCAATCTATAATCACCAACAAAAACTAAATCCTCAGAAAACCAAGTAAAAATCTCCGTTGGAATTTTAATATTATTCTGCATGGCCGTATAAAGCACCAAACTATTTCGTTTAGTCCTCTTAGCAATTTCGATTAAAGATTGATCACCAGATTCAAAATTATTTTGTTCCCGCTTAAAGTAAACTCTTTTACGGGTTTTTAAAACTTTTGAAAGTTTCTCAGAAGTTATTTCCTTGCTAGTATAGGAAAAGCCGTATTCATAGATATCTTTGCCTATAGAAAAAATTACGTTAAAACTCGTATCACTTGAACTAGAATCCAAAACAAAGCCATTATAAGGCAATAAATCGGTAACTTTTGAAGGGTTACTTAAAATCATCGTTTGCATACATTTCAAACCGTCTAACAAATTAGATTTACCAGAACCATTAGGTCCAAAAATCAAAAGATTTTTTAAAATATGCTTATTATTCACTAATACGGTATTAGTATCCTGATGTTTCCGTAATCTTTCACCAGCCTCGGCTGATAAACTAATTTCTTGTTTAAAGGACTTAAAATTACGCATAGAAAAATCAATTAGCATAATCACGACCTACTTTCTAAAAAGGTTATTTTCTTAATTACCTATATTTTATCATTTAAGAAGGTTAAACTGTGATTAAGTGCTTACTATTTCTACTTTATTGTTATTATTCGACGTTTTAGCACGTTTTTTGTATTTATTGGTAAGAAAATTACCATTACAGCAGATAAAAAAAGTATTTGAACTTGATGAAAAGTTCAAATACTTTTTTAGATCAAACGACTCAAAACATTAAGCACGCCCTCATCATTATTTGACTCAGTATAGTGGTTAACTGCACCCTTAATTTTATCTGTCGCATTAGCAACCGCATAACCGTAAGGTGTCAATTCCAACATACTCAAATCATTTTCATTATCGCCAAAAGTCATAATTTCATCGTCAGCAATATTGAATTTATCCTGTAATTCATGTAAACCAGCAGCCTTATTAACTGAGTTTTCACTGATCAATTCTGTATTGTAACCAGAAGTTTGACTGGATAAACCATTTGGCAATGATTGACGTAAACCAGCCAGTGCCTTTTTGAAGTCCACGTGATTTGCAAAAGTTACACCTATACTAGTAACTTGGTCCTGCAACTTCTGAGGTGTCACAGTTGGCAAGTCATCAACTCGTTGTAAATGATTGTAGTAATGATAAGTTAAATCATAAGCCGCTTGCGAAATAGTTTGGTCAACATAAGCTGACTTCACTCCAACAACCAAGTGTTCAGCAATATCAGTTGAATCAAACTGATGATTAATAATGTTTAGGGTTGCTGTCACGGCCTCTTCAGGCATTGCTTGAATCAATAATGGCTGACCATTGCTGTAAACTGCCGCACCATTTTGAGAAACAAAATCCATTTCAGTCTTGAATTCATCAAATTGATCCAACAAACGTTGATATTGTGAACCACTGGCAGCTACCACTCGCGTACCTTTAGCTCGTAATTCTTTTAAAATTTCACCAAAACGTTGGTGATTGTATGTATTTTGATCATTTAGGAAAGTTCCATCCATGTCAAAAGCAACTAATTTAATGGTCATAAATTTATCTCCTTAAAAGCATTATTTTATGATATCACAAAGTAGGCCGTTTTCCGAAAAAAGTCAGTGCGACGCTTTACTTTAATCGTCCTAATAACTACTATATCAGCGTGAATTAAGTGTTACTTTAATACACATTTTTATATTAGAACTATAATTGCATTAATGAATAGGATGAAAATTTTCTAATTTATAATCCAATTTCATTATTTATGAGGGTTTTTCAAAAAAAGATGGTGAAAAAAATGAAGGACATTCATGCACAAAATTCTAAAGAAAATTACGCTACAGAACCAATTGAACAATTACTTGACCACTTGAAGACTACCACGGCAGGTTTGAGTCAAACCGAAGCCACTAAACGGCAAGCTCAATATGGACCAAATATGATTCATCACAGTAAACAGAAATCACAGATTAAAGCTTTTCTGAAAAACTTTATTAGTCTGATGGCGATTCTTTTATGGGTCAGCGGTTTGATTGCTATTTTTACCGGCTCAGTTGAACTAGGTATCGCAATTTGGTTAGTTAATATCATCAACGGTATTTTCAGTTTTTGGCAAGAACATAAGGCGGCCAAAGCAACTGACTCTTTGATGGCAATGTTACCAACCTACACACAAGTATTTCGTGATGGTGAGGAACAAAAATTAAACGCCACTGATTTGGTTCCTGGGGACGTCTTCAATTTACAAGCTGGTAACTCAGTTCCTGCTGATGCTAGACTACTTGAGGCAACCTCGATTCAAATCGATCAGTCAGCCTTAACCGGTGAAACTGTTCCAGAATCCAAGAATGTTAAATTTTTACCTGGCGAAGGTAAATTTTCTGAATCTAATCTAGTTTATGCTGGAACCACAGTTGGTGCCGGAACCGCTAAAGCTGTTGCTATCACAACTGGTATGCAGACTGAATTCGGTAAAATTGCTTCATTGACTCAAAAGCAAAATAAAGAAACTAGCCCACTACAATTGGAATTGAATCGACTAACCAAACAGATTTCACTGATTGCCATGGGTATTGGTGTGGCCTTTTTCGTGGCCGCAATTCTCGTTGTACATCACCCTATTGCTCAATCATTTATCTTTGCATTAGGTATGATTGTGGCCTTTATTCCTGAAGGACTCTTGCCAACTGTCACATTATCATTGGCTCAAGGTGTCCAACGGATGGCTAAGAAACACGCATTGGTAAAAGACTTGAACAGTGTTGAGACTTTGGGTGAAACGACCGTTATTTGTTCTGATAAAACTGGTACTTTGACTCAAAATCAAATGACTGTTAATAATATCTGGTTGGCTTCTGGAGTATATACCATCTCTGGTCAAGGATATGTCAACAACGGTACTATCCAAAGAAAACAACAAAAAGTTGATTATCAAACTGATCCAGACTTGAAACAGTTATTGACTATTGCCGCATTCAATAATGATACAACTGTTGAATATGCAAAAGATACTAAAAAGCCTAAGATTTTAGGTACACCAACTGAAGCCGCATTAGTCATTTTGACTCAAAAGGCTGGTTTTAAAACTTCAGAATACTTGAAGGACAACCCACGTCTCAAGGAATTACCTTTCGATTCTGACCGTAAACGAATGACTACGATTCACCAACAAGGCAAGCAATTATTGGTTGCTGTCAAAGGTTCGTTGAGTGATCTTTTGAAACAGTGTTCTACCATTCAAGATCATGGAAATATCCGTCCCATAACAAGTGCAGACCAAACTGCTATCAATCAAGCTAACCGAGCTTACGCTACCAAAGGATTGCGTTCATTGGCATTTGCTTATCAGACCATTCCTTATAGTGGTAAAGATCAACTTGATTCGTTGACCATTGACAGTGTTGAAAAGAACTTAACGTTCGTTGGTTTAACAGTCATGGCTGACCCTCCCCGTCCTGAAATTTATGATGCCGTTAAAAAATGTCACAATGCTAAAATCAAAATTATTATGGTTACTGGTGACAGTGAAATTACTGCTAAATCAATTGCTGTTAAAATTGGTATCACCAGTGACAAAGCACGTGTTGTCACCGGTTCTGAATTGGACCAAATGAGTACAGATGAATTAAAGCAAGCTCTCAAGGGTGAAATTATCTTTGCTAGAGTTGCTCCTGAACAAAAATATAAAATTGTCTCAACGCTACAAACAATGGGTCAAATCGTTGCTTCAACTGGTGACGGTGTCAATGATGCCCCAGCTCTGAAGAAAGCAAATATCGGTGTCGCTATGGGTGTTACTGGTACAGATGTTGCTAAGGATGCCGCCGATATGATTCTAACCGATGACAACTTTGCTTCTATCGTTGCTGCCATTGAAGAAGGTCGAACAGTTTATAGTAATATTCAAAAATTTTTGCTGTATATCTTCAATTCCAACGTACCAGAGGCTATCCCTTCAGTTCTATTCTTGTTAAGCCGAGGTTTAATTCCATTGCCATTAACAGTTCTACAAATTTTAGTTGTTGATCTTGGTACCGATATGTTACCCGCCTTAGGATTGGGCGCTGAACAGCCTGAACCTGGTATCATGAATCAGGCTCCACGTTCTCGTAACTCTCATCTACTTGATAAACATTTAATTCTGACAGCATTTGCTTGGTATGGTGCGTTTGCCTCACTAGTTTCAACTTTGGCATATTTCTTCGTCAATTTCGAAAATGGTTGGCCCGCCCAACACTTGTTATCATCTGGTATCGGTTATAACCGTGCTACAACAATGACGTTAGCAGCGATTATCTTCTGTCAAATTGCTGCCGCTTTAAATTGTCGGAGTAAATATACTTCAGTTCTCAAATTAGGATTATTTAGTAACCATCGAATTTGGGCAGGTATTGTCTTTGAAGTACTTTTATTGGCAATCCTCGTCTACACACCTGGTATTCAAGAAGTATTTAATACTGCTCCACTCCAAGTTAGAGATTGGATTTTCTTATTTATCGTTCCAATTCCAATCTTCTTAATTGAAGAATTGAGAAAATTAATTGTTAGATATAGACATCCACAAACTGCATAATTTGTCCGGAGTCAAAAAGACTGAATTTACTTTTCAACTAGTAAATTCAGTCTTTTTTTAATCAAATTGATTCCAAAATTTCATTCGATAATGTCTCAACAATAACCAAGATGAAATTAAAATTACAGCTAAAACTACAACGTTAATCATTGCTGACCAAGGTGTATTAATTAGCAGCATACTATAAGCTACAAGGATAATTACACTAATGAATACTGATGCAAACATAGTTGCTACCATCCCTAAATTACCGCCACCACGATTGAACAGTTCAGTTACATTTGTCCAATTAGTCAATCTTAAACGATAATCACGACTGAAATAATGCAAGCTCATCAAATAAGTGCCCCATGCGGATCCACAAATTAGTGCCAAAGCCATTATCAGACCAGCATTCAAAACTACTGAGATAATAATAACTATCACAACATTGAGAATAATTTGCATTAAATAACCAAATAAAAACTTTCGACGTAAATATTGTTTCATTGAAATTGGTAATGATCTAACAAATTCAAAGTTAGTTCTATCCAAGGAAATTAGATTACCTACTAAAGCAGACTGATTGGTTGTAAAACTACTAAACGCAATCCCAGCCACGAAGAAAACTCCAATCCATTTGAGTGGCAAATCACTTGGTAATTTGGCAAACGAAAAAGAAATAATAAAAATTACCGGAATCATAATTGAATTCATTATGACTTGTAACAATAAATTAGGTTCTTTCAATAGTTGCCAATTATATGAATCCAAGTTGGCGTTCAATCCTTGACGTTTGACAGCTTTTCGTTGGCCTGATCCGTTCAATAACGCTGAATTAACGGCGGTTAATTGCTCATTCAATTGAGGTACAATCAAATATTTCAAAATACCACCAAACACCACTAATAGAATCAATAACCCTAGCCATGAAATCCCACTATTTATGGAAACAGGTACATTAAAGATTTGGAATATTGGCATAAAAATACTGATTACAGAGCGATCATAACTTGTTCCGGTTGTATTATTACCACTGCTCATCAACATGATTCCACCAATAGCAATTACCATCGTTATTCCCATCAGACCATTCATTACTAAACTCTGATGCTCGCGAAAAACTTTAGTCTTCGTCAATGCAAAGACTATCAGCGCACAGAACATGAAGATAATCGTCATAATCAATAAATAAACGACTAATGACATTAATGCCGCTATTGGAATCATTATTCCAGAATGCCAGCCGGTTAAGAAAAATGCTATCAAAAGTGGCAACGTAAACGGAATTACATTGAACGCCACAATCAAAACTTTGCTCAAAAAAATCTCACTTTGCCGAAATGGCAACGGTAAATAACTATTGATATCCTTTCCGGCAAAGAAAACATTATACAAACCAGAAATGCTTTGAGATATTCCCAATAAAACAAATAGTCCAACGTAAAAGGTAAACATCCCTGGCATCTTACTAAAATCAATCGATAACATCGTAAAACCATATATAAATAAAAAAATTACTGTATTAGTCAAAAATTGTAGTTTTAATTTGTTTGTTAATTCCGAACCCGTCTTACCTTTTTTACGGTAGCGGTCAGTCACTTGCGGATTCAATAAACGCAAATTGACCGCTAACAAAGCACCAAGCTGTCGTTTATTCATGAGTATCACCTTCGATATCGTCAACTAAGTGACCATCTCCTTGGCGACCGGCCATTTGAAGGTATATTTCTTCAAGTGACTCGTTCTCATGTTGAGCTAACAAGTCTTTAACTGAACCGTTATATATCAGCTCACCAGTCTTTAAAATAGCTAACTCATCGCATAATTGTTGAGCTGTATCCAAATTGTGGGTCGAAAAGATAACTGTTTTTCCCTTTTTAGCGTGAGCTTGCATCAATTGTTTTAAATCATAGGCTGCCTGTGGATCTAATCCTTGCATCGGTTCATCCAATATCCAAACATCAGGGTCAGATAATAACGCTCCAATTAAAACAGTCTTTTGACGCATACCATGTGAAAAACTTGCCATAGTCTCGTCCACATGTAAACCCATATTGAATAGATTCACTAACTTTTGACGTCGAGATTTAACTTCATCCTCAGATAAATCATAGGCTGCTGCCAATAAGTTCCAATATTCTGTCGCTGTTAACTGCAAAAAGATATCTGGAGTATCCGGAACATAAGCAATTTTTTGTTTAATTTCTTGACGATGCTCTGATAATTCTAGACCGTCAACTTTAATCGAGCCACTAGTAGGTTGAATAATACTTACTAAATTTTTGATAGTAGTCGATTTACCGGCACCATTATGACCCAAGAATCCGAAAATTTCCCCAGGTTTAATTTGCAATGTTAAATGTTGTAAAGCTTTTTTATTACCATAGCTCTTTGATAGGTCGTTGATATCAATCATTTGTGCACCCCATTAACGTTATATTAGTAATAAGCATAACAAATTTTTGTATTGAACTCAGGATATTAAAAGAATTCTAGATAAATTATTTGCTATTTCCAATTGACAAAATTTATTTTGCTAAATCATAACTTTCTTGCAAACGTTCAAATATTTCTTGATTATCAACTGAACCATTTAACATAATCGTGTACCAGCTTCGCTTACTCATATGATAACCGGGAAAATATTTTTTATTGTCAACGAGTTTTTCAATCATCTCCGGATCAGCTCGCATATCGATCACCGTAACGGTTTCATCAGAATCCAATCCCAACTTAGACTTAGGAATTACCGATAATAGGCCGAACCATTTATTTGTATCGCCACGACGCCAAATTGCATTATGTATAGATCTTTTCCAAAGAAATTCCAATTGACTATCATAAGTATCATTTATGTAGTCGCTAACATCCTTGACTTGCGGTTCCTTAAAAACATCTTTCTCATAACAAGCAGCCTGTATCTTATCCAATACAGCTTGATATTCATTGGCAACTTTAGTAACAAATTTTCCAGTCGCACCAGGCTGTAAATGTAAAACATATTCTGCTTTAGTTTCGGAGTCAATTACTTGAGTTTCCAAGCCACCGTCTGTATTAACAGTTACTTTAAGCAAAAATTGATTATCCACGATGGATTCCTGATACTCATAAGCCATACCATTTTTAACAAAACCAAATTTTACTAATTTATCAAGATCAACTTTACTATCTTTGAATTTAATTACTGCCATTATACTCTCCCCCTCAACCTATTTGATTCCTATTATAGCAGAGCAGATGAATCGTCTATTTTGAAATAAAATGTCAAGCAATTATCACAACTAAACTTTTAATTATTTAAAAAAATCGATGGTTTTAAATTGAATTTTCTTCTAAATTGAACTAATAAAGATTAGCACAATCCACTTTCTAGGAGAAAACATGAATTATAAATTAATTGCTATCGACATTGACGATACACTTTTGAATAGCGCTAAAACTATTACGAATAAAAATAAACTTATGATTAAATCTGCCTTAGCACAAGACATTAAAGTCGTTCTATGCTCAGGTCGACCACATAAGGCAATGGAAAAGTATGCCTCAGCACTCGGTATAGAAGGCACTGAACAATACATGATCACTAACGGCGGTGCCATTATTGAAAACATGCACGGTGAATTTATCATGCAACGAACACTTTCAAATGAATTCTATCGAGAATTTGTTGAATTTACCCAGACCAATGACCTTTCCTACTGTGTTTTTGACGTTAATGGCAACATTTATACTAGTAACAACTATGATATCAACCGTTTTACGATTGCGATGGCTTTTGAAGGCAACGATGACTTACATATCAGACGACCTGAAGACTTGCCATTAAACTTTGAGATTACTAAGGCTGTTATTAATGCTAAAGAATCCAAATTGGATGAAATCACAAATTTCATCAAGGCATCATTTACTGATTACTTCGTTGTACGTACCGGTGTCGGTTATTTAGAGATTTTCCCTAAAAACGTTAATAAAGGTAATGCCGTGAAATTTCTAGCCGACAAATTAGGCATCAACATGGAAGAAGTTATGACCTTGGGCGACCGTGACAATGATATTTCAATGATAGAAGTTGCCGGAACCGGAGTTGCCATGGCTAATGCAACTGAAGGCGTTAAAGCTGTTGCCAACTATGTAACTACTGACAACAATCATGATGGCGTTGGTAACGCAATCGAAAAATTTATCGAATAAAAAAAGCTTTGACTAAACTTGAATTAGTCAAAGCTTTTTACTTTCCATTCATCACAATTTCTCGAACCTGCTGATAATCGTTAGCAACAAAAGTTGGTTGAATTTCAGAATTGTTTATCTGTTTCTGCGGATTGAACCAAATACTATTCAAGCCAGCTCTAGATGCCCCTAAAATATCGGATTGCAATCTATCACCAATCATCAATGCATTATTTTTGTTCAAATTAGGGTGTCGCTGAAATACTGGTTTAAAAAACTCAGTACTAGGTTTGGAAAATCCAATGTCTTCAGAAATGAAATAATCGTCAAAATATTTATCTAAGCCTGACCCCTTTAATCGTTCCAATTGGGTTACTTTAACGCCGTTGGTTCCAATAAATAAATTTACTCCAGATGCCTTCAAATCAGCTAACAATTCTTCTGCATTTTGAATCGTATAAAAATTATGATTCAACATCTCACGATACTGTGCTTCTAACTTCACACCATCGGCATCAATACCAAATAAGGCCAGTGTCTTTGAAAATCTAGTATTCAACAAAGGCTGTGGCGATGCTCCGGTTTCAATATCTTCCCAGATTCTTTTATTCAACTCTAAATACGATTGCAACGCTTTTTGAACATTGACAACACCTTGTTGCTTCAGGATTTTGGTAACTCCCTCGATTTCGCCCTTATGAAAATCCAGAATGGTATCATCTAAATCAAAAATCATATATTTAATCATTCATAATTCCTCTTCATTTTTAAACTTCAAATCAATCGAAACGTTAACTATATTCTGTTATATGTCGTACTATCGTACAAGCAATTTTTCGAGAAAAATAAAAAGCGCTATGAAATAATTTTCATAACGCTTGTTTATTCTAAATTTTTTCAGATAAATTCTTCTCATAAGCATGGTAGTAAACCACGGCCAAAATTGCACCGATGGCAACGCCGATTCCGTTAGCCAAAACATCATTAATATCACAGACTCGATTAATCAAGAACGTATGCGATAAATAATATTGAGTCAATTCAAAGCCTGCTCCAATCATAAATCCAAGTGGCACGATTAAAATTAGTGACATATTTGGAAAAGCTTTCTTAATCAAAAATCCCAATGGAATAGTTAAGATAATATTTTCAATGAATCCCAGACCAATATAAATATAATGCAAGTTAACTCTACCAGTTCCCGCTGGCACGATATAAACAGCTATACCGTCGAAAGATAACGGTGTAAACAAGATTACTCCGAGAAAGGTCAAATAGGCCAATCTAATCAGAAATACACTTCGGCGTTTTGCATCATCAATACTGCCCAGAATATAAAGTCCACTTACAAATGACAGGCTCAGTATTACTAATAAAGGTATCCAACGCAATTACATCGCCCCTTTTTCTTATTTTATTACCATTCAAATTATACCGCCCTTTAGTTTAAACAATCCGAAGAAAGTACGATTTTTTTGTGAAGAAAGTAGGATTGATTCCTTAAAGTAGATTCTGTTGTACATATATAGCCTCATCAATGATCAAAAAAAAGGCATTATGAATTTTCTTATTCATAACGTCTATTATCTTCAAATCCATTTTTCCAATGATTGTTTTTCGTAAACATAGTGGTAAACAAAAACTAAAGCCCCACCAATCACGATGCCAATTCCATTGGCAACTACATCACTGATATCACTGGTTCGATTGATCAAGAACATGTGTGACAAATAGTACTGCATTGTTTCAATTACGGTACCAGTCATTAAACCAATTGGAACCATGGAAACTAATGATACATTTGAGAAAGCTCGCTTAATTAAGAATCCTAAAGGTACGGTTAAAGCAATGTTTTCGATGAATCCTAAATCATAAGTAATATGGTACAAATTTACACTCCCAATTCCTGACGGCATGATATAAACCGCTGTACCAGTGAAAGACATTGGAGTAAATAAGATGGTTCCGAGAAAAGTTACATAGATCAAACTGATTAACGCCACACAACGTCGATTAAATTCTTTAATATTATTGAAAAGATAGATTCCGCCTAATAATGACAAAATCAAGATAATAAATAATGGCATCCAACGCATAGGCAACACTCCTTCATATGAATTTACTTTTAAGTTTTTGATTGTTTATATTTAATTTATACTTCAATCCTACTATCAGTAAATTTAAGGAAGCTTAAACCAATGCGACTTTTCTGTGATAAATGTGAAGAATTTGCAAAAAAAATCTGGAACATAACTATAATGTTTGTTAAACATGCAACATAAACGTGCGACAAAACATAACTTTTTCCGCTTAACCCAAATAGAGACCGCAATCCAAAATCGGATTACGGTCTCTATTTGGGTTAATATTCGAAAGCTGACCATGTTTGGTCACAATCTTTAAACTTAGTCTTCGCCATCTAATTCAGCGATTTGCTTTTCAACTTGAGGATTCAAACGGAATTCATCATAAGTTGTATCAGCACGGTCAACCACACCATCGTTTGTTAAGTAAATCAAACGGTTGGCAATTGTTTGGATAAACTGGTGATCATGTGAAGCAAATAAGATTGAACCCTTGTAGTCAATCAAACCATCATTCAATGAAGTGATTGATTCCAAATCCAGATGATTAGTTGGATCATCTAACATCAAAACGTTAGATTTTAACAACATCATTTTAGACAACATGACACGAACTTTTTCTCCACCTGAGAGAACGTCAACGTGTTTTGTTACGTCATCCCCAGAGAATAGCATCCGACCTAAGAAGCCACGCAAGAAAGTATCATCGTCTTCACCCTTTTCGGCAAATTGACGTAACCAATCAATAATTGGTGTTTCTTCATTGAACATTGCGTTGAAATCCTTTGGCAAGTAAGCACGACTGGTTGTTACACCCCAAGTGATTGTTCCAGAATCAGGTGTTAAATCACCAGATAGAACTCTGAACAATGCGGTTGTCTTCATATCATCTTTAGCTAAGAAAGCCACTTTATCATCCTTATTAAGGATGAAGCTGACGTTCTTCAAAATCTGTTTGCCATCAATAGTAACTGACAAGTCATCAACCTTCAATAAGTCATTACCGATATCACGATTAGGCACAAACTTGATAAATGGATAACGTCTTGAACTTGGTTGAATATCATCAAGAGTAATCTTATCAAGCATCTTCTTACGAGAAGTGGCTTGTTTTGATTTAGAAGCATTGGCCGAGAAACGTGCAATAAAGTCTTGCAATTCCTTGATTTTTTCTTCTTTTTTAGCATTTTGATCTTGCTTCATACTTTGAGCAAGTTCAGAAGATTGTTGCCAGAAATCATAGTTACCGGCATAAAGGGTAATCTTGCTGTAATCGAGATCAGCCATGTAAGTACATACTTTGTTCAAGAAGTATCTATCATGGGAAACAACGATAACAGTATTTTCAAAGTTGATTAGGAATTCTTCTAACCAGTCAATTGATTCAACATCCAAACCATTAGTTGGCTCATCCAAAAGCAAAACGTCTGGTTGGCCGAACAAAGCTTGAGCTAACAAGACTTTAATCTTTTGACCGGCAGTCAAAGTATTCATTTTTACTTGGTGTAGCTTTTCAGGAATATTCAAGCCTTGAAGCATTTGTGAAGCTTCACCTTCAGCTTCCCAGCCACCCATTTCACCAAATTTTGTTTCCAAGTCAGCTGCTCGCAAACCATCTTCTTCACTGAAGTCTGGCTTGACATAGATAGCATCTTTTTCTTGCATGATTTTATAAAGTTCAGCATGACCCATCAAAACAGTTTCCATAACTGTATACTCATCGTAATCATAATGGTTTTGTTTCAAAGTTGCTAAACGTTCGTTGGGTCCCAATTTAACGGAACCAGTTGAAGGGGCGATTTCGCCTGATAAAACTTTTAGAAAAGTTGACTTACCGGCACCATTGGCGCCAATCAAGCCGTAACAATTTCCCGGTGCAAATTTAATATTTACATCTTCAAATAGCTTTCGATCAGCAAAGTGCAAACTAACATCACTAACAGTAATCAAATATATAATCCTCATTTCTTCGTACTAGTCTAGCTTGCATTATACGGGGTATTGCCATGATACGCAACGGTTTCTTTACTTTTTCAACCAATCCGTGCCAGCTTGTACATCACTCCAAGCAAGTGCCTCGTACTTATTAGTTTCCACCCGAGCCCAATAATACAGCTCAATCAGTGATTTAGGAAAATCTTTAGGACTCTCGATATATTTGGTACTAATCTCTTGGAATAATTTTGGAGCCAATTTATCCAAATTCTCATTTTTTTCAAGTATCTTAATATCTTGAATGACAATAGCTTTTAAATCAGGTCGTTTTTCATAGCTGGATCATCAGCAACTTCTTTCATTTGTACAATGAATTCAGCTACAAATTCTTCAAGTCGCATATACTTAACTTGTCTATTCATGAGCTCCACACCCTTTAATATTTTCATCCTAAAATTCCACCCATAATATAAAGGTAATGAAAATATTTAGCTACAAAAATATGCAATTAATTTCAAAAAAAATAAGCCTGATTTCTCACACTTATTGATTAAATTAACGTTGTTAATAAATAGTACATCCCGCTGATACCAATGAATCCATAGATACAATAAGTCATAACTTTCAAATTCAAGTGTTTAACAAAACGATTGGCCAATATCGTTCCAATGATTGCTCCAACCATTCCCACTAAAATGTATTTAATATTACCAAGCGTTAAAATTCCCGTGGCAAAACGCATAGTAGTAATGAAAAATGTATCTATTAAAAAAAATGTCTGAATACTTGCTAAATAGTTTTCTTTAGAATCAGAAATCGTCAGAAAGTACAGCGCCATCAATGGACCACCAATTCCAAACATTCCATTGAAGAAACCCGAAATCAACGCAAAGACTACCATCACATACACTGGAATACTCTTCAGCGTTACCGAATGAATATTCATGAACAGATAGTACAAAGATAAAGCCACCAACAGTAATCCTAATAACATTTTCAGATACCCAGTAGCGATAAATTTACTCAAATAAACTGAGAAAATAGCCATACAAATATAAATTATGAATGGCACAACCAATTTCTTCCATTTTAAAGCTTTTCGATAATGCCATGCGACCATGACAATCGCAATCACCATTGTCAACGTCGACACTCCAGCACTTTGGTTGATTGGCAATAAACTTGGTAGAAAGATCATCATGATAATTCCCGAACCAAATCCAGTCACACCTTGAACAAATCCTGCTACCAATGCGGCAAATAGCATCACAAATACCCAACTCACGATAGTAATTCCCCCTTGCTTACTATCATAACCTATAGTTGTGAATACACGAAAAAACAAGTATCCGTTTTGTAGATACTTGCTTCATTTAATTATTATTATTTTTGATTAAATTGCTGAGTCATACGATTGATTCCCTTATCAAAAGTGGGATTGACAACTAATTTCTTAGCAGCCAGTGGATTATTTAAGTAAAATTTCTTTTCGTTAGGCTTCTTAACCCAGAGGTTAAATTCAGGCATCCCTAAAACATAAGTCTTTTTGAAATTAAATTTGTTCTTCCTAATAGCCTTCATATAATCTGATGGTTCACTTACGTCAGCTTTTGACAGGCCAGTGATTATCTGCGAACCAATTTCAGGTATCGGATATTCATCATACTTGATGAGCACCTTGTGATCTTCATCTTTGGGACTAGGCAGACCAGCGTACCACTTATCAAAAGTTGTGACACCACCATTTAAAGCAACCGCAATAGTCTTACCCTTTAAAGATTTTTTTCCATGAAGAACTTCAGTGATTTTGATAGTTGCTTTAGTCAAAGCCATATTATCAGGATTATCCATTTTTTCCAACTCAATAACTGTCCCTTTAATAACCAACTCATTGGCCTCTTTAAGTTGCGACATTGAATGGGCGATATAACCACGATTATCAACTTGCCCGTCCATATCAATAATGTCAGAGCCTTTGATTGTCTTCTGCCAAGCTTTTTTATTCTTTTTGACCAAAGCGGCAGTACTTAAATGACCTGTTTTTGAATCTGATTGATGATGCTGAAACGGCCATGTGAATGCGAATAACGGTAAAACAAAGACTAGTAGACTTAAGAGTATTAGTTTTTTCTTCATCGTAATTTACCTCGGACATTATTATCTCATGAGGTTAGTTCCAGTTGTAGCGCGTTTTTTTAATATAAATTAATGAAATAATATCTAGAAATCCTATTATTGCACTCATATCAGCTATACAATTATATTAATGAAAGCGATAATAACGGGAGGATTAAAACCATGTCATACTTACGTAAACATTCTTTCTTTCTAATAGTTGTTTTTGCACTGAATATATTTGTAAATAAACTTTATTTCTTAGATTTAAATATGTTTTATCAATGGTCATTTAGTTTCATTTTGGCCATAGTTGATCTGTTTGTTTTCATTCCGCTCATGTGGTTTTGGACG
Source organism: Companilactobacillus heilongjiangensis (assembly GCF_000831645.3). Lineage (NCBI taxonomy): Bacteria > Bacillati > Bacillota > Bacilli > Lactobacillales > Lactobacillaceae > Companilactobacillus > Companilactobacillus heilongjiangensis. The sequence goes on from NZ_CP012559.1 coordinate 1,373,862, forward strand.
GAGAAACGTTTTGATGCCAAACAGTATAGAAAAATTAAATATCTGAACGTACTCCACAATCACCCATATCGTCTTTTACTACAATACCTTGCAATCATTTTGGGGGATTTGGCGGTTTCTCGACTTTCTCAGCTACCTTTAATAACTGTATTATTAGTCAGTTTCATTACGATAGTTATTTTGACACCAGTTCATGAGGATTATTTTACTAATGCACACTTGAAATTTGTATGGTAAATAAAGGTTAAAAGTTGCTCGTGAAATAGATTATTATCTTAAACTAAATAATAGTCCAAAAAACATGTCATTTTTGATAATTTGACATGTTTTTTTATTTTGCCCTTGGTATCGAACCGGTTCGATAAACTAAAATTAAAGTGAATTAAGTACCAGTTGCAGACCAATTTACAACATTTTAATTTTCACCCTTCATTATTATCACGAAATATATTTCAAATTGATTCCCACTCTACTTAATTCAATAATTTTTTTGAGGAGATGCTTTTAATGTTACATTATTTCGATTTAAAACGACCTGCAAAATTAGGGCTTTCCATTGATGAACAAAAAAGTCGGTGGTTCAAGGAATTTCTCAAGTCCTTCTTGGTTGTTTTCTTAGTTTACTTCTGTATGTATTTGATACGGAATAACTTGTCAGCTGCACAACCACTTTTGGTTAAGCAAGGTATTTCAACCACTGCTTTAGGTTGGATTGGTTACGGATTCTCTCTTGCTTACGGAATTGGAAAAACCGTTTTAGGTTATGTAGTCGACGGTAAGAATACTAAACGGTTCATGTCATTCTTACTTATCTTAGCCGCCATTATGACTTTAATTATTGGTGTTGCTTTATTAATGAACCAAGCTCCGGTTGGTTTGATTTTGGTTCTTTGGTCATTAAACGGTATCTTCCAATCACCCGGTGGTTCAGCTTCACTATCCACTATCTCTCGTTGGACAACAACGACAACTCGTGGACGTTATATTGGTATCTGGAATATTTCTCACGAATTTGGAGGTGCGGTTGCTGGTGTCATTGCACTTTGGGGTGCTAATCATTTATTCAGTGGTAATGTTGGTGGGATGTTCATCTTCCCTGCCGTTATCGGATTAATCGTTGGTTTCTGGGGGTTATTTTTCGGAGCCGATGATCCTCAAGAATTAGGCTGGGATTCCAGTGAAGTTATCTTTGGAGAAAACGTTTCAAAAGCTGATAAATCAGCCGCAAAAATGAGTAAGTGGGATATTTTTAAGACTTTTGTTATGAAAAGTCCTTGGGTCTGGCTACTCTGTATTGCAAACGTCTTCGTCTACGTTGTCAGAATTGGAATTGTCAATTGGGCACCATTGTATACTGTTCAACAACTTCACTTTACCGTTGCACAAGGTGCTAATACCTTGTTGCTTTTCCAATTAGGTGGAATTATCGGTAGTGTTGTCTGGGGCTGGTTCTCTGATCTTCTAAAAGGACGCCGAGCCGTAGTATCAATTATCTGTTTAGCTTTAACGGCTTTTGTCGTTTTAGGATATCGTTATGGTACAACTCCGATGATGATTAACACTTCACTATTCTTCTTAGGAATGTTGATCTATGGTCCACAATTATTGATTGGTGTATCTGTTATCAGCTTTGTTCCCAAAAATGCCTTGAATGTTTCTGATGGTCTAACTGGTACTTTTGCTTACATCTTTGGTGATCTAATGGCACAAGTTGGATTTGCTGCAATCGCTGATCCTAAAGCTAATGGCCTATCAATGTTGGGTATGAACTTACACGGTTGGAATGATACATTCATTGTCTTCTATCTAGCTGTAATTTTAAGTATTATCGTCTTAGCAATAATTGCTATTGGAGAGGAAAAACGCATTCGTCAACAACTTTCAATTAATAAATAATGTACTAAAAGTGTTCAAATTTTGACGCAAAAATTAATATAAAACGAGACTAGTAATCCGGCTGTGGATTGCTAGTCTCGTTTGTTTTAAGCGGAAAAAAAATATTTAGTACGAACATAATCACAAAAGTAAATTGGTTCCATCAAGATCCATAAATACTAAACGTTTTACCATTGTATCACCCTCACATAAATAAATTAATTATCTACTCTGTTGGTCATTTCAGTTCCATAAATTCTACTTTAGCCTGACTTACCAACGCATCTACCTTTAATAATTTAATATCTGATTTATTAGAGAATTGCTTAATACTTTGATCAAGCTTCGATTCAGAACCATCTTTAACTAATTCTAAACTCAGCCATTCAATTTCTGACGAATCAATTGTTGCCAGATAAACCGTTGATTCCGGATGATAATTTTTGAGTTCGTCTTTAAATTTTACAACCATATCAGCACTAATACTAAAATTCGTGAGTTTCAAATAATAATCATTCTGCTCACTGACAACTAAATCGCCATCATTTGTCCTCAAAAATTGTGGATGCAATTCCTGCATACTCTTATCAGTGACAACTTTCTGAGCAACTTGCCCATAGGCCTTAAATTGTGGAGAGTTAGCATGAATTTCATATTGAGCATTATTTTGATATAGCTCTACCACAAAATTATCAATACCGGCATCATCCAAATGTGTAGCATACATCGCTAACGTACCAGGCTCTTCTTCATGTGACGTTAATAAATTATGAACACCGGCAGTGAGAAATTCAGCCCGTTTTGCCCCATTAATGGTTAAATGATACATTCTTAAAATTGGTGCCTCAGTTAACTTCATGCTTTTCCCACTTTCAATACAATTATTTTAATGGAGCTAACGTCTTGATAACTTTGGCTGGAACACCGCCGACAATACTATTATCAGGAACATCTTTCACAACGACTGCACCAGCAGCGATAATAACGTTACTACCGATATTTACGTCCGCAATAACTGTCACATTGCCACCAATCCAAACATCGTTACCAACCGTGATTGGTTCAGTATAAGTAATTAAATAACGGCTGCCATCTGCACGCACGCCAAAACGTTTTGTAGCATCCAGTGCATGTTCGCCACAGTAAAATTTCGTATCAGGAGCGACAATAACTCTGTCGCCAAAGGTAATTAAATTAGAATCTTGGAAGAAACAGTTGCCATTGATAAAATCATCATCACCAAAGCTGATATGTTTGCCATAAATTGCTTCAAAATGACCATTAATTGTCAATCTAGTTCCAACCTTATTAAATAATTGTTGCGTAATAGCTGCTTTTTCGGTTGGATCGGTTGAATCGTTGAGCTGTTTAACAAGTTTGCGACCATTACTTAACATTGCTTGTAATTCTGGATCACGATAATCTTAGTCCTTTCCGGCTAAAAGCTTCTCATGTTCTGTCATTGTCATAAAATAATTCTCCTCATCTTAATAATCTAAACCTTCATCAATTAAATCCATATAATGCTTGGTACTACTAAGCGCGCGTCTATTTGGGGAAAGCCATTTCTTCTTATCTAGAATTGCCAATTGCCGCATTTCTAACGCCGAAAAATCAAAATCCCAAATAGCTAAATTATCACGCATATGACTTTCTTGGACAGCTTTAGGAATTATTGCAGCGCCTAGTTGCACTAAATAATGCAATAGTACTTGTGCGGAAGTTTTGTGATATTTTTTTGCAATTTGTAAAACGGTTGGTTCCTGTAAAATCGAGCCATTAACTTCACCCAATGGAGCCCATGCTTCAATCACAATTTTATTCTCAGTTTGAAATTTTCTTAAATTAGTTTGTTGCTGATACAAATTTAATTCTACTTGATTAACTGCTGGAGTAATTTTCATTTGGTGACTCAGGTCTAACAACTGACCCGCGTCAAAATTAGAAACTCCAATTGACTTAATTTTACCTACCATTACCAGCTTTTCCAAGTCACGATAAGCACCGTAATAATCACAGTATGGCTCATGTAACAATACCAAATCTAGATAATCCAATCCCATTCGTTGCAATGAATTTTCCACGGATTGTGCTGTAACATCATCCCCGAAAAATGGTAACCAGACTTTGGTCGTGACAAAAATATCAGCACGTGGTACAGTCGTTAACTTCAAAGCTGCTCCGACTGCTCGCTCATTTCGATAAACTTGAGCTGTATCAATCAACCGATACCCCAAAGCTAACGCTTTTAAGACAGCATTTTTACATGTTTCAAAATCCGTTATTTGAAAAGTCCCAAAACCTTCTTGGGGCATCTTTTGACCATTATTTAATTGAATCACCGGAATCATTTGCCTTACCCCCTATTTACAATATCTAGGTTAATCCCATCATCTATATATGTAAAAGATTTATAATGAATACATGACTATACCCAAATTGTATTGTGAGGTCAAAATATGGAAACGAGAATCTTAAACTACTTCTTAACCATTGCCAAATTAGGAACTGTCTCCGCAGCAGCTCGTGAATTACACGTGGCACAACCAACGCTCAGTCGTCAAATCCAACGGCTGGAAGCAGACTTGAAAACTCCACTCTTTACGCGTGAAAGACATCGAATGGTTTTAACAAAAGCCGGATTGGCATATCAATTACACGTCCAACAGATTTTAATTGAATTGGATCGAGCTAATCAACTGGTTAGAAATATCAATAATGATGAACTGACTGGTACACTTGGGATTGGAAGTGTTGAATCAACGATAACTAAATTCTTAACACCCCAATTGATCAACTTTCATCAAGAAAACCCAAATGTAATTTTTGACTTATTTGATGCGGATGGAACCTCCATTAAAGAACGACTTGACCAAGGATTATTGGAGGTTGGGTTCGTTTCGACTCCTATTAATACCGCTAAATACCATTATTTAAAATTGCCCATTACAGACTCTTGGGGTATTGCTGTTAACCAAGACAGCCCTCTTTGGCAACAGGAGAAAATCTCAATTAGTGATTTAAAGGATCAACCGTTAATCATCCCCCACCGGCAACTAGTTCGTGATGAGTTATTCGATTGGTTACAGGCAGAAGAAATCTCTTCACAAATTGTAGCTGAATATAATCTTCTGACTAATGCTATATATTTGGCTCAGGCCGGTCTAGGTACACTCGTCTGTATATCAGGCGTTGAATTACCAGTTAATAGTAGATTAAAATTCATTCCGCTTGAACCCAAACGTGAACTCAAGCACTTTTTAATCTGGCGGAAAGGTTCACCATTAAGTGAAGTCGCACAGACGTTTATTAATTTTCTCAAAGCACAATTATCAATTCAATAAAAAAACATTGTCCGACAAATTGGTTAATTGAGCTAATAATTTGTCAAAACTATTCTCAAGAACTAAATTGTAAATGAGGAATCGATTTTACACGAAACAATTTTTCAAAATCAATTATGGGGGTATCTTAATTATGAAAGCAGATTTTAAACCTGAGGCACTACAATACTTAGCAGATAAAATTCCCAGTGGCAGTACCGTTATTTTAACTACTGACGATGGCTCAAATAAATATTCTAGTATCGGTGCTACATGTGAACTAGCCGATAAATTTCAATTAATTATTTTGAACCAAGCAGATGAGCATTTCAACATTAATGTGGAAAATAATGCCAACTACCAATTGAGCATGACTGAAACGGAAAAGTACTTAGTAAGCGATAATATAACCATCGGATTTGATCACGGAACCCTAACATTAAGCGATAAGAGTGGAATTCTCGACAATGCCCTAGCCGTTATTGACTGGCGCAATGTCAGTCCTGAATCAGAAAAAGACCGTCTTAACGAAATGGTTACTTTAGGAGACCAAATTTGTTAAATAGCAAATAGACCCATAATCGACAATGATTATAGGTCTATTTTTATACAATGAATTTACGCGTGGTGCTAGTTAAGTATACCGTCTCCAGAGCTGGGAAATATTCTCAAGCTTTGCGGAACGGCCCGAGCCAAAATGCGGTCTCGAACCTCGGTTTGAAGCCTTGACACAATTCGTCAAGTCTCCAAACACGTCCGGTGGTATAAGTACGGAAGATTCCTTCCGTACTTATACCACTACCACAGCACACAAATATTTCCCAGCTCTTCCGACTAATTAATCGTTATTAGTTGAACGTGAAAGCATTCAAACAATTTTAGACTATGAAATATTTGTAATAGGCTATCAACTAGCACCATGCGTAATAAATTTAATTGAATGTTAAAACTATCTTTTTACCCTTGGTATTCCCATTAACTAACATCTCTTGCGCTGATGCCGCTTTTTCCATTGGTAATTGCAGAGTTTCATCGTCCAACAGTTTACCAGCAGAAAAATTATCATTTAACAACTCGCTAGCATGTTGCAACTGCGTAACTGATGCATGGCTGATAACAAATCCCTTAATTGCTTGTGCACTCGTGTACATTTGACGAACATCAAACGTAAATTGATTGGTTTTGGGTGCCGTTATCAATCCAACTTGACCATGCAATGTTAATTTTGCCAAATTATCCTGCAAGTCAACTTTTCCAGAAGTATCAACTATATATTCAAACTTATCAGTAATTGCTGAAATCGAGTCATGATAATCATAAGATTCACTGACACCCAAAGATTTTAACTTTGAAAAATCACGAATATTGCTGGTTGTCAAAACCTTCAATCCTAACGATTTGGCTAATGTCGCCAATTTTGTTCCAACATGACCGGCAGCACCCTCTATTAGAATTTTATTTCCAGACTGAACTTGCAATATATCTGCCAATAAAATGGCCGCTGTTGCTGAAGAATGAACTGAAGCTACCAGCTTGATAGGATTAGTGCCTTCAGGAACAGAATATAATCTTGACTTCGGAACAGCCACAAATTCACTGGTGGTTCCAGGTCGACCATCATATCCCATACTATTAGTCCAAACTAATTCATCTTTGTGAAACCCCGCAACAGCTTTTCCAACTTCAACCACAGTTCCGACCGCATCGCGACCAATTACAAATGGAAAATCCATCGCAGTTTTGAAGCCACCTGAACGGACAAATGTATCCACAAAATTGACTGATACAGCTAAAGTTTTGATCATCACTTCATTGTCATGTAATTCAGGCATTGGTAGCTCACCAATCCTTATTTCATCAATTCCACCAACTTGATTGATATAAGCTGCCTTCATAACTACTTTTTAACTCCACAATAGCCATCACAAGCACATTTTTCATCACTGATCATTGGGCAATGACAAATTCCGTCAGCACTTGAACAGTAGCAACCGTCGTGACAAGTCATTCCTGCATGACAGTATGGATTAGTTTCATTATTTTCAGACATGGTTTTTTTCTTTCTGACACATTATTATTATTTTTAATATAACTATATTGTATCTCTATTGAAGAACTCTTCAAATCATTTCAGACTAATTACCTATCAACTCACGTGGTTCCCGTCATTCCAACGTAAAATCACTATCGGTTTCAGCCTTAGGCAAATTATTTGTATCTTTGATTAATGTGCTGTAAATTATATATTGTAATAAAGGTTTTGTACAAATTAGTTTTACACAAGCTAATAAATAATTGTAGTGGAAAGGACCTTTAATCATGAAAATCGATATCAAACCAGAAGCAAAAACATACTTAGATAATAAAAACGTTCCTACAGATGCAGTCATCCTTCTTACAACCGACGATGGCTCAAATAAATACTCAAGTCTCGGTGGCAGCTGTGCTATCGGTGACAAGTTCCAATTAGTAATTCTTAACGAAGCTGATCCAAACTACACCATTAAAGTGGAAAATGATGCCGGCTATAACTTGCTCACTTCAGAAAACGATGCTGATTTGACAACTAATGGCTTAAACATTTCCGTTTGGCACAATGCCCTAGCTTTGAAAGACAACAGTGGTATTCTCGATGGTGCTTTGTCAGTTGTTGACTGGAGAAATGTTAAACCAGAAACAGCCGCAGAACGCCGTGAAAAAATGCTTAGTTTAGGCGATAAAATTTGTTAATAAAGTTATTTGAAAATAAATAGAGCCAAGAAATCTTTGTTGGATTTCTTGGCTCTATTTTTGTCTTGTATTTAAAATATATACTGAATTAAAAGATATTTGAATATTTTCCGACTTTATAGACGGAATATTTAACTAATAATATAACTACCAGCAACCCACTCATTAGTAGCAACACGATAATATGTCACACCACTAACAACTTTAGTTTGATCGGTTTGCCATGAAGTATTATTTCCCAAAGCACGGTTAGTAACATCTTTCATAGTTCCATCATCTTGCAAGGCCTTCAACTGAACAAAACTAGCATTACTATTCTTAACTTTAATAACGCTCAAATTATTAGTTGAACTGCTTTGACTAGAATTTGAATTGCCACCAGTTAAATAATTGGCTGCCACCCATTCATTGGTAGCGACACGATAATAAGCTACACCACCAACTGTTTTAGTCTGGTCAGTTTGCCATGAAGAATGATTACTCAAGGCACGACTGCTCAACGTTTGAACAGTACCACCATCACTACTAATTGAAACTAATGGTACAAAGTTTCCGGAGGCATTGTTGACATTAATAACTGAAGTCCCACTTACCGTTGTTGAGCTTGTTGTGCTGCTGGAAGAACCAGTTGTGGAAGTTGAACCACTATTAGTTGAACTTGAGCCTGTCGTAGTAGTTGTTGAACCAGTTGTTGATTGATAGCTTGTAAAGAAACTATCGTACAGTTCAGAAACATCAAAGTTTCCATAACTACCACTAAAGGTAGATGTACTTGACCATTGCCAGCCATGATTTGAAGTATACCAATCTTGACCAGTAGGATCATATGGATATGATGCAATCCAACCTTGGCTAACATTCATAACGGAACCAACCCAAGACCCCATCGTGTAAATTGTTGAACGGTAACCATACTTAGCTACTTCATTCATAAATGCTGCGTTATCTGCATTATTCTGCGATACCGAACTAGCACTCTGCTCAGAACTTTCAACATCAGCTACCAATACTGACCCTTTAGGTAAGCCATCAGCTTGAGCTGTTCTTGCGGCATAATCAGCTTCAGCAATCGCACCGCTGACAGAACTGTAATGTGCGTAGTGATAGCCACTAATATACATCCCCGCAGATTGAGCTGTCGCAATATTATTAGCAGCCGTAACATCTTTAAACGAGGTCCCCTCACTAATCTTCGTTACTACTGCTTTGACACCGTAATTATTGTGCATGTCTTGGAAATTAGCAACAGTCATAGCACCGTTGTAATTCGAAACGTCAACCATATCGCTCCGGGCCGCATCAACAGTTGTAGCACCAAAGAACACAATCAACAAAGACATGAATGTAGTCAAAGCTACAATAAATCTTCTCTTCAAAACCATAAACCTCTTCTCCCTTTTGTTGCCTCGACAACATAAAAAAGTATAGGTCTATCTTTAGAAAAATAAGTCAAAGTCACATACCTGTATAAAAATGGTAATGATTCTGTTATTAAAATGTAACTAAATAGTAAAAATATAATCTAATAATTAACAAAATAAATAAGGAATGAATTCATAATGTCGAATTCATTCCTTATTTTGATAACATTTTTTGGTAGTACCTACGGAGAAAGGAGTATGAGGTCTGTCATTGGATAACTTAGAATATTACCTGTTGCTTCCATTCCCCTTATCCATTTGCTTAATTATTTTGAATTATCTTATCTAAGTATAATAGTCAAAAGCCAATATATTCAGACTTATTAGTAGTATACAGATAAACTAGTCGGAAGAGCTGAGAAGTATTCACCAGCAGTGGAAGTGGCGTTATTGCTTTAGCAATTACACCACCGGGCGAGTTTGGAGACTTGCGCTCTTTGCAAGGCTTCAAACCGAGGTTCGAGACCGATTTTTGGCTCGGACCGGTCCGCACAGCAGGCGAAATACTTCTCAGCTCTGGAGACGGCCATCCTTCAATTAATCCAAACTAGCGTACTTTTCAAGTGAACGAATCATTTGAGCTGTAAATCCTGATTCATTGTCATACCAAGCAACTGTCTTTACAACTTGGCTGGCGCCTGATCCAACAATTTGTGTCTGTGTTGGGTCAAAGATTGAACCATAGCTTGTCCCGATTACATCAGATGAAACAATCTCATCATCATTAAATCCGAATGACTCTGAATTATCAGTATACTTCTTTACAGCTGCGTTCACTTCATCAACTGTTACTTCTTTATCAAGAGTCGTTACCAATTCAGTAACTGATCCTGAGATTACGGGAACACGTTGAGCATGTCCATCCAACTTACCTTGTAAATCAGGAATAACCAATCCCAAAGCTTTAGCAGCACCTGTTGAATGAGGAATAATGTTTTGAGCAGCAGCACGAGCGGCACGAACATTTCCGTTACGTTCTGGGCCATCTTGTAGCATTTGAGTAGCTGTATAAGCGTGAATAGTTGTCATGGAACCAGCCTTGATACCAAATTCCCTATTCACAGCGTTAGCCAAAAGTGCGATACAGTTAGTTGTACATGAACCAACTGAAGCAATCCGAACATCGTTTGTCAAAATATCTTCATTAACACCATAAACTACAGTTGGCATTTGGCCAGATGGAGCTGAAATCAAAACTCGTTTGGCACCAGCGTCAAGGTGAGCTTGAGCTTTTTCAGTTGATGTATAGAAACCAGTACATTCAAGAACAATATCAACGCCGTCATTGCCGACCCATTTCAAATCTTGGGCATTTCTTTCAGCATATACAGGAATTCTTTGACCATCAACGACAATTGCGTCATCTTCATTAGTGATTGAATCAATCTTAAAGTTACCATGACCAGTGTCGTATTTTAACAAGTGAGCCAACATATGTGGTGATGTCAAATCGTTGATAGCAACGACCTCAAGATCTGTCTTACCTTGATCACGCAAAGTTGCAATTCTTCTAAATGCTAAACGTCCGATTCTACCAAATCCATTAATACCAATTTTTGTTGTCATAATATTTCCTCCTGTGATTTCTTCTTTCTCTTAACTTACAAACACAGTATAAGGTCAACTTGGTATATAATAAACTATGAGAAAACGAATGCTACCATATCAAATAATGATATCAGGAGAAAAATTATGAATATTGACACTTTTAAGATGATTATCGCCATCGTTCAAACCGGCAGTATCTCTGGTGCAGCACAACAACTGGGTTACGCTCAATCAAATATTTCAGCTCGGGTCCATCAATTAGAAACCGACTTAAGAACAACCATCTTTTATCGAACTAACCGTGGCGTTATTTTGACTGACGCAGGTAAAGAGTTTTACAAACGTGCCAGCAGTATCGTTGACATGACAGAGGACACTATCAACCAGATGAAACACCCTACGAAAGTCGAAGGTCACTTACGCATCGGGACATTACAGTCAGCTTCAGCCACTTTCTTACCACCAATTTTGACTGAATATTATCGTAAATTTCCCAAAGTTCGCCTAGCCATTGAAACAGGCAATCCTTCGAATAACGTCCAACAAGTGCTCGATTATGAAATAGACGGCGCTGTAGTGGGTGAAAATATCGACAAAAAGGAACTCATTTCAATCCCATTGGTTACTGAAGAACTTTGCCTAATATCAGCCAGTCCCGAAACACCCGATTTAAAAACGGCTTCATTTCTAGTCTTTACCACTGGTTGCATTTATCGAAAAACTACTGAAGATTGGTTACACTCACAAAACATTAATCTTCATCATCCCATCGAATTCAACTATCTAGACGCCATTATGGCAAGCGTTTGTGCCGGACTTGGTATCAGCATCGTTCCCAAGAAAATTGCTCAATCATACGTTGATCGAAATCTACTATATATGACAGAATTGCCAGAAGAATTCTCAACAGTTCAGTTAGACTTCATTTATCGAAAAGACCATTTTGTTAATCGTCCATTTGAAGAGTTTATCAAAATGTTAAAAGAATTTGCAGATAGTCAAGAGCCTGTTTTGGAGTAGCTTTTAAAAAATATTTTAATACATAACCAACCAAATCAATCGCATTTTTGTGATTGATTTTTTGTTTTGAAAACAGCCTATTTCAAAACAATACAATATCCGGAGGTTGTCAGGGATATAGTCTGCTATGGAGGTGGCGTTAATGCTTTAGTATTTACACCACGGGGCGAGCTTGGAGACTTACCGAACTGTGGTAAGGCTTCAAGTCGAGGTGCGAGACCTTGGCTCGTACCGGTCCCCATAGCAGAACTATATTCCTGACAACCGGAGGTAGAATACAATCAATATTTTTACAAATTTTCGAGTCTTTTTTCCAAAAAAAAAATTAATTTAACGTTATAATCAACTTGGCATTCTAATACTTACCCAAAGAAGGTAGCATTTTATGCGTAGGGATAATAGACGTAATAAAACTCGGAAATATCCAATTATCATTATTATAGCTTTACTTTTATTAGGAACTTTTTCATTATTATGGACCAAAAAGAATGCGGCCAATGCCTCAAATAATTCTGATACAACGTTGACACCGATAATTATGATTCCCGGTAGTGGTGCTGATAACAGTGCTCTTGACGGTTTAATTGCGACTGTAGACCAGCGGTACAAGGAAAATCACAGTGTACTAAAAGTTACCGTGAATACTGATAATTCCTTGACTTATACTGGACATATTCAACCTAAAGACAAACATCCATACATCGTCGTTGGCTTCGAAAATAGTCAAGATGGCTTTGAGAATATTAAGAAGCAGGCCAAGTGGTTTAATATTGCATTCCGGGATTTGCAAAGAAAGTACCACTTCCACACCTTCAATGCTTTCGGTCACTCTAATGGTAGCTTGATTTGGACATATTTCCTTGAAGATGACTTCAAACAGACTAATACTAAAATCAAACATTTTATGACAATCGGAGCACCGTTCAATCTTGAAGAAACTAATTCTGACGATCATACAGAAATGCTCGACCAACTCATTGATGGCAGAAAGAATCTACCTAAGAATCTGAGCTATTACTCAGTTGCTGGAACTAAGCAGTACGCAAATGATGGAATCGTGCCATTGAGCAGCGTGGACTCTGGTAAATATATCTATCAGGATCAGATCAAACACTACATGTTTATTACGCTCACAGGCACCAATGCTGAGCATTCTGATATGTTGACAAATGCGCAATTTATCACCCTATTCCACCAATTTATTAGTAAAGTACCAGCCAAAGCCACTAATCAAACAAAAAAGTAAATTGATATTAAAAAGCTGAAATAATCCTTAATCTGGATTACTTCAGCTTTTCTTATATTAACTAAAATATTTCATTTAATTTTCTATCAACTAACCTACTACCGAAGACGGAAACCCTAGAACTCTTCCTTAAAGAAGTGCTCCAAAAATCTGGATAGTCCATCGTTATCGTTGGTATTAGTTTCAAAGTTAGCTTGTTCTTTCACGGCGGGCAGTGCATTGCCCATCGCAACGGAATACTTAGCCTCTTTCATCATACCAACGTCGTTCATTCCATCACCGAAAACAAAAGTATGATCGGCATCAATATGTTGTTCTAACTGGATTCTCTTAACAGCTGTTCCTTTATCAATCTTCAAAGGAATCATCTCAATATTATCAACTCCGGAAGATGACAAGTGCAACAACTTACTTGCAGCTAATTCGTCACGAACTTTATCTAACTCTGCCATATTTCCACGACTCAAAATAACTCCGTTAGTGATTTCAGACTCAACTTCTTTCAACTCATCCAAACTTTCAATCTCCTTATAACCGAAGGCATTGTCAAAGTTACCAGCATTCTGAGCAATAAAGTGTGGAATTTTTTCCGTGAAATAAGCTTTCTTAGACGTGAATAACATCATTGGCAACTTATCAACTTGCGTGACTTGATAAGCTAATTCAACTGCCTTGCTTCCTAAATGAGTAATCTCTTGACCAGCTGGACCGTCGAAAACTGCCCCATTTGAAGTAATCATGTGCACATTAGGATTCAAACGGCCTTGAGTAATTTTTGCCAATTCATACATACGACCTGTGGCGATATAAAACATTACGTCATGTTTCTGCAAACGTTCAATTGTACTCTTAGTCCGAACAGAGATATGTTTGTGATCAGCTAAAAGTGTTCCATCGAGATCCATAAAAACTAAATATTTTGGCATTGCTATCATCCTCGTATTAATAAAATAATTATCTCCTCTATTGTAGCAAATTATTGAAACCGTTTACTGTTTTCAGGCCAATTAATTGTATAAGTACGATATACTTACCATATAAGCAAATTAATAAAGGATCTAAAACATTATGGTTGATATTATGACTAAACTTGATGCGACCGACTGTTTTGATTATTTTGTTAACAACTTTGATTTACTATATAAAAACGAGTCAACTTATCGCAATAATCCCACGCTTGACCCCGAAATAACTAATCGTGACATGTACACAAATATGTTGAACCACTTTGGCAACTCCGTTCTTAACCAACCAGAGTTTGACCAATTTGAAGTTCGATTCACTCGAGGTGATGAAACTCTAGAAAACTTCATCATCGCAACGTTTATTGACCCTACTGATGCCTCAGAAGTATCAATAGAAATCAATCGTAACGATACACCAGAATATATTGAACAAACATTCCGACAAGGTCGACAGACTCTCAAGACTACTTATGCTTCAGAAGTATTCGAAATCAAAAATACTAATCATCAGTGATAACTATTACGTGTGGTTCAAATATGCCGTCTCCAGAGCTGGGAAATATTCACAAGCTGTGCGGAACGGCCCGAGCCAAAGAACGGTCTCGAACCTCGGTTTGAAGCCTTGACACAGTTCGTCAAGTCTCCAAACACGTCCGGTGGTATAAATACGGAAGGTTCCTTCCGTACTTATACCACTACCACGGCACACAAATATTTCCCAGCTCTTCCGACTAATTAATCGTTATTATTTAAACAATTTTAGACTACGAAATATTTGTAGCGAATTCTCAACTGGTCCAATTCATAACCACTATTACTTTTAAATACACAACAAACCCAAATAAGGGCCTACAATCTGATTTTAGATTGTAGGCCCTTATTGTTCTTAATTCTCAAAAGTTGACCATTTTTCGTCAACATTCTTTTTAAACTGTTAATTCAATTTGATTGCCTTCAGGATCACAAACAACACTTTCATAATAGCCATCGCCAGTAGTTCTAGGACCACTGAGATGTTTGTAACCAGCAGCTGTAATCTTTTCGGATAATTCATCGACTTTTTCCTTTGAACCGAGTGACATGGCAAGGTGCATGTATCCCAATGGATAGCCTTGTTCATGATGTTTGTTCAAATCGTCTCGAGTGCAGACTTCCAATCTAGCACCATCTGGAAACGTTAGAAAACGTGATGAGAAAGTTGTAACTGGATTATGATACTTTTCAGAAGACTTAGCTTCAAAAAATGTTTTGTAAAATTCAACCGTTCTCTCAAGGTCTCTCACAAATAGACCAACGTGTTCAATTTTCATACAAAAACCCCTCTACTTCAATTTTCGATATCTAAATTTATTGGTATAGCTGACCTTTTGACCAGCATTCAAAATCGTATTTCCAAAGTCAGTGTGATTAATGGCATCTGGTAAAGTCATTAACTCCATGGCGATTGAATCGTGATCATGGACACTTGCCTTTTGCGCATCAACTGGATTGGCTGTAAAAATAACTAACCCATTACGATCAGTATAAAAATCAATGGCACGTTTGTCATCTTTTAAGGTTGCTGCTTTATCGTGCACAACATAAGCATCGTCAAATTCAAATTTATCCAAAGGCTTTAACTGTTTCAATCCTTGACCAATCTTCTTGAAATTCTTAAAGTCATAAGCATTCGTAACAGCCAATAATTTACCAGTTGGTACCTTTTCCTCATTCATATCCAAGAAACGTTTGGAATTAACTTTTAAGGCTGCTTGACGAAGATTGCCGTCATTGATATTAAAGTACACATGACAACTTGGATTGAACAAAGTATCTTGATTACTACGTCCACTATAAGTGATTGTAACCTCATCATCATCACTTAAAGCGTAACGAATCTTAACCTTCAGAACACCAGGAAACCCATCCTCACCACTGACAGTATGTGTAAACAAAACTGAATTTTCAGAATCCACTGTTGCATCAAAGTTTTGCATTTGCAATCCATGATTACCACTGTGAATGATATTCTGACCGTCATTTGGCGTTAATTGGTAGTCCTTGTCATCGATACTGAAGTGAGCCTTGCCAATTCTACCAGCAACCCGTCCAATCGTTTTACCGACTTCATATGGCGTTTTAACGTAATCTGCCACGTTGTCGAAATGTTCAATCAAAGAACGCTTTACACCATCTTCAACAACCTCGAAGTTTTGCCACGTTGCAGCATAACTCAAGACACTGATACTCGTTTGATTTTTATTAGTTATTTTATAAAGAGAAACCTCTTGTCCACCAGTCTCCCCAAATTTTGTTTTTACAACTACCATTGAATGACCAAATCCTCACTTAACGCTTGTTACTAGCTCGATATTCTTTTTAATTTATCAATTAAAGGTTAAAAAATAAATTAGTTGGAAGAACTGGAATATCCCACTAGCAAAGTAGCGTTACTTATTTAATACTTTTTTGTTATCCATAGCTTTTTCAATATTTGCTAATGTTACTTCAGCTGTATTGTTGAAGTTAATATCAGCATCTTTCAAAACTGTTGGATCACCGATACCGACTGAAATTGCACCAGAACCATTGATTGATGTGACACCTGCTGAGGCATCTTCCAATCCGATACATTCTTCTGGTTTTAATTTCAAGCTTTCAGCGGCACGAGTATAAATTTCTGGATCTGGCTTACCGTGTGTCAAAGTGGCTGGATCAACTTTTTCATCGAAATATTTTCTTAAGTCTAATTTTTCCAAAACTAGTGGTGAATTCTTGGATGATGATGCTAATGAAATCAAGTAATGATGTGCTGAAAGGTCTTTAATAAAGTCCTCCATACCAGGTAGAATTTCTGATTTATCCAAACCATTCAATAAGTTCAAATAATTTTCATTCTTCTCTTCAGCATATTTAACTTTTTCATCTTCAGTATAGACATTTTCTTTGTGACCATACTTCAAGATGAGATTAAGTGAGTCCATTCGACCAACACCTTTAAGTTGATTTCCCAAGTCTTCTGTCCAAGTTACGCCTAATTCATCAGCCAATTGATGCCATGCTTTTGAATGATATGCGGATGTATTGGCGATAACTCCATCTAGATCGAATAAAAATCCTTTAATCTGTTCGAATTTAACCATATTAGTTTGCCCCTTTGATTTAAAAAGGTGCCTGAATTACTAATCCAGACACCTCCATTTTACAATTATTTAAGCAGTTTTGATTTATCATAAACTTTAATTTCAAGCGGTTCTCCAGAGATGAGCTCGAAATGTGGTCCTTCGCTATCGACCGAAATTTCAATAACTCTGCCTCTAAAGACCTGTCTGAATGAATAGCTATTCCATTTCTTTGGTAAGAATGGCTTATAGCTCAAGGTACCATCGGCGTGAACTCTCATGCCAGCAAATCCTTGAACCATGGCCAACCAGCCACCAGTCATAGAAGTGATATGCAAACCGTCTGCAGTGTCATTATTATAATTGTCTAAGTCTAGTCTAGCGGTTCTCTCATAGAATGCAACCGCTTTCTCCTCATAGTGCAAGTCAGCAGCTAAAACAGAGTGAATTGCAGGCGAAAGACTTGATTCGTGAACTGTTAGTGGTTCGTAGAAATCGAAGTTACGTTTCTTCTCACGTTCACTGAAATCATCAATGAAATCCCAGATACCTTGCAAGACATCTCCTTGCTTGATATATGGTGAACGAAGAATTTTATCCCATGACCAATGTTGATTAATTGGCAATTGATCCTTTGGAATTGCGCTGACTGGCTCAAGATCTTTATCCAAAAAGCCATCATGTTGAACGAAAATACCCAAATCTTCGTCGTATGGTAAATACATTTTGTCTACAATATCTTGCCATTGTTTCATTTCAGCATCAGAAACGCCTAATTTAGCAAATTGATCTTTTGAAACCTCACCTAAAATTTCCAAAGTATATTTCAATGTCCATTTGGCTAAGAAATTCGTGTACCAATTGTTGTCAACGTTATTCTCATATTCATCAGGCCCGGTAACGCCATGAATCATATACTTGTCATTACGCTTGCTGAAGTGAACACGATCAGCCCAGAAACGAGAAATCTCAGTCAAGACCTTGCTACCCTCATTGAGAACAAATGACTTGTCACCTGTATAACGAGTGTAATTATAAATGGCGAACGCTATATCGCCGTTACGGTGAATTTCCTCAAACGTGATTTCCCATTCGTTATGACACTCGATACCATTGAAAGTTACCATTGGGAATAATGCACCATT
This sequence comes from Companilactobacillus heilongjiangensis, assembly GCF_000831645.3. NCBI lineage: Bacteria > Bacillati > Bacillota > Bacilli > Lactobacillales > Lactobacillaceae > Companilactobacillus > Companilactobacillus heilongjiangensis. Next base: position 1,392,236 of record NZ_CP012559.1, read on the forward strand.
CAAACCTTGCTCTTTGGCATTTACATAAGCACCTTTGAGTTGGTTATAACGATACATCAAGAGATTTCTAGAAACTTCAGGCTTAGAAATTCCTAAGTAAACTGGAATACAGAATGCTTCAGTATCCCAATAAGTTGCCCCACCATACTTTTCACCGGTGAAGCCTTTAGGACCAATGTTGAGTCGTGAATCTTCACCAGAATAAGTTGTGAATAGGCCAAAGAGGTTGAAGCGCATACCTTGTTGAGCATCAGTATCGCCGTCAATCTTAATATCGGATTGATTCCAACGAATGTCCCAAACATTGGCATGGGCTGCATAAAGCTTTTCATATGGAACCCGAGCAACTCGAGCACTGATACCTTCCAATGCATCGCGTAAGTTGTCTAATTCTTTATAATCACGTGATGTAAGGACGATAACACGTTTCTCAATTGACTCGACTTCGTTAGGTTTTAATACCTTTTCGAAAGTCTTACTTGTTTCAAGATCAGTGATATTTTGATCTGTTTCAGCTAAATTAGTGACATAGCCGACTTGCATACCAGAAGTAAATCTTGGTGTACCAAAGTCATTTGGTTTTGTTTCAGCAATCAAACTATCTTTAGTAATCTCAAGAACATTCCAGAAACTCTCGTCATAATTGGAATCTTCATTTTTAACATTAGCGTCAAGTGAAGAAATAACCTTAATATCGACACCTTTATCAGATAGGTTCTCAAAAGTTACCTTTTGAACTGATAATTCCTTTTGAGCAACACTCAAAAATCTGACAAAATTAAATTTAACTTTACTACCCTTCTTGTCCACGATAAATGAACGTGTCAAAGTAGCATCTTTCATATTTAAGTCTAAAGTGAAATCACTGATTTTATCCTTGTTGAGGTCCAATTGTGATCCATCGATTAGAAAATTCATTTTTATAAAGTTTACAGCATTGATAACTTTTCCAAAATATTTTGGATAACCATTTTTCCACCAGCCGACACGAGTCTTATCGGGATACCAAATACCGGCAAGGTAGATTCCAGGAAGACTATCACCTGTATAATCCTCCTCAAAGTTACCTCTCATCCCCATGTAACCATTTCCTAAGCTGGTTAGACTCTCTTGAAGACGTTTGTTCTCGCGGTCTAATTTGTGAGTTACAACGTTCCAAGGATCTACTTCAAAAATTCTTTGCATCGAGTAGTACACCTCCTATAAAAAAAGGTAATTAGGTAAAAATACCTAATTACCTTTCATAATCCTTAAAGAATCGTTTCGTCTGTATCTTTGTCAAAGTAATGTGCTTTTGTCATTTCAAAAGCCATTTGAACGTCATCACCAGGCTTGTGATGATCACGTGAGTCAACCTTAGCAATAAAGTCGGTTCCACCGAGATTAGAGTAAAGAATTGATTCAGCACCTAATAATTCAGAAACTTGGATTTTAGCATTAATTACGGCATCAGGGAAAGCTTGAATAGCTACTTCTTCGGCGTGAACGTCTTCTGGACGAATACCGAATGTAATTTCCTTGCCAACATAGCCTTTCTTCTCAAGAACTTTGTATTGACCTTCAGGAACAGCAATATTCAAACCTTGATCATTAACGATTTTGCCATCAGCGAGTTTGACATCGAAGAAGTTGGTAGCAGGTGATCCGATAAATCCGGCAACGAACTTGTTGGTTGGCTTGCTGTATAGTTCAGCAGGAGTACCAACTTGTTGAATCCGACCATCATTCATAATGACGATACGGTCAGCCATGGTCATAGCTTCAACTTGATCGTGGGTAACATAGATAAAATTACGTCCCAAACGTTGGTGCAATTGAGCAATTTCCGTACGCATTTGGACTCTCAATTTAGCATCCAAGTTTGACAATGGTTCATCAAGCAAGAACAAATTTGCATCACGAACGATAGCACGTCCTAAAGCAACACGTTGTCTTTGACCACCAGATAAAGCAGCTGGCTTACGTTTTAGATATGGAGTTAATCCTAAGATATCGGCAGCGTTGTCGACACGTTTCTTAGTATCTTCCTTATCATTCTTCCGAATATTCAATCCGAAAGCCATGTTATCAAAGACTGTCATGTGTGGGTACAAAGCATAGTTTTGGAAAACCATAGCGATGTCACGATCTTTAGGTGAAACTTCGTTCATAACCTTGTCGTCCATCTTAAAGTCACCTTTTGTGATGTTCTCCAAGCCCGCTATCATACGTAATGTGGTGGATTTACCACATCCGGAAGGTCCAACGAAGACAATAAATTCACCATCTTTTATGTCTAGGTTAAAATCACTAACCGAATAGTCAGTATTACCTTGATAGCGTTTGTAAATGTGTTCCAAGTTAATTTTTACCATTTTTAACGCTCCTTATATTTTCGACTTTCAGCTAACAAATACGTTTAATCTTACTAATCTAGATGTGTCCACCACACCTATTGTCAATCCTTTTTGGCTATTTGACCACCTAATAGCCGATAAGAAACGTAAGTGGAAAGCGATACGCTGCATACGACACTTAGAAAAGCCAATTGCAAAATGAAATTCATTAAGATCAAGATTAAAAATACTATTACTGAGATAATAATTGGTAAAGGTTTTTCAACAAATAAAGCCAAAATGCTATCAAATTTATGTGTCGCTAATTGAAATCCTGTGGCCACAAGCACCATGAAATATACGAATGTAAAGATCAAAACTGCCATGTGCCATTGGGGAGAACCAACCGTTATTTTATTTAGCAAAATGAAGATACTTGCTACAAAGCCTAATCCAAAGTTGATACGATAGTTTTTTTGAGAATCAAACCATTGTTTAAAAAAGTATTTGAAGAAACTTACACTACCATTAGTCTGCCATTCTTGAACAGAAGCAAAACTTGCAACCAATCCAGGAATCGTGAAGACCGAAATCATTAACCAAAGAATTATCAAAACAACACTATACGTAGTTGAAAATTTAAGATTGAACAAAACTATTGCAGTCAGAATAACCGAAAAATTGATTAAGAAGAATGAGAAATTGATGCTAAATAGTGACATCAACCAGTTCCCACTCGCGATTAGTCTCTGTCCATTTTTTGAGTTTAAGTTGATCACAACATTTCGTCCCTTCTATTTAATTACTTAACAGCACCATCGGTAACACCTTTGATAATCCACTTTTGAGCGAATAGATAGAAGATGATTACTGGGATGATGGAAAGTGTGATACCAGCTAAGGCTAAGTGCCATTGCTTAGTATATTCACCGAAGAAATTGAACATTTGTAGTGGAATTGTGTATTGCGCTTGTGGCAAGACAAGTGATGGCAATAGATAATCGTTCCAGATAGCAATGATGTTCAAGATAGCAACTGTAACTGTGATAGGTGAAAGCATTGGGAAGATAACTTTACTAAAGATCTGCCAACGACTTGCGCCTTCAATTTCAGCTGATTCATCCATCGCAATAGGAATACTTGATAATGTACCTTGATACAAGAAGACTGACAAACTACAGTCAAATCCTAGGTACATAACGACCAAGCCCCACATGTTTAGAAAATGTACAGCACCGAAGTTAGCTGTCAAAGGAATCATAACTGATTGGAATGGAATCAACATAGCTGAGATAAATAGCATTAGGATTCCGCCACTCAATTTACTGTGGTTTCTTTGAAGAGCATATGCAGCCATTGAAGAACATAGAATGAGCAACAATACACTGCAAACTGTGATAATTACTGAGTTAGTCAATGAGCCGATAAAGTTCAAAGCCTTAAATGAGTTCACGTAGTTATCGCCGGTACTTGGATGTGGCAAAGAGAGAACTGATGCGAAGATCCCCTTTGGTGTTTTAAATGAGTTAGTAACGATTAGGTAAAATGGGAACAACCAGAGTATTCCAAGTAGAATTCCGAGTATTCCTAAACCTGTTCTACCTTTTTTATCCATTAGAGATCCTCCTCTCTCTTACGGTTGTATGCTACTTGCAATAGTGAAATAGCAGCAACGATGATGAAGAAGATAATAGCTTTAGCTTCTGATAATGCGAAGTTACCAGAGTTATAAGCGGTATTAACGATATCCATAGCCAACATTTGTGTTGAGTTATATGGTCCACCATTTGTCAATGACAAGTTTTGATCATAAATCTTGAATCCATTTGATAGGGTCAAGAACATGCAGACTGTGAATGCTGGGGCGATCATTGGGAACGTAATCTTTGTGAAACGTTGCCAAGCTGAAGCTCCGTCAATCTTTGCGGCTTCAATAATTTCATTAGGAATGTTTTGTAAGTAAGCAATGTAGATTATCATGATATAACCACTCATTTGCCATACTGTAACAATAACTAATCCCCAAAAACCAGTTGTTTCATTAGTCAACCAGTTTTGAAGCCAATTCATATGCAAGGCGTTACCTAAAGCTTGGAAGCCTTGTGTAAAGATAAATTGCCAAATGAAACCTAAGATTAAACCACCAATCATATTTGGCATGAAGAAAATTGTACGTAAGAAGTTATTTCCCTTGAATTTTTGTGTAACTAATAATGCTAATCCCAAGCCTATTACGTTCAGCATGATAACTGTGACAATTACAAACCCCACTGTAAACCAAAAGGCGTTAAGAAACGCCTTGTCTTGGAATAATGTAATGTAATTTTGAAATCCTACTACCTTAGTAAATGTTAATCCGTCCCAGTTAGTAAATGAATAAAACAAACCTTCTATGACCGGAATAAATACTACTAAAGCTAACGCAACGAGGGTTGGTGTTAAAAATAACCAGAATGAAAGACTTTTGTTTTTCATATTCATTGCCCTCTTTTGTTACTTTTAATTATTTGCTGATTTTTGTTGTTTTGCCCAACCATCAGTCATATTTTGTACTGTCTTATCCCAGCTTTGTTTGCCTGATAAGTACTTTTGTAGATTTGGTTGTGCAACATCTGGATCCCATGAAGTACCAGTGTATCCTGGGAATGCCCAGCCAGTAGTCTTGTGTTCTTGTGAGTACTTGAATACTACTGATGTCAATGGATCTTGCATCTTGAAGTTATCGTAACCTTTGTATGCAGGAACGAAGTGCAATGTATTAACAACATCCTTCTTACCGGCTTTAGATGTGTATAACCAGTCTAAGAAGTTCTTAGCAGCTTTTTGTTCTGCTGTAGATTTCTTACTATTAACAGCCCAGTATAGTGATGTACCAACTGGTAGTTTGCCTTCTTCACCAGGTACGGGAATAGGAATCATACCAACACTGTTCTTAGCGAAGTCTTTATCAATACCTTCAACTGTTGGGTAAATCCAGTCACCTTGTTGAATCATAGCAGCTTTACCTTGTGAGAAGTATTGGTTAACTTGTGCTGAGTAATCCATTTGCATTACTGGCTTGATTGAGTAATCTTTTTGAAGATCAAGCATTGTCTTCATATCAGCATTCTTTGAAAATGCCATTTTCTTTGACTTGTAAAGCTTTTGTGCATTACCGTTGTAATCTTGTGCTACATAAAGGTTTAACAAGTGATCAGACATGATCCAAGCTTCCTTACCAGGAAGTGCGAAGACACCTTTGATACCTAATTGATCCTTTTGTGCATCCAATTGTTTAACAGCAGCAGTCAATTTATCAACTGTAGTTAAGCTTTCTGGATCGATTCCAGCCTTTTCAAAGACTTTCTTGTTATAAACAAATCCATAACCTTCAACGTTGAATGGTAGTCCAACGGCTTTACCTTGTTCGTTCTTAACAGCATCCAATGTTCCTGGTTGAGCTGCTTTAGCGGCCTTTGTGTCAGACAAATCAGCTTCATGAGCCTTAAATTGTTTAACATCAGCTGGACCAGCTAAACTAAAGATTGTTGGTGCATTACCAGATGAAATTCTTGTCTTCAATACTGGATCGTATTGAGTACCACCACCGATTGATGTAACTTCAATCTTTACATTTGGATGGCTCTTTTCGTACTCTTTCGCAATTTGTTTGAATTGCTTATTATTTTCAACCTTTCCTTGAAGAATTGTAATCTTAACATCCTTACCTGAGGATGAGCTGTTACTGCAGGCTGCCAACATAAATGCTGCACCGGCTGCCAAAGCAATAACTCCGACGCGTTTACCTAAACGCTTCCAGAAGTTCTTCTTCATTACCAAAGCCCCCTATAAAAATAATATTTCTTTATTACGATTTCCATTATGTTGCGAAACCGCCTTCATTGCAACCGCTTTCGGGATGTTACCGATAACAGCTTTGTATCATCAAAAAGTTTAGACAGAAAAAAAGCAGCTAATTCACAAAGTGATTAGCTGCTTTAAATTACTTATAAACCCTTATTCATTAGTCTTTCCTTGAATAACGATTGGATCATAATCAAGTTGAATGAGGCCATCTTTCACATGAACCAAGGAATTGTTGAGCATATTGGTATAACTGTCGCTTGGCAAGGCAACTGGTACCTCGCTTGACATCCCTTTCAATGTGAATAGACCAATTCTAATAATATCACCGTAACGATAAGTAACTTCAACTGTATCGTTTTCTAGAGCCGTTACCTTATAGTTACCTGAAACTTGAATGTCGCTTTGACTCAACTCATGCATCCGTTCAATCAATGATGACAAGTCCATCTTAGCGTCTCTCCAGTCCAATTTATCGGAGTCAAACAAACTTGGCGTATGCTTAAAGCCATATTCTTGACCGGCATAAATCAACGTTGAACCCTTTTGGAACCCAGAGAATGCCGTCCAATTATACATGTCATTTTCATTAATGAACATACTGTGGGCTCTTGGTTGATCATGATTTTCCAAACCACGCATCTTAATATAGTTCTTAGGATAGATAACGCCTTGTGTATTCAAAGCCTCAACGTATTTCTTGAGCAAAATGTCACCTTTAACGTAAGCACGCCATGTTTGGTCAATATCATAGTCATAAGTCATATCAAAAGCACTATAAAGTTCAGCATCCGAAGAAACGTGGAAGCCTTTGCCTTTCAAGTCTTGGATATAATCTTTACTTGTTGATTCAGCTAACCACACAGTCTTAGGGTTAACTTTGGCAACTTCTTTACGTGCCTCTTTCCAGAATTCAATTGGAACTTGTGGAGCCACGTCACATCTGAAACCATCAACAATTTTGGCATAACGCTTCAATGTTTCGATTTGATAATTCCACAAAGCTTTGTGAGAATAGTCTAACTCTGCAACGTCAGTCCATTCTTCATTCTTGTTGTATAGTTTGCCATTCTTATCGTGTAAGAACCACTCAGGATGAACTTGTAGCAAGACAGAGTCACGTGAAGTGTGATTATAGACAATATCAAGCATAACTTTCATACCATGGTCGTGAATCGACTTAACAATCTTCAAAAAGTCTTGCCACGTACCCAGTTTCGGATCAATAGCACGATAATCTTTAATTGAATATGGTGAGCCCAGTTTACCCTTACGGTTTTTTCTACCAATAGGATAAATAGGCATCAACCAAATATAGTCGGTACCGAGGTTTTTGATACGTTGTAAATCTGGTTCGAGCGCCATCAAAGTACCTTTTTTCGTGTGATTTCTAACAAAAATGGAATAAATTTGAACTTTTCTTAATTTAACATCCGTCTGACTTGCCATTATTACACCCCTCTATTTTCTCGATTCCAAAGCACAACATCCCCAAGGACCTAATTCAATGGTCCCACCGGTTTTCTTGATTGATTCATTTGTTAATACACTCTTCCAAGCGACTTTTGGCAATGCAAAGGTCTTTTTTTGATCAGAAAAGTTAGCAATGACTAGTCCTTTAGACTCAGTCGTCTTTCTAAGATAAGCATAAATCTTTGGGTCGGTAATTAGCAATTGATAATTACCGCTAGTGAAACATTCGTGTTTTTTTACACGTAAAAGTTTTCGATAAAATGTCATAACACTGTTATCATCGGTGATTTCTTGGTCAACATTGTTCGTATCAGTCTGAGCCCAGTTCCATGGCTGCTGCTTTGAAAAACCATGATACTGTGAATCATCCCACTGCATTGGACCACGAGCCGTCATTTCATCTTGATTATTCAACAAGTTCAGAATCGTTTTATCATCATATGACTTTTGACGCAGACTATTAATCAAATCCAACGCACGTTGATCGTCAAAATCAGTAATTTTTTGATACTTTAAACCATGCATACCGATTTCTTCACCATAATAAACTACTGGAATCCCACGTTGCAAGAATAAGAGCATTGCCAATAATTTGGTAACTTTGTCATCTTCAACTGGTAAATTCAAACGGTCCAACACACGGCTAATATCATGATTTCCCCAAGTCAACGTTGGCAAACTGACGTGATCAAGCACGCTTTCCCAAGTTACATAAGTCCGTTTCAAAGAATCTAACGATAGTTGGCGGTTTTGGAAAAACTTGGGGATGTCTTTATTGCTGTCATCATAAACTTCACCATAATTATCGGAGTTCACGACCACATCACAGACATTGCCATCAGGACGTGTATATTCGGCCGCATCACGAGCCTTGGCTGAAGAAGCCTCACCAAATAAGAAAGCATCTGGTTTGTACTCTTTGATTTCCTTAACGAAACCAGCCATATAATCTTTCACAGCCGGAAGTTTAGCATAAAAAGTATCATCAATAGGAAACTTCTCGTCCGTCATTAACGAATTCTGGTCTAAATTAGCTTTCGCAATATGAATAAACGCATCGAGTCTAAAGCCATCGACACCCTTTTCCAACCAAAACTTGGCGATATCAGCGACTGACTTTTGGACCTCGGGATTCTTCCAATTCAAATCGGGCATCTTCTTATCAAATAGATGGAAGTAATATTCATTCGAATTAGTAGGATTTTGCTCCCAAACGCTGCCGCCAAAGAACGAGCCCCAATTATTAGGCTCATGTCCATCAACAGCATCGTGCCAAATATAGTAGTCCTTAAATATGCTGTTAGCATTATTGACCGCGTCTTTAAACCATGGATGTTCATCCGACGTGTGGTTAATCGGTAAATCCCAAATAATGTGTAAGCCTAGCTTATGAGCCTTCTCAATCATTTCTGAAAAGTCATCAGTATCCCCTAAAATTGGATCAATGGCAAAATAATTTGAAACATCATAACCGTTATCAACTTGTGGTGATACGAAGATAGGGTTCAACCAGATTGTGTTGAAACCCATATCCTTAATGTAACGTAAACGCTTAGTTACCCCCTGTAAGTCACCGATGCCATCGTCATTAGTATCCTGAAAACTTTTAGGGTAAATTTGGTAAATAATAGCTTTATCATACCAATTCACAATAAGCGGCCCCCTTCGTGTAAACCCTTACACACCAGTATAAAAAAGTAAGCCTCACGTAAGCAAGGCTATCTTCAATGTTATCGGTAACAAATTAATCGCGCAATGTCCCACCTAAACTAATCTTAGGCTCAAAGACTAATGCACCCTGTTTGGCATTCGTATCGATCTTATCTAGCAAATTTTCACCACAGGCGCTGCCCATTTCAATAATCGACTGTTTGATAGTCGTTATTTTAGGCGAAGCAACCTGATTCAAAAATACACCATCAAACCCAGTTACACCATAGTCATCAGGAATTTTCCCGCCACAACGAGTAATTCCCCGAACGATTCCAATGGCCAAACGGTCTGAGGCACAAATAAATGCTGTGTTTTTAGTAATATTTTCCCAATTATCACGGACAAACTGTTCCGCCAAATGACTATGATTGCCAAATCGATGTAACTCCGGCATCATTCGTTTCTCTTGAACCTGTTGTAAATAACCAGCCTCACGTGAATACTCAAATGATTCCTTCGAGTCGATTCCCACGTAAATCAAGCGTTCATAGCCCTTTTGTAAAGCCAACTGTGATAACAAATAAGTCCCCGCTTTGTTATTAGTATCAACATAGTCGAAACCATAACGATTCTCACCAAAGATAACTACTGGTTTATTCAAGTTGTTGATCCACTCAACATCCTGTTCACGCATACCAGTAATGATATAACCATCACAATTACCAATATCGAAGTTTTTACGCGTGACTAGCTGCAACGAATATTGGTGTAGATCTAAAGTCTTAGCAATACCGATCATTAAATTCATATAATATGGTTCTGTCGTATCAATATCTTCCAAAATACACAACTTAATAATCCGGGTACTCTTGTTAACTAAGGCCTTTGCAATCATATTGGGATGGTAATCTAATTCTCGCATGGCTTGGTAGACTAATTGTTTTAACTCGTCAGTGACCTTATCTGGATGATTGATGACTCTTGAGACAGTCATCTTTGAAACATTGGCCTTTTTTGCCACATCAACTAAAGTCGTCATGCATTTCCCCTCCATATATCACAAATTAATTATACCAATTTAATGCGTTTTCAAACCTAATTTTATAAAATAGTTAATTATTATTGTTTTTGGACCTCCAGAATCGCGGCAGGAGGATAGTCTGCTGTGTGGACCGGGTCGAGCCAAGGTCTCGATCCTCGATTTTGAGCTTTGCAAAATACGCAAATCTCAAAACTCGTCCTGTGCTGTAAGAACGGGAAGTACACCCGTCCTAACACCACTACCACTGCTGACTATCCTCCTGCCACGATTCTTCCGGTTGGGGTTTTCTGGTCAGCATTTATTGCCTTATTAATAAGGTAATTGACCTTACAATGCGTAAAACCATAAAATCATTTAATCACTATACTTTAGACTAGACCAATTTCAGTAAATATATATTCATCTGACATTAAATGGGAAGCACTTGTTGACTTAACAACCTCATCGGTAATTTATTCAAACAATTGGAACCCTCATTTAATTATCAATTCAACAAAAGATGAATACCTTCAGCCTTAGAAGCGGCGGCAAATTGTCCCTTAGACAAAACGGACATCCTCTATATTTGCTTAATTGTTTAAACAAGAAGAATATGGTATTGAAATCTTATTAAAGAGATGATAAATATGGTTATCTATTTAATTGCTGTCACTGTTTTTATGATTCAATGTTTTATCATGTTTTTTGTTTATCTAACCGAAAAGAAACCTCGCAAACATGCTACTCCTGTCGCTTCTAAATCTACTGTTCCTATGGATGAATTTTTCTACTTTATTTTGATTCCTTGTTTAAATGAAGGAAAAGTTATTCAGAATACGTTACAGAATGTTTTGAAATTACCGGGTCAAAAGCATATTTTTGTTATTGATGATGACTCGATTGACGATACTTTGATTAAAGTTAATAACGTCGATGGTCCTATTTCTACTATTAGAAGGAAGCTTCCTAAGGCTCGGACTGGTAAGGGTGACTCGCTCAACACTGCTATGCCGATGATTCAGATTTATATCCGGCGTCACCACCTTGATCCTAGTCGCTGTATTGTTGGCGTCATTGATGCTGACGGAGTTTTGAGCAACAATAGCATCGAGAAACTCAATGAAGCTTTCCATAATCCTCAAACTGCTGCCGCTCAACTGCGTGTTAAAATGAAAGCTCCTAAGAGAATTCTCCAGATTTTTCAAGATATCGAGTTCTTCACTATCAATCATCTAACTCAAATGTTTCGGAGTTATTTGGGTGCGGTTGCCCTTTGTGGTAATGGTCAATTTTTCCGGTACTCTACTATTACAAAGAAATTGGGTACGGCTCCTTGGGGCAATGCCTTGCTGGAAGATTACGAACTCACCTTGCGGATGGAACTAAATGGCATTAAGATTCGCTATATTGGCAATGCTTACGTTGATCAAGAGGCTTTGTTAAGTGTAAAGAAGTTAGTTGTGCAACGTGCTCGCTGGGCTCAAGGCGGATTTAATTGCTGGAAATATTTCAAAAAGATTTTTACATCTAGAAAAATGTCCCCTACGCAAAAATTTGACTCTTATTTCTTCTTTTTCCAACCAATTTTAAATTTATTGGCTGACTTCAGTATTATCTACCTCACTGTTAAATTCATTATTCTTCATCTTCAAAATCCCGAATTCCTGTCAGTTGTCTTCATTGCTTTAGCTATCTTGGGATTATTCTTCGGAACCATGTTCACTTTGATTTACCTACGTCAGTTGAAACTTCACAAACGGATTGGGCAAATTATGAAGTCTGATGACATGTTCAACTTTAGAATTAGGATTCAGAAAATGTTTCTGGCTGTTGGTTTAATTTCCTATATATATGTAATTTTATTCTTCAGCTTGTTACTTTCAATTTACCATGAGTTGATTGGGCAACAAACTTGGAATAAGACTAACCGAATTTAAACTTTGAACACACAAAAACAGGGGTTGTGACATAACTGTTTTTATCTTAAACATGCAGCACAAACGTGCAACAAAACATAACTTTTTCCGCTTAAAACAAATATGGACTGTAATCCAAAATCGGATTACAGTCCATATTTGCCTTAATGCTCGAAAGTTGACCATGTTTTGTCACACTCTCTGCTTTTTTAGTGCTTTATTTTAGAATTTGTTCAATTGATTTTCTAGGAACCTCAGATTTTTGTACCTTTTCCCAAGAAATAACTTGTTGACGTTTATCATTGTAAGTAACCTTTAAATAGTTATTTTCCTTGATAGGACGACCTAGAGCACTGTCAAATTTGAGAAGCTTTTCATTGCCATTTTTATCATAACCACTCTGGTTGTAATAATATTCACGATAATCATTGCCAGAGCTATCTTGTTCGATAACCTCCTTGTATGAGGCTCCAATATATGTGTAATAATCGTCGCCACCATAATTTGGTACAAACCAGAATTCATAGCCTGCCAATGGTATCAATAAAATAATAATCGCTATTAAGCCAACCCAAACTTTCTTGCTCATATTCATTCCTCCATTACTTAAATGGAATGATAGCATAGCTCAAAAGGCTTTTGTCCTAACGTTTTTGTAAGGTTTGTAAGTATTATGGCATAAAAGCATTTATATCAAGTTATTCGACTACTAAAAATGTTAGTTTTAGAGGTTAAAATCAGCTTGATAATCGTGGATTTCATCGTGATATCTGACTGATATTGCTAATTTATCGGGCTTGGTTAAATTATAGTAAAAACTTTGATTTGCATAAATCACCTGCTGATTCAAACTTGATAAGTCAAAATCTGATTCAATTTCATCAATTGTCACTGGCACTGGTCCGAGATTCTTGATCAATAATTGCTGACGGTTACGCTGGCAAATTAAATAAGGCCTTGTGGCTTGTTGTAGCATTCGATTTCGTAGTTTCAGAGCACCGGCAATTCTAAATAATGCGATGCCACCCAAAATAACTCCGATAATCAATGTAACTGTGATAAAAATAATAGTAATATTAAAGATCATTTGTGATGTAAAACTCATTTTCAGTCACTTCCAATAGTTTTTGTACTTATAGTATTTCATAGTGCAACGCATCTTACAATTCTGTCACATGAAACTAACATTTCAGTTATAAAGATGATTAGTTATTTACATTTATTCTCGTGGTAGAGATAATAGTATTCGATAGATGTCAGAGATATTTATCAAAAATAAAAAAAGTACATGCAATAGTTATGTTGACTCCGTAACTATAAAGGCCGTCCATTATGTATGGACGGTTTTTTTGATATTAAAAAGCTGTGCTGGCATAATCAAGCTTGATTAGAGGTGAGTAAAATGTCAGCATGGATGGTTTTTCTAAGACAATTACCAAGAGATATCTATTTTCCAAGATATTTGGAAATAACATTTGCCGCAGCATTAGGTATCAGCTTACTTATTCTTATTATCGTTAAATATAGAAGTGACAGAGGCCATCGGACACATTGAGTTCGATGGTTTTTTTTTGCTGTATTCCAAGATGAAAGAAAAATCTGTAATATTAATTAGACATTAATAACAAAGTACCGTTATAAAAAGGCAATATTACCTCTTATAACGGTACTTTTAAATTTTATTAGCCTATTTTTTCTTAACTATAAACCAAAATTAGCATTTCTCACTTTAATATACATATTAGTCGCGACACGATAATACTGTGCGCCATTGATAAAGCTTATTCTATCAACTTTATAAGATGCATTATTAGGAAGATATGCTCTTAATAAGTTTCCTTGTTGATCATACATTGGAGTATTTGCGTTGGTTGTTACTGTTAAATCTACCTCAGCATAATCACGTACCAATGCTGCTGGAACAAATTGATTAGTTGCTACTCGATAAAACTTAACACCATTCATCAAGACAACTTTATCAGCTTTATACGTTCCATTAGCTGGTAGCGCAATATTTAACTTCTCACCACGTTCATTATAAACTGATGTCTCAGACTTAGTTGTTACCTCAGTATTAACATTAGAATATTTATAAACTTCACCGACTGGCACAAATTCATTTGTAGCAACACGATAATATTGCTGTCCATTAATGAGAGCAATTCGGTCGGCCTTCCACTCTGAACTTGGAGATAGTTCACGGCTGATTTTTGTTCCTTGGTAATCAACTAAATTGCCATAGAGATTATTGTAAACACGAACTAGAATTGGTTCTGGTTCGATATAAACATAAACATCACTAGCTTTAGCGAATTCATCAGTTGCAACGCGATAGTACATGATGCCACCGATTGTGTATTCTTCATCGCTAAACCAACATGTGTCGATACCTAGATCATGACTATCCAACAATTTACCTTCATTATTATAAAGATTTACAGTGTTTGTTGTTGTCGCAATATTTTGATTCTTCTTAACGATAGTTCCATTTCCAATTACTGGAGTGCTACCACCACGAGAATTATAAACTAATGGATCAGTACCATTCTTTATCTCATCACCATCACTAATTCCATCACCGTCAGTATCAGATTTCAATGGATCAGTACCGTATTTCATTATTTCATCAGCACTATTAACTCCATCTTTATCAGGATCGATACCATAGTGAATAATTTCTGGCGTATCAGAATTATCAACATTTACTACTGTGATAGCACCATTACCATCTGGTAAATCAATCTTTTCTGGAACTGCATCAATTATTCTTTGAACTACTGGTTTGCCGTCTAATGATTCACTGATTATCTTAGTGCCCGTTGTTGGATCATAGTTATAAACTGTCTGCGTACCATCGTTCCATTCTTTGGTAACTTTAACTACCTTTCCAGCAGAATCCTTTTGAGTCGTTGTAGTGTTACCATCTTTATCAGTGGTTTTTCCTAGAACTGTAAGTTTACCTGGTTTAATTGTCACATTGTAATTCTTATTAGTACTTACGGCTGTAATATAATAAGTTCCTACATCTGGATTATTAGGTTCATCATAAACCAAACCTAACGAATCTCCATCCTTCAGCTTATCATCAGTAGTATAAGAATTTTTTGGATTTGCATCCGTTGTATATTTAGTTTGTGAATTTATTTCAATTGTGATTTCTGCCCGATTCAGAGTGAATGTATCAACGATATCATCAGGATTAAAAGTATAATTAGGATTCTCTTCTTGTAACTTTTTGATACCTTCAGGAGAAATTTTAACATTATACTTAACTCCAGCTTGTAAGTCATCTGATGAAACAGAATTTTTTGCACCATCCGGAATTATTTCATAGTCATGAGTATCTAAATTATTGGTAAACCCAGGAATTTTTTGATATGGAGTTACGTTAATGTTCAAAGGTTGACCGTAAACATTGATACTACCTCTTGATGGTCCCATTTTTGTATCCACTGCAAGTGGCTTAACTGTTAAGTACCCTACATCTGGTGTATCGATTGAATAATTCGTATTTAGATTGGCTAAATCTGTTTTACCGTCATCATTTAACTTGATTGTATAATTACCAGCTTGTAAATCTTCTGGCTTAACCTCTTCTCCCTTTTCATTAATGATTTCATAATCTTTTTGAGGTATCGATGTTTTTAAATTTGGATTATTTTCAAATTGGATTTCTGGTTTTGTTCCAAATGTCGTTGTTGAACCACTTATCTTAATATCATCTGCATTGACATGCTTTTGATCAACAATTAATTTAATAGTTCCGATTTCATCCTTTTGAGAGTAATTTGGATTAGCCGCCAACAGCTTAGCCAAACCTGCTTTAGTTAAATCAATCGTATATCCATCCGCATTGGCATCTAATTTAGTCAAGTCTGTTGGTCCACCAACAGACTCAAAATCACCCAATGTTAAATCAGATGTATTTAAAGTAACTTTACCTGAAGCATCCTTAATATCAAACTGTGGTGTTTCACCATATGTAATCTTTGTACTACCTTTAACAGCCATGTTCACAGGATCATGACTAATTACCAAATTGGTACCTGCTGCTGTAATATTATAATCGCTCTTTAATGTGGGATTAGCTACCAGCAACTTAGCCAAACCTACTTGGGTTAAATCAATCGTATATCCATCCGTATTGACATCTAGTTTAGTAAAATCTACTGTTTTACCATTTGCCTCAAAGTCACTCAATGTTAAGCCAGATGTATCCAAAGCAACTTTACCCGCATCGTCTTCGATATTAAATTGTGGTGTTTCACCATATTTAATATTTGCACTGCCTTTAACATCCAATGTTATGTCAGCTGAATTAATTACAAAGTTGGCAACTTTCACCGTAATATTATAATTACTATTTAGTTTAGATTTATCTTTATCCTCGGAGATGATATATGTACCAACGTTTGGATTTTGATCATCGCTTCTCTTTAAAGCCACTCCCAAGTCACCTAACTTATCATCATTAGCTAAACTACCTGAAGTTACTTTGTCTAATGTAAGAGTAGGATCATCTGTCCCATATGTTTTATTGACAGCCTTTGCTTGAACAGTAATATCTCTTTTATTAACAATTAAATTAGCAGTCACGTTGGCCGTTGTGTTGTCGGTCACAGTTTTCTTTGCTTGAGAGTAATTTGGATTAGCTGCCAACAACTTAGCCAAACCTGCTTTAGTCAAATCTATCGTATATCCAGTCTCATTGGCATCTAATTTAGTAAAATCTGTTGGTCCACCAACAACCTCAAAATCGCCCAATGTTAAATCAGATGTATTTAAAGTAACTTTACCTGAAGTATCTTTAATATCAAATTGTGGCTTTTCACCATATGTGATCTCCGTACTACCAGTAACACCTAATGTTACATCAGCCTGTTTAATTGTGAACTTGGCACCTGTTACCTTAATATCATAATTATTATTTAATTTTGATTTAGCTGAATCTTCCGAGATATCATAAGTACCAACGTTTTGATTTTGATCATCGCTTCTCTTTAAAGCCACTCCCAAATCACCTAAATTATCACCATCAGCTAAACTACCTACGCTTACTTTATCCAATGTTAAAGTAGGATCAACTGTACCATATGTTTTCTCAACAGGGTTTGCTTGAACAGTAATAGGCCTTTTATCAACAATTAAATTAGCAGTCACAACATCAGTTGCTGGATTGTAATTCGGATTAGTTGCCAACAACTTAGCCAAACCTGCTTTAGTTAAATCAATCGTATATCCATCCGCATTGGCATCTAATTTAGTCAAATCTGTTGGTCCACCAACAGATTCAAAATCACTCAATTTTAAATCAGATGTATTCAAAGTAACTTTACCTGAAGCATCCTTAATATCAAACTGTGGTGTTTCACCATATGTGATCTTCGTACTACCAGTAACACTTAATGTTACATCAGCCTGTTTAATTGTGAACTTGGCATCTGTTACCTTAATATCATAATTATTATTTAATTTTGATTTAGCTGAATCTTCCGAGATATCATAAGTACCAACATTTTGATTTTGATCATCGCTTCTCTTTAAAGCCACTCCCAAGTCACCTAAATTATCACCATCAGCTAAACTACCTACAGTTACTTTATCTAATGTAAGAGTTGGATCATCTGTCCCATATGTTTTCTTAACAGCCTTTGCTTGAACAGTAATATCTCTTTTATCAACAATTAAATTAGCAGTCACGTTGGCTGTTGTGTTGTCGGTCACAGTTTTCTTCGCTTGAGAGTAATTTGGATTAGCTGCCAACAACTTATCCAAACCTACTTTAGTCAAATCTATCGTATATCCAGTCTCATTGGCATCTAATTTAGTCAAATCTAATGGTCCACCAACAACCTCAAAATCATCCAATGTTAAATCAGATGTATTTAAAGTAACTTTACCTGCAGCATCTTCAATATTAAACTGTGGCTTTTCACCGTATGTGATCTCCGTACTACCTTTAACATCCAATGTTATGTCAGCTGAATTAATTACAAAGTTGGCAACTTTCACCGTAATATTATAATTACTATTTAGTTTAGATTTATCTTTATCCTCGGAGATGATATATGTACCAACGTTTGGATTTTGATCATCGCTTCTCGTTAAAGCTACTCCCAAATCACTTAACTTATCACCATCGGCTAAACTACCTACAGTTACTTTATCTAATGTAAAAGTAGGATCATCTGTCCCATATGTTTTCTTAACAGCCTTTGCTTGAACAGTAATATCTCTTTTATCAACAATTAAATTAGCAGTCACGTTGGCTGTTGTGTTGTCGGTCACAGTTTTCTTTGCTTGAGAATAATTTGGATTAGCTGCCAACAACTTAGCCAAACCTGCTTTAGTCAAATCAATCGTATATCCACCCGCATTGGCATCTAATTTAGTCAAGTCTGTTGGTCCACCAACAGCCTCAAAATCACTCAATTTTAAATTAGATGTATTTAAAGTAACTTTACCTGAAACATCCCTAATATCAAACTGTGGTGTTTCACCATATGTAATCTCCGTACTGCCTTTAACAGCCAACTCAACAGGAGCTTGATCAATTACAAAGTCGGCATCTGTTACCGTAATATTATAATTACTATTTAGTTTAGATTTATCTTCATCCTCGGAGATTTTATATGTACCAACGTTTTGATTTTGATCATCGCTTCTCTTTAAAGCCACTCCCAAATCACCTAACGCATCGCCATTAGCTAAACTTCCGGAAGTAACTTTATCTATTGTAAAGGCGGGATCATCTGTTCCATATGTTTTTTTAACAGCCTTTGATTGAACAGTAATGTCTCTTTTATCAACAATTAAATTAACAGTCACAACATCAGTTACTGAATTGTAATTCGGATTAGCTGCCAACAACTTATCCAAACCTACTTTAGTCAAATCTATCGTATATCCAGTCTCATTGGCATCTAATTTAGTCAAATCTAATGGTCCACCAACAACCTCAAAATCACTCAATTTTAAATCAGATGTATTCAAAGTAACTTTACCTGAAGCATCCTTAATATCAAACTGTGGTGTTTCACCATATGTGATCTTCGTACTACCAGTAACACTTAATGTTACATCAGCCTTTTTAATTGTGAACTTGGCACCTGTTACCTTAATATCATAATTATTATTTAATTTTGATTTAGCTGAATCTTCCGAGATATCATAAGTACCAACATTTTGATTTTGATCATCGCTTCTCTTTAAAGCCACTCCCAAGTCACCTAAATTATCACCATCAGCTAAACTACCTACGCTTACTTTATCCAATGTTAAAGTAGGATCAACTGTACCATATGTTTTCTCAACAGGTTTTGCTTGAACAGTAATAGGCCTTTTATCAACAATTAAATTAGCAGTCACAACATCAGTTGCTGGATTGTAATTCGGATTATCTTTAGTCAACTTATCCAGACCTGCCTGAGTCAATTTGATTGTATATCCTGCCGATTTTGCATCCAGTTTAGTCAAATCTACAGATCCACCATCAACTTCAAAATCACTTAATGATAAGTCAGACGTATCCAAAGTTACCTTGCCTAAAACATCTTCAATATTAAATTGTGGTGTTTCACCATATGTGATCTCCGTACTGCCTTTAACAGCCAAGTTTACAGGATCCTGACCAATTGAGAATGTATTACCGTCTACTTTAATATTATAATTATCATTTAATTTTGATTTAGCTGAATCTTCCGAGATATCATAAGTACCAACATTTTCACCAACAGCCCTCTTCAAAACCACTCCCAAATCACCTAACGTATCGCCATTTGCTAAACTACCTACAGTTACTCTATCTAATGAAAGCTTTGAATCAGGCGTACCATATGGTTTACCATCAACTCCTGCTTTAACGGTAATCTCTCTTTGATTAACAGTTAAAACCCCAGGTGTAGTATTAATACCATCAAAAATATAATTGCTTGCATTAGAGAGTTTTTTCAAACCAGAACTAGTATAAGTAATATGATAAGTACCATCATGTTTCAATTCACTGCGGTTAACCTGATTATTATCAGTATCAACAATTTGATAATCATCTTGGTTCAATTGGTCCTTATCGTTGTCAAAACTACTACTAAATTCTGGCAACGTATCATCACCATAAGTATACGTAGCACCATTTGTATTTTCAGTCACATGAATTGGATTAATCGTTAAAGTAGGTGAAACATAAAGTCCAGCGTATTTGTTATCTGGACTCAGACTCTTAAGATAATCTCTACCAGAATCGGTTAGCTTAAGAATATATCTACCAGCATCTTTAGGCTTTTCAGCAAGAGGGTTTACAGGGTCTGTTGAAGCATAATAGGTAAAATAATCTGCCTTATCAAAGCCTGCTTTTTGTTCATCAGAAACGGTTGCTCCAAAACCAGGACTAAACTCAACAGTTGGATAACCGGTATCTAGGCCATAGTCAACATTCCAAGAATTGAAGGTAGCTAAGCTATCCTTTGCATCACTATTAACTCCCTTCAATTCAGTCAAATTGTTTTTAAATGGTGTTAGTAGATCCATAACTGCCTTTAAATTTTTGTAACCTGTTTGTCCATCCTGATAAATTGTTTGATCCTCTTTATCTGTTTGACCAGCAGCAAATGCAGCCTGTGCAAGCTTATTGTCGGCAGATAAGTCAGTATAGATTTTTGTGATTGAATCCAAGAATGTCTGTGCACTTGCTTTTTGATCTGTACTCAAACCAGCATAAGCAATGAATGTATTGTACAAGCTTTTCGCTTGAGTATTATAACTATCGGCCTTAGCTTGGTTTGCTTTAGCCTGATCGTTCCAACTAGCCAAAGTTGATTTGGTTGGTACTAATAAACTAGCCGTCTCCGTTTGTGGATTCTTAGGGTCTGTGGAGTCAGTACCAGTGGCATTCCCGACATCGGACCAACGATAATCAGGATCAGTTCCAGTAGTAACCACAGTTTTATTATTACTTACAACTGCTGCACCTTTCTCATCTATTAATGGCTGTTGGTTCAAAGCATCAGTAATCGATTGATTCGTACCAGCAGACGCATTAGAAGCAGATACGATTTGACCATCGACAGTGGTACCAGTGGCTGTGTAATAGTGTCCAATAGGAATAGCCGTTCCCTCAGTCGTGGTTGAATCAGTTCCAGAATCTGCTGTTAAATCAACCTGTAAGATATCGTTTGCTTGTTTTTCATTATCTTTTGGAGCAGCTAATATAACGGAAGTTGCTGTATAACCAGGAATTTGTATTAACGTTTTTTGGCCTTCAACTGCCACAACTTGAACTGGTTTCAATCCAGTAATTGGTTGTTGTGTACTCTTGTCGATAGGTGTCACATTAGCTACAAAGGCCCGTCTAACTGGAATCTTCATTGTTTGATCACTGCTATCAGTAACGGTATAAGTGTAGTAAGTATTATCTGCAATATCTTTATCCTGATACTTGTCGTTACCAATGTAGTGTGCTTGGCCATTTGCATCAGAAACAATTTGTGATTTATCAATTACATACGGATTTCCACTGGCATCTTGCGGAATAATAGCAATTAAATTAGGGTCCAATTTATCGTCCTTAACGGCACGATTTGCTGCCTCCTGTGTTGAGAAGACGGAAATAGTATCACCAATGGTAGCAACCGCCTTAACAGAGGTATTAGCTAATGATGGATTAACATCCGCTTTGTTACTATCAAACAAGTTAACGTTTAAATTAATTGACTTTGGGGTATATTCAAAATTCTTTATTTTAGCTGAATAATCATTACGCTGACCTCCAGTTGAAGCGGCAACTGAAATAGAATAACCATCTGAAGTATTAGTTATATTTTTTGTAAAGGTATTACCACCAATTGTTACACTTAACTTTTGAGAATTCTGATCATAGTTCATTACGAAATCAACATTACGACTACTCCCTAAGCCCAAGTTAGGGTCACTAGCCAGATCCCAATCAGTGGTACCTTGATAACCTTGAACTGATTGCAAGTCACCATTACTGTTAGTTGTTCTCCAACCAAAATAAGGATTCCTACTTGGATCGTTGTAGTTACTGTTGTAATACTGATCATAAACAAAACCAAAAGCATTCTGTAAACCGCCTAATCCTAATTGACCACCTGAACCACCTTGGGTAGCGGTACTAGGATCACCTGGTGCAAAAATGAAACCAACACTATCAGCCCCATCACTACTATTACTCCCAATTCCTAGAGATCCAGACATACTAAAATTATGGCTGAAATCAATTTCATGTTCAAAAGAAACATGTGCCACTTGATGACCAGTTACTGGATCATCAGCCCCATATACCTTATGTGGATCATTAGAGGTTAGATTAATTGAACCATCGTCGCCGATTGTTTCAGAACTCGTATTAGCAGTCTTATCAAAATCATTATCGTTTCCATCTTTATTTTCAACTGTAGCTGTAAAGTGATCTTTAATTTGATCAGCGGTTAACGTCACCACATTGCTAGATTCATTTTTAGAAACGCCAATGTCAGTTGAGGTATTTGGATCTAAAGACAATACTGGATAAGTTTTAGCTGTATCAGTTGTTGGCTCCGTCGTAGCATCAGTTGCTTGGCTTTTGACATCTGGTGTAGCTGAAGCATCAGGTACTACTGCTGCCTGACGTAACAATCCTGCTTTTGAGACGCCTGTCAAAGTAGCTGAATCACCTGTTTTCCCATCTGTAGGAATGTTCCCTCCATTAACAGCTCCAGTTTGCTCTTTTGCAATATCATTCCCAGCTGCACCTTGTTGCGTTGATTTCACTGTTGTAGTTTCTTTTCCAGTATCATCAGCTAGTTTAGTACCTTGCACCTTTTGAGCTGGGGTTACCGGTGTCGTATTTTCTCCAGTACTACCCGATGATTCGCCAGTACCGGAATTTTCAGTTTTAGTAATTGTTGGTGCAGAATCACTCTTTGATGAATTCGTTAAACTCGTATTCTGAGCTGTATTAGTAATTGCAGCATGAACATTAACTGTTCCGGCACTCTCCGCAAAAGCAAAAGCTGAAAAAGTGACTAACAAACTACCAAAAATTCGTGTCTTAATTTTCCATCCCGTGTGTCCTTTGTATAAAATAAATCGTTTCTTTTCCTCGTAACTAGATACTTTTTGCCTCATGATTTTCCCCTTTATTTAAATATTTGTTAAAGCCTTTTCACATAATCTAATAAGACCTTTCCCCTTCAACAAAATTCCAACAATATAAAACAATTCTACGAACGCAAATATCCATTCTCCTGTTTAACTGCTTTTTGAGCGGCTAAATTTAGATAATCAAATGGATTATTAAAGTTCGGTGAAAATAGCATATCCAAAAATGCTAATTGATCTATCGTTCCACCATTTTGAATTAGACCTGAAACAGTATTAGCTGACTGTGAAACATCGTGTTGACTCATTAACTGAGCTCCCAAAATCTTTCGGCTATTCTTGTCATAAACTAGGATGACCGTTACTTTAAAGTCATCTGGCATAAATGTCGGACGATACGGTCCTTCATAAATAACACTGCCAACATTAAATAATTTGGCTTTGGCATCTTTTAGGGTCATCCCTGTAACCGCCACTGTCTGATCAAAAATTTGCATACCCATTGTTGCTTGAGTTCCAATGGATCTAACTTTTCGATCAAACACATTGATTCCAGCCAACATCCCTTCACGAACTGCGTGGGACGCTAACGGAAAATACTGCTCTGAGTCGGTTGGATTGAAATGCACGATTGCATCATCTCCGGCTGCCAAAATATCAGGATCAGACGTATGCATATATGGATCAACTACAATCGCACCATTTTCCAACATTTTAACCTGACCTTGTAAAAGACTAGTTTCTGGAATTACTCCAGCACTCACAACTGCCATATCGACCTGATATTTTTTATTATCAGTGGTAGTTATCGTTAATCCACCATCAGCCGAATCTAAAAATGCATTGGCATGAGTTCCTATAATTATATGAACACCTTTTGCACTTAGGGTCGATTCAATTTCTATTGAAATAATTGGTTCGACATATTTATCCAATAAATAAGGCTTATTATGAATCAACCAAACTTCGTGCCCAGACTTGGCAAAACCTTCAGTCAATTCGACTCCGGCATAGCCACCACCAATGATTGCTATCCTGTGTTTTTCAGTAGTATTTACACATAAGCTTTGTGCCTGATCAAAAGTTTTACATAACAAAACTTTCGAATTCTCAACGCCACTGATTGTTGGTATGGCTGTTAAAGATCCAGTTGTCATAATCAATTTATCGTACGTCGAAGTTTCAATTTCTTTAGTCACCAAGTCTTGAATAACTAGTGAATGTTTCTGATGGTCGATATGAATTACGTCATGATTTAACTTCAAATCGATCCCTTGTTTCAGAAAATCTTTAGGTTCAATATCTAATGCATCTGATAAGGTTTTGACAGTTCCTTCCAAATGTAAATAGGCTGCACAAGATAAGTATGATATACTGTTTTGCCGTTCATAGACTGTTATTTCGGTTTCAGGATAATCTTGTGAAATCTGTCTAATCGCTGTCATACCGGCTTGCGTGCATCCAATTACGACAACTTTCATAATTTATTTTATTTTTCCTTTATTCTTTATTTTATCTCTAGTATAGTTGTCTTTAGAGATTTGTATAGCCCAATTAGGAGGTCATTTTATTGAAAAATTTTTATCGTTTTTTTATTCAGCCTCAAATAGCTACAAAAACTAATTCAATCATTGGTTATGAACTATTAATGAAGCAATATACGAATAAAGGCTGGCGTATTCCTGAATCTTTTTCGGATATTGATTCTAATATTGTTGCCAATTTACTTGTTCGTACTACAAAAACTTTATCTACAAAAGTCAATCAACTCTCAATTAACATTAATCGAGACCAATTGATGACCACCTCGATTTCCAATGCCCTCGTTCAAAGTCAAAAACAGCTTTATCCCACTAGACTAATCGTTGAATTGACAGAAGATAACAACTCAAAAACTTACACGCATGAAGAAATCCTGTCTCATATGAAAATTTTTTGGGAGAACAATATTCAAGTTTCACTCGATGATGTTGGCTCTGGCTTAAATCAATATGACGATATTCAACAATTATTGCCGTTTGCCTCAGAACTAAAATTTGCTCTACAAAACTTTCCCAATAAATTAGTCGACCCTGAGATACAAAATAAGATCCACTTTTGGCGTGCTATGAGTATGGAATATAATCTACGCTTAGTATTGGAAGGTATTGAAAATCAAAACGATGATCAATTGAGTGATAAATTAGGCATCATTTTCAAACAAGGTTATTATTTTGGTAAACCTCGTCTATTGAAGCTACCTGAAGACCATTGTCCACAATCAGCTTAGAAAAATTGACACGACAAAAGGAACCACTACTCAAACGATTAGGTTTGAATAGTGGTTCTTTTGTTGAAACAAAATGTTTCTTCTATTTAAAATATTCTTTAGCAAAATCAAGCACGTTAACTTTGTATTTATCGCCAGCGACCTTCATTGAACCCGCATGAGCTGCACCCTTAACAATCCACAATTTCTTGGGACCTTTAGCATAATCATAGTTTTGATAGGCATTCTTTGTCGGAACAAATGTATCCTTTGAACCATGGATTACGTAAAGCGGCACCTTGCTCTTTTTCAAGGTGTTTCGAGTACTAGCTTGGTAGAAGTTGTATCCCGCCAATGCATCGGCGAAAAGACTTGCTGTTGGTACGATAGGAAAACTAGGTAAACCAAACATTTCTTTTAACTGGTAATCCAATTCACCAGAAATAGTTGAATAACCACAGTCTTCGACTGCAAATTTAACATTCTTAGGTTTCTCACCTAAGGTATACATCACGGTAGAAGCTCCCATACTGACCCCGTAAAGGCCAATCTGAGACTTTGAACCGAACTTTTGGTTGATCATCTTGATCCAATTATTCATGTCCTTACGGTCTTTCCAGCCATAGCCAGCGTACTTACCCTGACTCATGCCAAAAGAACGATTATCGGGTACTAAAACGTTGTACCCAGCTTCATGAAACATCTTCACAGATGAACCCATGTACTTACTTGCACTGCCATAGCCGTGAACGACGACAACAGTCTTGTCAGTTTTTTCTGTAGCCGGCAAATATCTGGCTTTTAACTTCAAATTATCTTTTGTAGTTTGTTCCCAAATATCTTGCTTTTGCTTGAGAAGCCAACGGTCATTTTTTTGCAATGGACCAGCTGCCTTACTAGCATAACCACTTTTACTGAAAGCATAATTGAACATGTAAGCACCGGCACCGATATCGGCAACCAATACTACCCCGACTGTTACTAAAAGAATTACTTTAAGATATTTTTTTAATCGCATAATTTACCCTACTTAAATTATTTCATCGCTTAGTAATTTTAAGCTAATTGGTAAAATAATTGCAACTATAATCTCTAAGCGTTCTCTTGAGAAATCTTTTCATCACGAGCACGGTTAGCACTGGCATCTTTGTGGAACCAGTGAATATGTGAATCAAAGAATGCAATCATATCGTTCATGAAATACATAATGTATGTCAAGAACATAACGGGACTAGCATCACCTTGTGTAGCTGTAATTCCCCAAAGAACGATTGACATGATACCTTGAGCTGTCCAGAAATAATATTGTTCACGGAAACGCAATGTACATAACAAAGCACCTGTGAAACCAATAGCTGCAGCAACGGAATCAGTAATAGGACGAGGACTGATGAACAAATGTGTATCCATCAAGTATAGTAATCCCCATGAAACTAAGAAGAATGCGACTGTATTAAGCCATTTCATACCAGTTAAACCATGAATATGCTTTTCAGCATCCTTGGCCCATTGTGGACTGATCAAAACTGGAATATCCAAAAGAACGATGTAACTAAGTTGTAGAACAACGTCTGAGAAGTTCTTAGCATTGATAGCAACAAAGATATAAATAAGTGCTGAAACTAATCCTAATACACCGTTAAGTGGCTTAGCGTTGGTAATAGCGATAGTACATGTGAAACCTAACACGGCAGCTAACCATGTCCAAATTGCGATGGGTGTAATTGCGTGTGATACGGTTGATGCTGTGATGGCCCCCAAGCCAAACATTAATAGCATGTAACTTCTGAAACTCCAGTGTTTCATTTGTTCAACATACCATCTTGGATCGAAAATACTCATATGTCTCTTCTCCTCTGGATTGAAAACAGAATGTATGATTTTGGCATTTATATTCTGAATCAATCAAATTTTATTTATCCCTCAAACTGTATTTATGAAAAAATATCAATTTAACCGACAGCTAAAATCATACCACCAAATGGAGCATAATTGTTACCAATGATTTGAGATGTAATGGCGCCATATCGCTGTAAAACGCTTACTATACCTACTACGTTAGTAATTTATCATTTGATACAATATGTTGCATTTTCTAATTTCATAACACTATATATAGTTATAACGGTTAAGAACTTTTTTAACATATAGTCATTTGGTAGATGTTTTTAGAAAAAAAAAGACCTCGAGCATTCTCGAGATCGAATTGATTATTAAATTTTACCAACTAAATCAGCACCAGGTTTTAAAGTCTTTTCCCCGGGATGCCAATTTGCAGGACAGACCTTGTCGCC
Source organism: Companilactobacillus heilongjiangensis (assembly GCF_000831645.3). Lineage (NCBI taxonomy): Bacteria > Bacillati > Bacillota > Bacilli > Lactobacillales > Lactobacillaceae > Companilactobacillus > Companilactobacillus heilongjiangensis. The sequence goes on from NZ_CP012559.1 coordinate 1,420,096, forward strand.
ATTCTCAGCAACAAATTGAGCTGCTTGTAGAGTTCTAAGGATTTCTTGAGCATTTCTACCGATACCCATAGCATTAATCGTGTAGGACTTAATAATGCCCTCAGGATTAACGATAAAGACTCCTCGATATGCTTGACCGCTCTCTTCATCTAGAATATTGAAGAAATCAGTTAATTGATGTTTTTGATCAGACAACATTGGATATTCAATCTTACCAATTGTGTCAGTCGTCTCAGCCCATGACATGTGTGAAAATTGGCTATCGACGGAAACTGAATAAATTTCGGCGTTAGCAGCTTGAAAATCTTTGTATGAATCTTGCAAGTCACTTAATTCTGTAGGACAAACGAATGAAAAATCAGCAGGATAAAAGAAGATAACTGACCATTTACCGAGTAAATCTGACTTGCTGACTTCTTTCAGCTCGCCCTTTTGATATGCCTCTAATTTAAAGTCTGGTATTTCTTTATTAATATAGTTCATTTATTAGGCCTCCCTAAATTATGTCTTAATTATATTCTAATCACTGATGCTATGCAATTTGTTTGCACATGTCTATCATAACAAATTTGGAAAATAAGTGTAATTTCTTTCTGCCGTCTCCGGGTGACAGAGATTGGGGACTGCTGTGAGGACCGGTGCGAGCCAAAATACGGTCTCGCGCCTCGCTTTGAAGACTTGCAAAAACAGCAAGTCTCCAAAGTCGTCCGTGGTGTAAGAGCTAAAGCTCTAACGCCACCTTCACTGCTATTCCCCCATCTCTGTCACCCTCCGACTAATTTTATGAGTTTTTGAAATAATCAGTAGAAATTTATTAATAATCTACATATGAGGCTACTTTATTACAAATACTTTATAGTCTAAGATCATTTGGATACTTTTATATTCGATTAATATTAATTAATTCGGCGGAAAAGTTGAAAAATATTTATGTGCTGAAGAAGTGGTATGAGGGCGAAAGATACAGATAGCCCCACATATTAATCATTTCAATATTATTATAATCTCAAAACATCATTCGTCTTAATGATGTAATATAGAAATCAGGCGTTTGGATTTACAATTTCATGATAAAACACAATTAATAAAGGGATTGATTTTATGACAAATGAAGCACAATTAGCTGCTATTAAGAAGTTTTCTTTCGATAAAATGTCTGGAGATGCTACTGGACATAACTTCGACCATATTCAACGGGTTATTAAAACTGCTAAACGGATTTTGCAAACTGAAGATGCTGATCCATTGATCACTCTGGCTGCAGCCTACTTACATGACGTTGCTGATGATAAATTGGTTGATGATCCTGCTGCTTTAGAACACGAAATTAAAGAGTTTTTATTAAGTATCGACTTTTCTGAAGAACAAGTTGATGAGGTGCTCTACATCATCCACAACCTATCCTTCAGTAAATCGCTGTCGAAGAATCCTCCTAAATTGTCTTTAGCTGGTCAAATCGTTCAAGATTCAGACCGTTTGGATGCTATTGGAGCGATTGGGATTATTCGGGCCATTTACTACGGTGGTGCTCATGCGGAAACTATTTACGACCCCACTATCGAACCACGTCAATCGATGAATAAAGCTGAATACCGTAATTTAAATAATGAAACAATTATCAATCACTTTTACGAGAAATTATTGAAATTAACTGCTATGATGAATACCCCTACTGCTAAAAAGATTGCTGAGAAACGTCACCAATATATGTTGGACTTTCTCGACGAGTTTAAAGCTGAGTGGGATGCAGAAAAATAACAAATGAGGGAGAAATTAATTTTGGTATCATATGAAGAACAAGATAAACAATATTATGAACACATTCTCAGAAACCTTAAGGACCGTGGCGTTGAGCTAAAAGACATCGCGGAAATCGTCATTTTTTTGGAAAAGGATTACGTTGCTGGCTTAAATGAGGAAGTTTCAATCTATGCCATCAACAAAGTCCTTCACAAACGTGAAGCTCAAAATGCTATTATGACCGGAATTGAATTGGATGTTTTGGCTGAAAAAGGTCTCTTGTCAGCTCCAATGCAACGTATTATGCAAACTGATGAATCAACTTATGGTATTGATGAAAATATGGCGATCACTTTGGCCAGCCTCTATGGTTCAGTTTCCGTCACCAATTATGGTTACGTTGATAAATTGAAGCATGGTATTCTTGGCAAACTAAATGACAAATCAACCGGTAAAATCAATGTTTTCTTGGATGATTTAGTTGGTGCTATCGCTGCCGCCGCCTGTGGTTGGTTAGCTCACAACGAACGTGAAGTTGATAAATTACTAAATAAATAAGGATACAAAAAAAGTCGACTTTTCAGCCGGCTTTTTTCATACCTTTAAACAACTACTAATAAACTAATATCGGTATGTTCGGAAACATAACGCGTAACCGATCCCACAAAAACTCTGGTAAAGGCACTAGTTCCGGTTTTACCCATAACAATCAAATCAATTCCATTTTCTTTCGGGAAACGAACCAATTGCTCACGTGGTTCACCATCTAATAGATTAACTTTAGCCGTTAATCCGGCTGACTTTACAATATCATGAGCTTTCTTCAAATCACTGTTAGATGCTTTTTTCATATCTTCAATCAATCCCGGTGCATATGAAACACCAACATTCATTGGCAAATTGGCCGTATTGACGACTGATACCAAATAGAGTTCCGAGTCAAACTGCTTGGCCAAATCAACAGCTGAGTTTAATGCATTGTAAGCGCTCTGGCTACCATCGATAGCCACTAATATCTTTTTATACATAACAATCCCTCCTATTTGTATCCTTTACCTAAATTTTACCAAGTTCCGGAAAAATATGTTAATAATTAGACAAATAATTAATAAAGTTTTGTATACTTAGTGTGAATAGTAAATAATTTTTATAGGGGATTAGTTATTATGCAGACTAAACAGAAACTGGAGCTCATCGAACAAGAATGTCAAATTAGAAATGATTTGAATAAAATTCAATTTACCCACTATTTTAGTAATCAATTCATGGAAAAGAATACCAAGTTCTTTTGTATTGAAGAATTTTTTGAATCCGTGGGTGTAACAAGTCAAAACGCTTTAGAACGTCTGCCGATCGAAGATTGGGAAGCACATGTCCAAAAATCGACCATTTTTTCGTCATGGCAGGAAATGCTCGACTGTGCTGGTCAAGAGTATGCATTAAATAATTTCTATTGACTGCAAAATTCTGTCAACTGAATTAATCTATAATTATAAAAATAAAATAGCTCACTATTCTTGAGGTAATAACCAAGAATAGTGAGCTTTATTTTTACGCATAAATAAATTTCTAATTTCTATAACCAACATGTGCCATTGCTGGAACTTCATCCCATGCGACCGGATAACCAGCTCCATGCGCGCAAAAGACTGAATCGGGAGTATTTTCCAAATCTGAGACTGGATCATAATCTGCTGCCGCAATTACTTCTTCAGCATTGTGACATGGTCGATATCCGTCCACGATACTTTCCAACTGACCTTGACCATGCGTGTATGAATTGACTGTTTGGGCGTACCCTTGCATCTCTGAAACCGGGGCAAAACCAGTTATAGTCGGCAAATTCAATTCACCTTGAGTTGCGGACATATCGGGAGCGTCAAAACTGCCACTCATCTTTTGAATATCATTCATAGCGCGGCCGACCTGATCTCGGGTAACCTCTAATCGGAAACGATACCATGGTTCCAGTAATTGACACTCGTTATTTTGCTTAGACATCATTAGTCCCTGACGGACCGCACGCCATGTTGCTTCACGAAAATCCCCGCCAACTGAATGGACGTTACTGGCTCGACCGTTAATCAGAGTGATTTTCATATCAGTTATTGGTGAGCCTGTTAAAACGCCCAGATGTTCTTTAGATTTCAAATTTGACAAAACTTGATGTTGCCAATTGCTGGCCATAACATCCAAACTACAATCAGTATCAAAAACTAATCCACTGCCTGCTGGTAATGGCTGCATCAACAAATGGACCTCCGAATAGTGACGTAATGGCTCGAAATGACCGACTCCTTCAATATCTTGAGTAATTGTCTCTTTATAAAGGATGCTGCTTTCACCAAAACTAACATCTAAGTCGAAACGTTTTAATAATAATTGTTGTAAAATTTCCAGCTGGACTTCACCCATAATTTGAATACGGATTTCTTGTAAGTGACTTGACCACGACACATGTAATTGCGGATCTTCATCTTCCAACACACTTAAAGCCGTTAAACAAGCATGAATGTCGTTTTCCTTAGGGTCTACAGCATAGTTTAAAACCGGTTGAATCGTTGGCTTCAAACTATCTTGAACATTGCCAAGTCCCATTCCCGGATACGTATCAGTCAATCCCGTGATTGCACAAACTCCGCCTGCCATTATTTCGGGTTCAGTTGTAAATTTGGCTCCGTCATAAACTCGTAATTGATTAGCCTTTTGATCTTTAACCAAGACAGTTTTATTAGGTAATACGCCACCTGTAACTCGCACCCAAGTGAGACGTTCACCTTTTTCATCATGCGAAATCTTGAAAACCTTTGCAGAAAAATCAGCTGAATAATTGTCTTCAACTGTCCAATGATCCAATCCATCTAGAAAATCATCGACCCCATCGACTTTCAAAGCTGAACCGAAAAAGCATGGAAATACCTGACGCTTCTTAATCATCTGTTGAATAGTCTCATCAGCGATTGTTCCATCATCAAGAAACTTTTCTAAAACATCGTCATCTTGCATGGCAATCTCTTCATAAGATTCTTCAACATCTTGACCATTGAAGGCCACACATCCAGGTGACAATTGTGCTTGTAATTGTTTCAAAACTGCCACTTTATCAACACCGTCAGCGTCAATTTTATTGACAAAAATAAACGTTGGGACTTGATAATGTTCCAATAAATGCCACAGCGTTCTAGTATAACCTTGCACGCCATCGGTAGCGGAAATCACTAAAATTGCATAATCTAAGACGCTCATGACTTGTTCTGTCTGTGAAGCAAAGTCCACATGTCCCGGAGTATCCAATAAGCTCAATTTCAAATCATTATATTTAAGATTAGCCTGGTGGGAGAATATTGTAATACCACGTTTCTTTTCCAATTCATCGGGATCCAAAAAGGCATCACCTTTATCAACTCGACCCAATTTCCGTAATTCACCGGATCGATAAAGCATTGCCTCAGAAAGCGTTGTTTTCCCAGCATCAACGTGAGCCACAATCCCCGCTACAATCTGTTTCATAATATTCTCCCCTCCAGAATTAATTCACGCTAATTAGTTTATCACATCAACCACATTTCTATGTGCAGGGATACTTATTGAAAATTAGCAATTAAATGGATCAACCATAAATGTAATGGATAGAAAATATAAAACAAATATTTCAATTGAGCACTGTACTTTCCAATTTTCCCATTGTAAAAATGCAACATTGGAATAATCAGAATAAAGAAAATATCACTAGCATTCATTGCAATACCATCAAAAATCATCAGCGGATTAAAATCTGCACCTATCAAAACTGTTGGTAATTCGATAACTGCTATTAAAACTGCCAACAGTAGATACCATAAATTACGTTTTTTAGCATTCTTATAAGTTAATTGAGTAATAAACATGAACGGTACAATGACAAAACTTCCTTCTAATAATGGAACACTTCCCAAAACTAATAATATAATGGAAAGAATCCGCAAATTTCGGCGCTTTGTTTTACCCTTCTGTTGATTGTCCCATAGCCAAATTACAACTGCACCAAGGGCTAGGGTTAAAAATATGTTATCTCCTGTGATTGACATTGAATATTGTTTTCGTAAAACAAATATATTCATCAAATAGTTGCCTAATCCCATGAAAATACCCCAGCCAATCAAGCGGCTGAGATAATTTCTGCGACTGTGAGTGTAAAACATCCCTTCAACAACTAAATAAGCAAATCCGACTGCTACCACTCGCGTAGTAATATGAAAGAAGTCAGCTAAGTATGGTGATATAAAAAATGTAATATGATCCAAAACCATCAATCCCATTAAAATGATTTTGAATGTTTCTCGATTCATCGCCTTTGACAAATTATCAGGTGTGAATTGTTGCATAATTTAATCTCTCCTTTAAGTATTACTCACATTATTAAGAATTTTTTTGCGAATGTAAATATACCTAACACAACCGTTAGTGCTATATTACAAATTAGTAAGAAAAAACCTTGGAGTTGATTAAAAATGTCTAAATTTCACAAGTTTCTCCATTCAAATGGTTATTACGTCACGATTGCTTTAGCTGGATTGGCTTCACTGACCATTTTGGTTTTGAGTTACATCCCTGGTTTTGACGTATCTCGAGCACCGTATTTAGAAATTGATATTGCAACATTATTAATATTCTCATTCGATTATTTTGGTCGTTTATATTTAGCCAAAGACAAATCCAAATTCTTTCGTCACAATATTGTTGATCTGTTGGCAATCATGCCATTCAATACCCTATTCAACGCCTTTAGAATTTTTCGAATCGTCAATGTAATTCGTTTTACCAAGATTTTCACGCTGGTTCGTTTTATTGGAACTGCTGGAAAAATGCAGAAGAATGCCAAGAAGTTTCTTAAAATAAATGGCTTTATTTATTTGACGATTATTTGTGGAATCGTCCTGGTCACCGCTGCCATTACTTATTCATTAGCTGAAGGTGCTTCTTTGAGCAATTCATTTTGGTGGGCAATTGTCACCGCCTCAACTGTTGGCTATGGCGATGTTGCGCCAACCACACTAGTTGGACGTATAGCTGCCATTTCACTGATGATTGTTGGGATTGGCTTTATTGGAACCTTGACCAGTACAATTACCAACTACGTAACAACCGAGAAGAATGTCAAAAATGAGGATAAGCTGGATAAAATTCTTCTCAAATTAGATAAAATTGAGAAAGAGAACCGAAAACTAAGAAAAGATGTCATTGAATTGAAGGCAAAAGAAACGCTCGATGATCATCAAAATGAGTAATTATCCATTTGAAGTATTAAAAAAATACCTTTTCTTATAAATATTTAAACTTTTATTCACATTTTTATTTTTACTGTAATATAATAATTTTGTTAGAGGAAAGCCCAAATATGCGATAATACCCAAAATTCTCATTAATACCATTCTTCGACAGAATGACTCTTCTAACACAAAAGCCCACTACTCAGCAGCAGTGGACTTTTATTTTTTTATCAGTGATTTTTCTTTAAACATTCTATACCATGCCATATCAAATTCGAATGGAATCTCCTGGCACTTCTCGATTATACTGTACTCAAATATTGAGGAGTGACCGATGAAAAAACGAATAATGCCACTGTTAGGACTTTTACTAACAATCATACCAATGAGCCATACCACAGTCGTTGAGGCTCAAGCCAACCACGAAATTAAATTCGTCAAAACTTATAATAAATTACGAAAAATCAACCAAAAACTTAGCCACAAGTTGTATGAAGAACAACAAGCTAATACAAAGAGTTCAGAGGATTGGGCTAAATTTGTTAAGAATATTAAGTTTCTCAAGAACAACCAAGTCGAACTTTACGTTACGTCTAGTTTTAAGGAATTGAAATCATCCCAACGTGAAAATATTGTTAACCAAGCACAATTATTTACTTTAAGAATCGCGGATAGTTGGAAAGATTTTGGTCAGACTACCTATATGGATGGCTTGGCCACGATTATCTTTTGTGATGGTGGTTACGTTGGTAGATCTAAATATTTGGATAATAAGGAATTTACTTGGAATAAATAGTATTTATAAGGGAGCATTCAAAATGGATGTCCCCTTTTTTTGATTCTCTAGTTAACTAAAATCAACTTTTTACCAGCGCTAAATGAACCATCAGATACATCCCTATTAAATAAGACTCATCTTTGTCAAAACAGAATAAGAAACAATAATTTATCGAAAAGCAATAAAACACTATCGTTTTTCGATAAAATAATGCTATACTCAAATCATAAATTATGACGAGGTATTTCATAAATGAAAAAAGAAACGATTTTTCTGAGACTAACAATTTACGTAATGGGACTAATCATGTTGGCTTTCTGTGCCATTGTGGTTCCACACTATTTAATTGGATCCAACAATCTGATGCCTGACATACCAGTTTTTACAATTCTACTAGGTTTGGGATTATATGCCAGTGCAATTCTTTTCTTCACCATACTATTTCAAGCGCTTAAACTTTTGCATCTAATTGATCAAGAAAATGCCTTTTCAAGTGCTTCTGTTAAATCATTGAAAAACATCAAACAGTTTGCCTACTCAATTTGTATAATTTACATCTTGGAATTGCCAATATTCTATGCCTTTGCCGAAAGAGATGATGCGCCTGGAGTTATCTTAGTCTGCGCTGTCTTTTCCGGAGCACCATTAGTCATTGCGATTTTTGCAAGTGTACTAGAAAAATTGTTACGACATGCTATTAAAATCAAGTCTGAAAATGATCTGACAATTTAAAGGGAGGCATTAGTAATGAAATTACCGACACTCTTTTTAAGATTCACCCTCTGCATCATGATCTTCTTGCTAACAATAATCAGCTTGAGGTCGTTTCCCAGCCTACTAATATTCATGAACGAGAATAGAACTTCTTTACTTATCTTAATTCCCTACGCTGTCTTACTGTATGGTTCAGCAGTTCTGTCATATGGCATTATCATCCTTGCTTGGCGACTACTCTACTTAACCGATCACGATAGGTTATTTTCAAAAGCAGGAGTCCTTGCCGTAAAGATAATAAAAATATTTTTCTACACTATTGCTGTCATTTATGTACTCGCAATCTTTGGTGTTTGCGAAGAAGCTAATATACTTAACGCCCCAGCTCCAATAACAATCGAACTATTTCTAATCATCCTCGGATTAACAATTGGAGTTTTTGCGCATGTATTACAAAAAATTATGGAGGTTGAGATATTAAAATGAAAATATTAACAAATTATCTTAGAGCTATTTTGATATTATTGGCATCACTTTTAGTATTGATCTTCATCTATCTATTTCCGGATTTTATAACCGCCGGCAGTTACACCCATATCAGCATCTTTATAAAAATATATTTTGGTATCGGACTTTACATATCTGGAATACTTTCTTACCTCATAATTGGGTTTACATGGAAGCTGCTACACTTGACGGATAAAAAAACTATTTTTACAACCAGCGGTGTTCATATACTCCAAAGAATCAAACAAATTTTTTACACCATTGCTTTCATTTACATCGTTCTCGCCCCAGCATTCAGATTGATGAATTCAAACGACGACTCCCCAATAGGCATATTATTGGATGTATTTCTAATCATGCTTGCTTTAATGCTGGGAACATTCGTTAATGTACTGCAACTCGTTGTTCAGAAGCGTACCGCAAATTATAAACAGAAACCGGGTCTCAAATATGATAATAATTAATTTAGACCTTATGCTCGTTAAAAGAAAAATGAGTTTGACCGAACTTTCAAAAGAAGTCGGAATAACCATGGCAAATTTATCAATCCTCAAAAATGGTAAAGCAAAAGCAATTCGTTTCTCTACACTTGAAGAAATCTGTCGCGTTCTGGATTGCCAACCCGGAGATATTTTGGAATATAAGGATTCCGATACCAATTAATAATTTTCAACACATAAATAAAAGGAGTTCATCATAATGACGAACTCCTTTTGCGTATTAATAAACTAATAAAACGTATGATTATAATATTTTAAACTGAAATTATCTTCAAAAACAACTTTTGACAACGAAACATTATCAGGTACGGCAATTACTCGCTTAAAAGGTGCCGACTCCAATAATAAGGCGCTTAAACCAATTGAAATTGAATTACCGTGGGATACAAAAACAACGTTTTGATAGTCGCTTTTCGCATAATAATCAATTGCTTCTACCATTCTGTCCGCCACTGATTGAATCGATTCGCCACCTTGAGGTGTCATAGTTGGATCATTTTCGTAATATCTGGCAACATCCCTCGGAAACTCACTTCGAACTGATTCCAACGAACGGCCTTCCCAAGTTCCAAAGCCAATTTCTTGGATTCTTTTATCAAATACTTCATTTTGGGTATTCAATTGCAAACCCTTGGCAGTCTCTTTAGTTCTAATCAAGGGACTGCAAACCAACAAATAATTATCAGGTAAAGCTGCCTTCATCCCTTCGACAGATTTAGTCAATTGTTGTTGGCCAACTTCATCTAATTCTGAGTCAGTTTGACCGCCTTGAAATAATCTTTTTCCATTTAATACTGTATGTGCATGTCTGATAAAGAATAAATTAGTCATTGATTTGAAAGTGTCCTATCTAATTATTTGTTCGTTGATTTGCTTAGGTACACTTTTAATATTAGCACTCTTGTTTGTTTTTATATGGTTGAATTATATTTGGCTCCTTCATAAATTTAGATAATATATTTTCCAAAAAATAGTCAACCAAATGCCATTCGTTATCTGTGAACCATCTTCCTGCCCCGAAGATTTTATATTATGACTAATTTTCTTTTAACAAATAACTTTATAAATCACATTTTTACCATAGCTTTAATAAATGATTCCTTGATTTAAGAATATTTATATATATTAACATAGAATGGAATATACCAATTTAGATAGATATAATAATTAAATACTAAAAAAAGGAATATATATTATGCGAAGCGAACATAGTAACAACAGAAAAAAATGGTATCAAAAAAAGAAGTTCTGGATCATATTTTTAATTACGATATTTATTATCTCAGGAATAAATAGTATAGGCTCTAAAAGTAATAAAAATTCTAGTCATGAGAGCACAAATATTGCTCAAAACAAAGTAACTAAAACTGCGTCAAAAAAGAAAACAGATTCTAACAACAAACAAAGCAGTAAAACTTCAGCTTCGAAAAAAGAAGAGGTTCCCAAAAAACCAAGCGTTCCAACTGAGTATTTATCAGCTTTAAATAAGGCAGAGTCTTACTCAAACTTTCAACATTTGTCCAAAAAAGGGTTATTTCATCAGTTAACATCCGATTATGGCGAAAAGTTTTCTCAGCCAGCTGCACAATATGCAATAGATAACCTTAAGGCAGATTGGAATAATAACGCCTTGGAAAAAGCAAAATCATATCAAAAGAATCTTTCAATGTCACCAGAAGGAATCCGTGACCAATTAATATCTGAATACGGTGAACAATTTACGCCTGAAGAAGCTAATTATGCTATCAACCATCTAAAATAATAGGAGTCTAATATGACAAACTTCAAAAATAAAAGTTGGATTGCTAAATCGGTTACCCTACTTCTTAGTCTTTTCTTTATTATCGGACTAACTGGATGCGGAAATAACAGCACTTCATCATCTGAAAAACATAGTACATCTTCTTCAAGATCTAAACAAAAGAGTAAGAAAAAAACAGACAATGAAGAATCAAAGGCAATTCATGACAAAACAGAAAATGATTCAAAAAAAGAAAACGAAATAAAATCTTCAGAAGATGATAATAACAAAAAAGAAACCGAAAAAGCTGAGTTGAATAAATCAGAAACTAATTCTGGTAAAAAAAATGATAACAACGCAAATAAACCTGCAGGTTCTCCAACACAGACACCTAATAAAAATATCCAAAAGAATTCAAATGCTAACAATGTTCAAAGGAATAACGCACCAACAAATAATCATCCATCGAAAGTAACACCTCCAAAACAAGCACAAGTTCCGTCAACCAATAAAGGCAATTATACGTTTATAAATAGTAATGTTGGTCCAGTAATTGGTGATTCTAAAACTCATATTTATCACCTTCCCTCTCAAAAGATTTATAAAATTAGATCAGATCATTTCGTCCGATTTGGTAATCAACAAGAAGCAAAAAATAACGGTTATCGTATCTCTAGACGCTAAAAAAGCTCAACAATATTTAAAATTATTGTTGAGCTTTTTCAGTTCACACTTTCTGGTATTGATGAATAATCAACTCCATTTTTTTTATGTCTTTATTAGGAAAAATAAAGAATATTACTCTTATAAAGGTAATAAATTGATTACAAATTGATACTATAGGGGGTGCAAATTATGCTTTTGAAAATCTTAGGCATTCTAGCATTGATTATCTTGTTTTTTATTATTTGACAAAAAAAAGCTTACATTAATCTGTGAACTCTTTTTTAAGAGAAACTTCGGTTCTATTTAAGGTGAGTACAGGATTTGAACCTGCGCGCCCGCGTATAACGGGTTCGCCGGATTTCGAGTCCGGTGCATTACCACTCTGCCAACTCACCATGAAAGGTCTGTAGAATGTCTACAAACCTATTTTAAATTAATATTGCATCAGAGTAAACATGTCATACCCTTTAATTTTATCGCGACCATGCAAATCAGTTAATTCGATCAAGAAAGCAGTCCCAACTACGATACCGCCTAACTTTTCAATCAACTTGATTGTGGCAGCTAAAGTACCACCGGTTGCCATCAAATCGTCCACTACTAAAACCTTTTGGCCGGGTTTGATAGCGTCTTTTTGCATGTAAAGTGAAGCTTGACCATATTCGAGGTCATACGAAACCGAAACAGTTTCACGAGGCAACTTACCCTTTTTACGAGCAGGAGCGAAACCAATGCCCATCTTGTATGCCACTGGACATCCCACGATGAAACCACGTGCTTCAGGACCAGCAATCATTTCTGCACCTCGGCTTTTGGCATATTCAACAATCTTATCGGTTGCTGCAGCGTATGCTTTACCATCAGCCATTAATGGTGAAATATCTCGAAATAGTACACCAGGTTCTGGAAAATCTTGAACATTAGCAACATATTTCTTAAAATCAATATCCATTTTTATAAATTCCCCATTCAACCTAACAATGGCAATCGTAATCACTCATCCAGGACAAGAGATCGTCAAAGTTGGATTCAATTAATATTTTTTCAACATCATTGCGTTGTAACCTCTTCAAATAAGTCGGAGATTCAATCAATTCGCGTTGTTGTGAAGCATTAGCTTTTTCAACAAAGCCATTTACCATTTTAACAAAATTTAACTCAAAAAACACTTTTAAATAAAAATCTACGTCGATTTTTTGTAAATTTAGGTACTTTGCAACTAAATCCATTCCATCCATCGTGATATTTTGATGAGTGTATAAATACTTCAAAAGCGTTTTCATCTTAATCATATCAGGCTTTAAATATCTTTCCGTCAAATCGGTATGGAAAAATAACGCTGTATGTTGAGTATTATTTTCTTTTATAAAATTTTTGAATAAATCTAAATTATGTGGTCGATCATAGATCAAAATATTCTTGCCGTCACACTCTTCATCATATCGAATCAGCTTAGCTTGAACATTCGAACGTTTGGCTGCTTCATAATAAACTTCATTAAAGAAGACAATGCTGTCAAAATGATTCAAAATTGAAGTTGAAAGTCTCTTATTACGATAATCCAAATAAATTTCTTTCAATCCAGCAATCTTTTTAGCTTCTGGTGAAACTTGGAAATCATCAAGCATCAACTGCAAATTCTTGCGGCCAGCCCACTCGTTGATACCAATTTCACCATAAACATCACAAATATCAGTATTCATAGCCTGCTCTTGAGCAAACATCCCAAAACCAATTGCGGCAACCTGACGACTATTATCGGTCACATTAACTTTCAAATGACTGCCATCTTTACCAATTGACTTGGCTTGGCTCAGAGAAACATTGCTCAACTTGATAACTGGCTTAGGATTACCCATTCCAAACGGAGCTAATTGCTGAATCTGTTTGATTAAATCCATATTCAAATCTTCAATTTTCAAATTTAAATCGTAATCTTTAATAACAGGCGCTTGAGGGTCGAAATCTTGTTCCTTAGGCTCTGCTTGCAACAATTCAGTTAATTTGTCCAGCTGTGCTTCTTCAATTGAGAATCCGCAAGCTTGGGCATGTCCACCAAAGGCCATGAACAAATCATTATGCTTATTCAAAGCTGTAAACAAGTTGAATCCTTCAGGACTTCGGCCAGAACCTTTCATCACACCACTGTTCTCATCGAATTGGGTTGCTAAAACCGGCTTATTTTCTTGATCCATTGCCCGACTTGCAACGATTCCCAACACTCCTTGGTGCCAATCATTACCTTTTAAAACTAACACACCATTATCTTTTTGCGCAGCAATTTGACTCTGGGCATCAGCAAAGGCTGACTGAACTAATTCCTGGCGTCTTGAGTTGATATCTTCAGTTTCATCAACAATTTCTTTGGCGAACGATTCATCACCGGTCGTCAACAATTCAACCCCAGATGAAGCATTTTCCAAACGCCCTAAAGCATTGATCCGTGGCGCAATTTTGAAACCAATATCTTCTTCGCTAATATCAGAAAGCTTGATTTTACATTTCTTAAGCAGTGCCGTTAAACCGACATGATGGTTCTTCTTCATCTGTTTCAAGCCTTCGGTTACAATGACCCGATTTTCACCTTTTAAGGCCACAGAATCAGCTACAGTCCCAATGGCAGCCAAATCAATCAAATCCATCGCATCTTCGCCGAGTAAAGCATCCGCAATCTTGAACGCCACTCCGGCCCCAGATAAATAAGGACAAATATATTCAGAACCAGGAATCGTTGGATGCACGATAGCATCAGCTTCTGGCAATTCCGCTGGCAAATCATGGTGATCAGTCACAATAACCTTGATACCACGGTCTTTCATATACTTAATTTCATCCTTACCGCTGACACCATTATCGACAGTTATTAATAAATCAATCCCTTGGTCAGCCAAGAATTTATAACGATCCATGTTAGGACCATAGCCATCTTTGAAACGGTCCGGAATGTAGAAAATTGGCTTATTACCCAACTTTTGTAAAGTTAACTTCATAATTGATGTACTCGTGACACCATCGGCATCATAATCACCATAAATAGCGATTTTTGCCTCAGATTGAACGGCTTCATCGATTATTTCGAGCGCCTTATCCATATCGTGCAATCCGAATGGATCCTGCAACTCTTTGGAATCACTATGTAAAAAAGTTTCAATATCTGCAGTATCAGTAATATCACGTTCCAGCAACAATTCTGCTACTATCCGATCAACGTGCTTTTCTGCTGCAAATTTGGTTATTTCTTCATTTGTGGGATTCTTACGCTTTTCCCAATTTATTAAAGTCAATCCATCACCTACTAACAATTAGTTAATTATATCAATTTTCAAACCGAAAAAAAAAGCCTTGAAATATCATTTACAATCTAATTTCGTAAACGAGACGTTCCAAAACTCCTTTTAAGGAATCATTAAGAAAAGACTGCTAAAGTACCTTTATTGGCTGGTTGACTACTTACCAATGAACCTTGCAGAGCCCAACGGTTAGTCCCACCATCAGCACAAGTAATCAGTGTTAAAATACTTTGATTTTGCACATCGTCTAGCAGATAAACAGCTGTCGGCGGTACAATCTTCTTGAAGTAAATTTTATAAGTATAGACACGTTTCATATCGGTAATGTAAGCTAAGTCACCAATTTGAGCATTTTCCAGTGGCGAGAACAAGGCACCTTTATTCGTCATATAATGACCAGCCAAAGCATAATTGGACTTGCCCATTTTTTCATTTTCCTTCATCGTGCCACCACCAGTTGATAGAGCATTGTCACTCAAACCAACAACGATTGGCAAACGCAAGTTAACTGAAGGAACGGCCATTTTTCCGATGACAGCAGCATCATTGTTGACTGAAGCTTTCGCAACTTGACTAGCTGAAATTGGTTTAACCTTATTAAAGTCAAATTGACCCTTTTTCTTCGAGTTCTCTTTGGCTTTCTTAGCCGTTAATGTCGTCAAATTTTGATTAGAAATCCGTTTGACTGCATATTCTTTAATCGGTTGATTAAAGATCAAAGCTAAAGCCACCAATAATAAAATGATGGTTCCAAAAATTGAAAAGAATTTCTTCATAGTTTTCATTCCATTTCAATGAATTTACAATATAATTTATATTTTAGAACATTCGTGGTAAAAAGTTAAATCTTTTAGCGCCGTCTCCGGTCATCAGCAATATAGTCTGCTATGAGGACCTCCAACTTTTGTATACCCTAGTTTATCTAATTTTAAATATTCAACTAATTATTTAAATAGCTTTATTTAGAGAACGTTTATGTACAATAAGGAAACCAGCACCATAAAAAAATTAGTTGGAAGAGCTGAGAGTATTCATCTGCCGCGAAAGTGGCGTTAGAGCTTTAGCTCTTACACCACCGGGCGTGTTGGAGACTTTCCGCTTTTTGGAAAGGCTTCAACCGAGGTTCGAGACCGAACTTTGGCTCGGGCCGTTCCGCGCAGCAGATGAATACTCTCAGCTCTGGAAACGACATACTTCAATAAATCTAAATTAATTAATTTTAATGTTTACCAAGTTTACTAAAATGCATATCCCAAAGATAAGCTATAATAGAATCATATATTTAGAAACATAAATGAATCTGGAGGTAATTTTATGAGCATTCTTGTTTTAGGTGGTGCCGGTTATATCGGTTCACACACTGTTGATCATCTTTGTGAACTCGGCTATGACGTCATTGTAGCAGATAATCTATCCACGGGTCACGTTCAAGCTATCAACGAAAAAGCTAAGTTTTACGAAGGTGATGTTCGTGATAAAGAATTTTTGATCAAATTATTCCAAAACGAAACTATCACTGATGTTATCCATTTTGCTGCATTTTCAATTGTTCCAGAATCAATGAAAGATCCGCTCAAATACTTTGATAACAACACTTATGGAATGATTACGCTCCTACAAGTGATGCACAACTTTGGTGTCAAACACATCGTCTTCTCATCAACCGCTGCCACTTACGGCGAGCCTAAACAAATTCCAATTAAGGAAACTGACCCAACCGTTCCAACTAACCCATATGGTGAAAGTAAGTTGGCAATGGAAAAGATCATGCATTGGTGTGACGTCGCTTACGGCATCAAGTTTGTTGCCTTGAGATACTTCAATGTTGGTGGTGCTAAGCCTGATGGTTCAATCGGTGAAGACCACAATCCTGAAACTCACTTGATTCCAGTTGTTCTTCAAGTAGCCGCTGGTCAACGTGACGAATTGACAATCTTTGGTGACGATTACGATACTAAAGATGGTACCAACGTTCGTGACTATGTCCACGTTGAAGACCTCGCTGAAGCTCACCGTTTAGCTATGGAATATTTACGTGCTGACAATGACAGCAATGTCTTTAACCTTGGCTCTTCAAATGGTTTCTCAAACAAAGAAATCCTTGAAGCTGCCAGAAAAGCTACTGGTAAGGAAATTCCTGCTAAAATTGGTCCTAGACGTCCCGGCGATCCAAGTACCTTGATTGCTGATTCAACTAAGGCTAGAACAATCCTTAAATGGCAACCTAAGTACGATGATGTTGAAAAAGTCATCAGCGATGCTTGGAATTTCAAATCTAAACATCTAAATGGTTATGAAGAAGATTAATCATAACATTTCAAAAAAGGAGAAACTCGTGTGAGTTTCTCCTTTTTTGACGTGCCTATAAATAATTATGACGTCGTTTATTTTCTCTAAAGAATTCAGCTTAAAATAAATATTCCAAATCACTAGCAGCAGTCGGATAAGCCATAATTTGCTTAATAACATCCTCATGAGTCATGTGATCTTTAATTGCCATAGTCAATAAATTAATCAAACTATCAGCATTGTTGCTAAGTAAAGTTGCCCCGATAATTTCTGACTTATCGTTCAAAACAATTCTGATCTTAGCTTTAGGGTCGTTAGTATGGCTATATGTAAACCAACCAGTAACATCCTGATCAACCACTTCGGCACCTTCTTGTACACCGACTTTAGCCAATTTAGGACTGCCATAGACAACAGTTGGAATCAATGGCAACTCCAAATCTTTATCAGTTTTACCAGTCAAAATATCACTGACATAATTTGCTTCAAATCCACCTACTGGAGTCAACTTAGGCTGTTTAGTATCGACAACATCCCCGATAGCATAAATATTTTTATTAGTCGACTGCAATTTGGCATTAACAACGACACCGTGACGAGTATACTCAACGCCAGCTTTTTCAAAATCTAAAAAGTCAGTATTAGCAATACGTCCAGTCGCACCAATCACCAAATCGGTTGTTAATTCAAAACCATCTGCGGTTATAGAATAGCGACCATCAGCTTGTTGTTCAATCGCTTGTGTATCAACATTAAAATTGAAATCAACACCTTTAGCCTCTAGTTGCTTAACCAATTCCAAGGCATAACCCTCATTGAAGCCCTTCAAAGGATGGTCATTATGATGAATGACATGCACTTTAGCACCTGTGGCATTCGCAATCGTGGCCATTTCAAAGGCAATGTATCCGGCACCGATAATTGTAATATCCTCTGGCATCTTCTTCAGTGATAAGAAATCAGTACTTGATAACAAGTGTTCTTTTCCCTTGATATTCAAGTAACTAGGACGTTGACCAGTCGCAATAATAAATTTACCAGCTTGGTAATGGTCTTGTCCATTGACAACAATTTCATTTTCAGAAATAAACTTGGGTTGTCCATCAATAGCTGTAATACCGGCATTAACGATACCATCTCGACTGCCTTTAGAAACAGGATCAGTAAATGTCTCTTTAAAAGCCTCAAGTTCTTTCCAATTAACATTTGGAAGTTCATCAAAGCCTTTACCTTGCAACTGTGCAATTCGATCACGTGCTTCAACACCACTCAAAAGTACCTTTTTAGGATCACAACCACGATTAGGACAAGTCCCACCCCAAAGGTTATTTTCCACAATAGCAACATTTTGCCCATTACTCTTCAAATTATGAGCAGCAGCCAACCCAGCAGGACCGGCACCAATAACAATCGTATCAAATTTTTCCATATGAATTCCTCCAATAAAAAAAGCACTTATAACGTTAACCACTAATGATTACATTATAAGCACTTATTGAATATTCTATATAATTGAATGCTCATCCGCTGATAAACAAGTTGGGGGTTTAACAAAAGTATTCATCGAGTACGAAAACTAGCCGGAGGTTGGAAATGATTTTTGCCTGCAATGGAGGTGGCGTTATGGCTTTAGCCATTACACCACGGGACGAGTTTGGATACTTGCTGTACTTTAGCAAGGATTCAAATCGAGGTTCGAGACCGCTCTTCGGCTCGGACCGGTCCCCATAGCTGTCAAAAAATCATTTCCAACCGTAGGCGGAATCCTATTTACTATCGTCCTTACCACGGTTAAGGTTCAAAACAGCCATGAAGGCTTCTTGTGGCACAGAAACACGACCAATTTCCTTCATACGTTTCTTACCTTCTTTTTGCTTGTTAAGTAACTTATCACGACGAGTTCTATCACCACCATAAAGTTTGGCAGTAACATCCTTTCGATAAGCCTTAACGTTAGCACGGGCAACAACTTTATTTCCAATTGCAGCTTGAATAGGAACTTCAAACATCTGTCTAGGAATTACTTCTTTCAACTTGGAAACAATGTCACGACCACGTTTTTGAGCAAAATCTTTGTGAACGATAAAGCTCAAAGCATCAATTGGTTCGCCGTTAAGTAAGATATCCATCTTAACCAATTCACTTGGTTCGTAATCTTCAACATCATAATCCAATGAAGCGTAACCTTTAGTACTTGATTTCAGATCATCGAAGAAGTCGAAAATGATTTCCAACAATGGCAACTTGTAAATAACGTTAACACGATATTTGTCCAAATAATCCATTGTCACGAACTCGCCACGCTTATGTTGGCAAAGTTCCATGACTGGTCCAACAAAGTCCTCAGGTACCATTATTTCAGCCCTAACGAATGGTTCACGGACTTCTTTGATCTCAGATGCATCTGGTAACTCAGCTGGGTTATCCACGACAACTTCATTGCCATCAGTCGTTGTAACATGATAATCAACAGATGGTGAAGTTGTGATCAACTCAAGGTCAAAGTCACGTTCCAAACGTTCTTGAACAACATCCATGTGCAATAGTCCTAAGAAACCAACACGGAAACCAAAGCCTAACGCTTGTGAAGTTTCAGGTTCATATTCTAGGGCTGCATCATTGAGTTGTAATTTGTCCAAAGCTTCATGTAAATCTTCATATTTAGCATTATCAACTGGATAAAGTCCGGCATAAACCATTGGCGTACTCTTACGATAACCAGTCAAAGGTTCGTCGGTCGGATTATCAGCTAATGTGACAGTATCACCAACTTGCGTATCTTTAACTGTCTTGATACTAGCAGTGATATAACCTACATCCCCAGCCATCAAGTAATCACGTTTAACAGCCTTAGGAGACATCACACCGACTTCTGTGACTTCAAAGGTCTTCTTATTACTCATCAATTCAATCGTGTCTCCGACCTTTACAACGCCTTCACGGACACGTACGTCCAACACAACGCCGCGGTAACTGTCATAGACTGAATCAAAAATCAAAGCCTTAAGTGGTTTATCGAGGTCACCTTCTGGAGCTGGCACGTCAGAAACGATTCTTTCCAACAATTCATCCACACCGACACCAGTTTTAGCACTCATCAAAATTGACGATTCAGCATCGATACCGATTGTCTCTTCAATTTCTTCCTTAACCTTGTCTGGTTCAGCAGAAGGTAAATCGATTTTGTTGATTACTGGCACGATTTCTAGGTCATTATCAACGGCCAAATAAGCATTAGCTAATGTCTGAGCTTCAACACCTTGGGCGGCATCAACAACTAACAAAGCTCCCTCACAGGCAGCCAAAGAACGAGAAACTTCATACGAGAAGTCCACGTGTCCTGGGGTATCGATTAAATGGAAGATGTAAGTCTGTCCATCTTTTGCTTCATATTCAAGTTCTACCGCATTCAATTTGATTGTAATACCACGTTCACGTTCCAAGTCCATGTCATCCAGAACTTGAGCTTTCATGTCACGTTTTGATATTGTTTTAGTTCTTTCCAAAATTCGATCAGCAATCGTTGATTTACCATGATCGATATGCGCTACGATAGAAAAATTACGAATTCTTTTTTGTCTTTCTTTTAACTTATCGAGGTCTAAATCCATAAATTGTTCCCTTCTATCAGAAATTTTCTCATTCTGTCTATTTTACACTATTGTACACCGATGTTCTAGACATCAAAAAAGAAGAAGTTCATCACTTCTTCTTAATTAATTATTAGCCATTAAAAGCATCTTTTATTTTATTGAAAAAATTACTATCTTTTTCTTTAACCTTGTCGCCACCAGCTTCAGCGAATTTCTTCAAAGCACTGCGTTGTTCGCCTGACAACTTACGAGGTGTAACGATATTAACTGTAACTTTTTCGTCACCGATACTCTTGCTGTTTAGAACTGGAGCACCTTTACCACGAAGTCTGAAGGTTGTACCTGTTTGAGTACCACTAGGGATATTCAATTGTACAGGTCCATGAACTGTGTTGACTTTGATATCATCACCTAATGTAGCTTGTGGGAAACTGATATTTACTGATGCATAAATTGTTGATCCGTCACGTCTGAACTCCTTGCTTGGAGCAACGTGAAAGACGATGTACAAGTCACCATAAGGTCCACCGTTTGTTCCGGCTTCACCTTGACCATCAAGACGCATTTGTTGTCCATCTTCAACACCAGCTGGAACAGTAACCTTAAGTTCGTGCTTTTCATTTACCTTACCTGAACCGTGGCAAATGTTGCACTTTTCTTTGATTTCTTTACCAGTACCATTGCAGACATCACAAACAACTCTTGTACGCATACGGCCAAGTGGAGTTTGACGATCGACTTCAACAAAACCAGAACCATGACACTTCGAACATGTCTCAGGATGTGTGCCCGGCTTTGCACCAGAGCCATCACAAGTTGAACATTCTTCTTCACGATTGTAGGAAATGTTAGTCTTCTTACCGAAAACTCCCTCTTCAAAAGTTAAATCCATGCGATATTGTAAGTCGGAACCTTGTCTTGGGGCATTAGGATTTTGACGAGCAGCGCCGCCGCCACCGAAGAATTGGCTGAAGATATCTTCAAATCCACCAAATTGATCAGAGCCAGCTCCACCACCGAAGCCGCCAAATCCACCTTGACCACCATTCATACCAGCAGAACCATATTGATCATATTGAGCACGTTTTTGCGGGTCTTTTAATATTTCGTAGGCTGCATTAACTTCCTTAAACTTAGCTTCAGCATCAGGGGCTTTATTCAAGTCGGGGTGATACTTTTTAGAAAGTTTCCGGAATGCCTTTCTTATATCGTCATCAGAAGCGTTCTTATCAACGCCGAGTACGTCATATGGATTTTTATCTGCCATTAAATCACCTTTATGTAATAGGACTAAACGTCTTATTCCTTTTTAACGCTCAAAAGAGCAGTTATTGTTTTTACTATACCATAAACGGTTTTAGTAATTAAACCACTGCTCTTTATCACAATCATTATTTCTTATCTTTATCAGGATCTACTTCTGAGAAGTCGCCGTCAACGGTATTGTCGTCTTTAGGTTTCTTGCCATCAGTTGAACCAGTTGCGCCATCGGCATTTGCACCGTTAGCTTGTTGTGCTTCTTGAGCCTTTTGATAAAGTTTAACAGAAAGGTCTTGAACAATCTTATTCAAATCGTCACGTTTCTTCTTCATGTCTTCAAGGTCACCAGAGTCTTGAGCTTTCTTCAAAGCATCACGAGCATCTTGAGCTTTCTTGATTTCATCGTCAGAAACTTTACCCTTAACGTCTTTTAGAGTCTTGTCAGTAGCGAACAATGTTTGTTCAACGTCGTTCTTAACGTCAACCTCTTCCTTACGTTTGTTATCTTCTTCTTCGTGTTCCTTAGCTTCCTTCATCATCTTGTCGATTTCTTCATCGCTCAAGCCTGATGAACTCTTGATAGTAATCTTTTGTTCCTTGTTAGTACCCATATCTTTAGCAGATACATTAACAATACCGTTCTTATCGATATCGAATGTAACTTGGATTTGTGGTACGCCACGAGGTGCAGCAGGAATATCAGTCAATTGGAAACGACCTAATGTCTTGTTATCAGCAGCCATTGGACGTTCACCTTGTAAGACGTGAATATCAACAGCACTTTGGTTATCAGCAGCAGTTGAGAATACTTGTGACTTGCTTGTTGGGATAGTTGTATTTCTATCGATCAACTTAGTGAAGACACCACCCATTGTTTCGATACCAAGTGATAGAGGTGTAACATCAAGTAAAACAACATCCTTAACATCACCAGAGATAACACCACCTTGAATAGCAGCACCTAAAGCAACGGCTTCGTCAGGGTTGATTGAGTGATCTGGTGCTTTACCAGTCCACTTAGCAACAGAATCTTGAACAGCAGGAATACGTGTTGAACCACCATTTAAGATAACTTTGTCAATGTCAGAGTTTGTTAAGTTAGCATCCTTCAATGCGTTGTCAACAGGAATCTTTGTTCTTTCAACAAGGTCTGATGTCAATTCATCGAATTTAGCACGTGTCAAAGTTTCTTCCAAGTGAAGTGGACCATTGGCACCTGATGAAATAAATGGAAGACTGATTGATGTTTGAGCAACACCTGATAAGTCCTTCTTAGCCTTTTCAGCAGCATCCTTCAAACGTTGTAAAGCCATCTTGTCTTGACCCAAATCAACGCCATTCTTAGCCTTGAATTGTTCAACTAACCAATCGATAATCTTTTGGTCAAAGTCATCACCACCAAGATGTGTATCACCATTTGTTGAAAGTACTTCGAAGACGCCATCGCCCAATTGAAGTACAGAAACATCAAATGTACCACCACCAAGGTCATAAACAAGGACTTTTTCGTCACCCTTATCATTATCTAGACCATAAGCAAGTGCTGAAGCTGTTGGTTCGTTAACGATACGTTGAACATTCAAACCAGCAATCTTACCGGCATCCTTTGTAGCTTGTCTTTGTGAATCATTGAAGTATGCAGGAACTGTGATAACAGCATCTGTAACTTTTTCACCTAAGTAGTCTTCTGAGAACTTCTTGATGTGTTGCAAAATGAATGCTGAAATTTCTTGTGGTGTGTATGACTTGCCGGCTACAGTAACTTTGTAACCTGCTTCACCCATGTGACGCTTGATTGATGAAACTGTATCTGGGTTAGTGATTGCTTGTCTCTTTGCAACTTCACCAACTTGAATTTCACCATCTTTAAAGGCAACAACTGAAGGAGTTGTTCTTGCGCCTTCTGGATTAGTAATAATCTTTGGAGAGCCACCTTCAAGAACGGCTACAGCAGAGTTTGTAGTACCCAAATCAATACCAATAACTTTAGACATAAACCTAAACCTCTTTTATTTTTTTTATTTATTAATTTATTGTGCAACGACAACCATTGCTGGACGAAGTACACGATCCTCAAGTTTATAACCCTTTTGAAGAACTTGTACAACGGTATTTTTAGCATGCTTATCATCGGCTGGAACAGTTTGAACAGCTTGACTAAAGATTGGATCAAATTTCTCACCAACACCGTCAATTGCTGTCACATGATTATTTTCAAATGCTTTAACCATGTGTTGTTGAACCATTTCAATGCCCTTTTTTAGTTGCTTGCTGGCATCATCGTCAGCTTCAACACTCAAAGCACGTTCAAGATTATCCAAAACAGGTAGAATTTCTGTGGCCAACTTTTGACCATCATATTTAAGGATGTCAGCGACTTCCTTGCTATGACGTTTGGTCATATTTTGCATTTCTGCTTGGCTTCTTAAAAGATTGTCTTCTAAGTCAGAATTCTTTTTCTTCAAATCCGCAATTTCTTTATCTTTGGGATCGATTTTCTTAGCCTGTTCTGCTTTAGCTTTCGTTGCAGCTTTTGCATCAGTCTTTGGAGCTGCTTCTTTTTTAGAAGTCTTCAAATTCTGGTCTGTTTCTTTATCTGCCATTACTTCCTCCTAAAAATTTCAAGAATCATCATACCTTGAATAATAATCAATTAGTCTTTTGGCTAATTCAACTCTAAATTCTCCGAGCAAACCAATCAATTGTGAATAGTGCATGGTTGTTGGGCCAAGTAAGGCAATAACACCTTTTCCATGATGTCCAACATCGTAATTTGCAGTGATGATACTGTAATTTTTCAACGCATCACTACCTAATTCACTTCCGAGACGAACACGAATGCCGTCATCAGAAATGCTAGGATCTAGTAATTTTCTCAAATCAGTACTCTGATTCATAATTGAAAACAGCGACTGAACTTGCGATAGATCATCATTGTTTGCATAATTCAAAAGATTCAATTGTCCGTCGACATAATACTTCTCGGCACCAGCCTTTTTGAAAAGCTGATCCATCATATCCAACAGTCCGTCGGATGAGTACATATACTCGGAAAGAATTGCTGGCACATCGTTGTGCAACATTTGAATAACCTTTGGTAAAGGCTGTCCAACTAACTTGTCGTTTACGATGTTAACAATTTTTTCAATTAAAGAAGTATCAAAATCATCATCTATTGTATAAATATTATTCTCAACATTATTATCGCTTGTAACGATGATTGCCATAAGTTGATGTGGGTTCAAAGGAACAATTCTAAAACCTGTTAAAAGGATTGAACTGCTCTCAGGACCTAAAGTGATAGCTGTGTAACTGGTCAGATGAGATAGAATCTTGGCAGATTGTTCAATAATATCATCAATTTGGTGATATGTTTTGCCAAAATCATCGTCAATTCTCTGCGCAATATCTTGTGGCACGCTTGTAGGCTGTACCAAATGATCAAGATAATAGCGGTATCCCATCGCTGAAGGAATTCTACCAGATGAAAGATGGGTTTTCTCGAGATAACCAACTTCCTCTAGCATTGCCATTTCATTTCTGATTGTCGCAGAACTTACATGGAAAGGTAATTCATTCATCAATGTCTTCGAACCAACCGGCTGGCCGGTATCTGTAAATATGCGCACGACTTCTCTCAAGATAGCATCTTGACGTTGTGATAGCATTATACCGTCCTCCTTTTTAGCACTATTCATACCTGAGTGCTAACAATGTAAAATATAACAATCTATCCTATTAGTGTCAAGTATGCACGCTCAATTTCTCTAATTTTTCAGCGATTATTTTAAATTTGGCATTCTATGGTAAGATTTAGGAAAAATCCAATCAACACGAGGTAAATTATGCTCAATCAAATTATTGGTGTAAAATTTCTTGCTTCCAGATCTTATGAAGAACTACTTGAAAAACCTTGGGACATTTTAACTTCTGGAGATCAATACAGCTACGTTAGCCGTGGCTTCAAAGTTGCAGTTGGTGATTTAGTTATCGTTCCAAATTCTGGATACAATGACACGGTCGTTGTCCCTGCTGTTGTTACTGAAGTAGATATCAACGAAGAGCCCACACGCGCCACCCGTCCGATATTAGCAGTTATTACTAAAGAACAACTTATGCACCGTGAAGGACAAGCATATGGTGTACATAAAGAACTGACCAATCGTGAACTTATTTTCAAACAATTGAATAAGGAATACGACCAAGCAGTCAGAATGGAACAGATTAAGAAGATGTCCAAAACCAATCCAACAATTGCCGCCCTTTTGAATGAATTAAACAAGCAAGACGAAATCTTAGAAGAACATCACTCACTGCCAAAAACACAGATCACTCGAGCTATTGATTCTAAATTATTTTAAATATTGAGATTGTGACAAAACATGGTCAGCTTTCGAGCATTAAGGAAAATAGCTCCAGTAATCCGATTTTGGATTGCTGGAGCTATTTGTTTTAAGCTGAAAAGCTATGCTTTGTTGCAAGTTTGAGGTGAAAATAGTCACATCACAGCCCCATTATTTTTGTAAAGCTTTAATAGAATTCTTCTTATCAAGTTCCAATTGTTTAACCAAACCATCAGCACCGTCAAATTTAACCTCGCCACGTAAATAACGGACCCATTCAATAGCGACGTGTTTGCCATAAATATCCTGATCAAAGTCGAAGATATTAGTCTCAATCGTCACACCGGTATTTTCTTTGAACGTCACATTATAGCCAACTGAGGTCATGGCGTTATACCAGACACCGTCAATTTTCATCCGCGTGGCATAGACACCAATGGCTGGTATTACTTGTGAACCATCGACTGCCAAATTGGCCGTGGGATAGCCCAGTGTCCGACCTCTTTGCAAGCCGTGAATGACTGTCCCTTGGTTTTGGTAGACATAACCCAGAAATTCATTAGCAGTACCCATATGACCTTGCAAAATAAACTCTTTGATAGCACTTGAACCAATTTTTTGTCCATCAATCAATTGCTCAGGGACTGTGACTGTTTCAAAGCGGCCTTGAGCATAATTTGGCAGGTTTTGCATATTGGCAATATCTTTCTTGCCATAAGTATAGTCAAATCCAGCTACAACAAACTTAGCCTTGAGGCCAACCATATATTGATCGACAAAATCTTGTGGCTTTAAGTGCGCAAAATCGTCAGTAAAATGAACAAAATAGAGGTAATCCACCCCTAATTGTTCTACTAATTCAGCTTTACGTTGCATAGTTGATAAATACTTAAAATCTGTTTCATGTTGATAAATCGTTCTTGGAGAACAGTCAAACGTCATCAAAACAGCCTTGAGGTTGCGTTCATGAGCTAATTCAACACCAGTTTTAATAACCTTCTGATGTCCTAAGTGCACGCCATCAAAGAATCCCATTATCAAGACTGTGTCACTTGCTGGGCGTTGTTGTTCCAATAACGGATGTTTAACGTTTATAATCTGCATTTTTTATCTCTTTTATTTATATTGCCGCTTCCAATTTCAAAATATGAAACCAGCGACTAACGTGCTAATTAAATTTTTATGAATAAGTCAGTCACTAATTATTTTTCAATAACATTAAATCAGGAACCCACATATCTCTTACTTTATCATACTTGTAAAGAGCTTTCGTAACGCCATCTCTTTGTACACGTAATTGCTTAGTTTTGTCAGAATCAACTGCTTCTAAGAATCCACCATGTAACACACGAACTTCCCACTCTTCGTCATTTAACTCATAACTAGGAACGTCTGTTAGTACGTCATCGATTGATCTTAAAAAGCTGTAGTCTTCATTATCCATCATGTCTGAAATTTGACCAATCGTGAAAGTCTCTTCAATAGGAAAGCCGGCACTCTTAACACGTGTTAATTGTGACATAAAGGCTGGTAAATCAAGCATGTGACCAAATTCAACCGCCAATGTCCTGACATAAGTTCCTTTTGAACACTTAACGTGGAATTTGATAGTCTGATAACCAGTTGCCTCGTCAAAAACGGGTTCACCCATAATATGAAAGTCGTAAATATGAATGTGTCTTTCTGGCCGTTCAACTTCAAGTCCAGCTCGAGCATATTCGTAGAGTTTCTTACCATTTACTCGAACAGCAGAAAACATTGGTGGAATCTGTGTTAAATCGCCAGTCATCTTTTCAAAAATTGGATTCAATTCATCAATCGTAAAAGGCTTAGTTAATTTTTGTTCGTCAACAGTCTCCCCTTCACGATCCTCAGTAGTTGTCGACTTCCCCAAGGTGATTTCACCTTCATACTCTTTAGGAGAGCCTGTCAGCGTGTTTACCAGTTTAGTAGCCTGTCCCACACAAATTGGCAAAACTCCATTGACTAGTGGATCTAGTGTCCCTGTGTGGCCAATTTTTCTCGTATGTAGTATTTTTCTTAATTTATAAACATAATCAGAACTAGTTTGTCCGATTTCTTTATTTAATGGAATTACTCCGTCCATAATAATCTCCGTATCTGTGTAATATCATCAACAATTTTACTAGTATTTGGGGGAAAAAGGTAGAGGATTGTGTTATTTGGCGATTGCCGCATGCGGGTGTCAGTGATAGAACCTGCGGTGGGACCGGTTCGAGCCAAGGTCTCTCACCTATCATTGCGGGCTCCATCACTGACACCCACACGATAAGTTGATAACCCACTATGAATATTTCATATCCTAAAACAGCTTAAATACTTTTATACTCAACTAATACCGATTAATTAGTCGGAAGAGCTGGGAAATATTTGTGTGCCGTGGTAGTGGTATAGATACGAAAGGAATCTTTCGCACCTATACCACCGGACGTGTTTGGAGCCTTGACGAACTGTGTCAAGGCTTCAAACCGAGGCCCGAGACCGCAATTTGGCTCGGGCCGTTCCGCACAGCTTGAGAATATTTCCCAGCTCTGGAGACGGCATACTTAATTAAAACAAAAAAATCAGGAGTTCCTAGATATTTATCTAAGAAAACCTGATTTTTTATTTTGATTCAAAACTAAAATTCGTAATTTTATTATAGTCCCCAAAGATGAATATTATCTACTCTGGAAACGTCATAATCCAATTAATTAACGATTAGCTTCGTCTTGATGTAACTTAGCAATCAACTTATCAATCTTTTCACCATAGCGAATTGATTGATCTTGTTTGAATTCCAATTCAGGAACTTTGTACAAAGTCAATTTTTGACCAAGCTCACGTCTGATCAATCCTTTAGCTTTATCTAAACCTGCTTGTGTCTTTTCGACGTCACTAGCTTTTTCAGAAAGAATGCTGTAGTAGATGGTTGCTTGTTGCAAATCACCTGTCATTTCAACACCTGTAACTGTTACGCCTTGAACTCTTGGATCACGAACACGTTTCAAAAGAATGTCGTTAACTTCTTTTTGGATTTCTTGTTCCACACGACCAATACGATGTTTAACCATATCGTACCTCCTACGTTATTTAATATATCTATTTATGTCAATATATGGTGCTAGTTATTAATTATTTTTAGTATCGGTTTCAATTGGATACAACTACAAATTCAAAACCTTGAGTTTTCTTATGACAAACTCAACAAAAATAAACTAGTCGGAAGAACTAAGAAATATTTGTGGGCAGTGGAAGTGGTGTTAGAGCTTTAGCTCTTACACCACCGGGCGTGTTTGGAGACTTGCGTTTCTTGCAAGGCTTCAAACCGAGGTTCGAGACCGCCTTTTGGCTCGGACCGGTCCGCACAGCCAGTGAATATTTCTTAGTTCTGGAGACGGAATACTTAACTAACACTACTTGCCAGTAATTCTCTATTTATTCATCACTGCTTGATTATATCACACCATGATTCCAAAAAAATAAAGTCAAAATGTTTATTAAACATCGTGACTTTATTTTAATTATCATTTAAATTACGAGTTTACTTTACAGGAACTTCTTCCATTACGTAAGCTTCAACTTCGTCGCCAATCTTAATATCGTTGTAGTTTTCGATTGTGATACCACATTCGAATCCTGAACCGACTTCTTTGACGTCGTCCTTGAAACGTTTAAGTGAAGCAAGCTTGCCTTCGTAGACAACTACGCCATCTCTAACAAGTCTGACACCACTATCACGTTGAATCTTACCACTATCAACGTAACAACCAGCAATTGTACCAATCTTAGAAACATTGTATGTTTCACGGACTGTTAGGTTACCAGTAATCTTTTCTTCATAGACAGGTTCAAGCATACCCTTCATGGCTGCTTCAATCTCATCGATAGCTTTGTAAATAACTCTGTGTAGACGAATATCAACATTTTCATCCTTAGCTTGAACTTTAGCTTGAGCTGTTGGACGAACATTAAATCCAATGATGATAGCATTACTTGCAGAAGCAAGGTTAACATCACTTTCAGTAATAGCACCAACGGCAGAGTGAATGATATTGACACGAACGCCTTTAACTTCAATCTTCTTCAAACTTCCGGCAATGGCTTCAGCAGAACCTTGTACATCGGCTTTAATAATAACGTCGACTTGTTTAAGTTCTCCCTCTTTCATTGTTTCGAATAAGTTATCAAGTGTAACAGGATTTGTGTTTTGACGTTCCTTTTGAAGGGCACGACTAGCACGTTCTTCACCGGCTGCACGAGCTGTCTTTTCATCATCGAAGACAACGAACTTATCAGCTGATTCTGGCACATCATTTAGACCAGTAACTTCAACTGGCTCTGATGGCTTAGCAGCTTCAATGTCTTTACCGTTGTAGTTTGTCATTGTTCTAACACGACCGAAGGTATTACCAACAACAATTGGATCTCCAACATGCAATGTACCTTGTTGTACAAGCAATGTAGCAACAGGTCCACGGCCCTTGTCCAACTTAGCTTCGATAACAGTACCGATAGCTTTTTGTTCAGGGTTAGCTTTCAATTCCAAAACATCTGATTCAAGCAAGATCATTTCTAGCAATTCATCGATGTTTGTTCCCATTTTGGCTGAAATATTAACAAAGATAGTATCTCCACCATAACTTTCAGGAACAAGGTCATATTTCATAAGTTCTTCAGTAACGTGTTGTGGATTAGCACCCGGCTTATCAATCTTATTGATGGCTACGATGATAGGGTCATTTGCGGCCTTAGCATGGTTGATAGCTTCAATAGTCTGTGGCATAACACCATCGTCAGCTGCAACAACAAGGATAACGATATCAGTGATATCAGCACCACGAGCACGCATATTTGTAAAGGCAGCGTGTCCTGGAGTATCCAAGAATGTAATCAATCTATCTTTAAGACGTACTTGATAAGCACCGATATGTTGAGTAATACCACCAGCTTCACCAGCTGTAACGTGTGTATGTCTCAAGTGATCAAGCAATGTAGTCTTACCATGATCAACATGTCCCATGATAGTAACAACGGGAGGACGTGTAACAAGGTTATCTGCATTGTTAGCTTCAGCATCAAAGTACTTGTCGATATCGGCAACATCTTCTTGAACCTTTTCTTCAGCCTTAATACCATAATCTTCGGCCAACAACTCAATAGTATCTTTATCTAATGACTTGTTTTGGTTGATCATAATACCAAGCATGAATAGCTTCTTAACTAATTCAGCTGGTTCTCTGTGAAGTAACTTACCAATATCTTGAGCGTTCATACCTACTGTATAAGTAAGTGTTTCTGGCAATGGACGTTCTTTTCTTTGTGGCATTGGCTTCTTAGGTTCGGTACGTTGACGTTGTTGACGCTTGCGTTCCTTCTTCTTACGACGACTACCAAATGGATTGGCAAGGTTCGTCTTGTGGCCAAAGTCACGGTTGTTATTAGTTGGTTTTGCCTTCTTGTATTCTGGCTTTGGAACTTCAACATGAGCTACAGTTGACTTTGGAGTCTCCTTAGCCTTAGCAGCTACATTGTTGTTATTGTTTGGTCTTCTGTTTTGGTTATTATTTTGGCTATTGTTGTTACGGTTATTGCTATTGGTATTGTTATGGTTATTATTGTTGTTTCTGTTAAAACGACTTTGGTTTTCGCCATTGTTGTTATTAGGACGGTGATTGTTCTGATTATTTCTGTGAGTATTATCGCTACTATTGTTGCGATTATTAGGACGATTATTGTTATTTCTAGTTGGATGACTAGGAATACGACTTGCATCAGCGATGTTTGTCTTAAATTGTTCTAGATACTTGTTACCAGCACTTTGTGTTGGACGTGGTGCTTGTGATTGAGTGCCGTTAGAACGATCACGTCTGTTGTTGTTACGGTTTCTGTTATCACGTGATTGTGAATTGCGGTTATTGTTATTACGATTGTTTGTATTGTTGTTACGATTACCATTATTATTGCGGTTATCGTTACTACGGTTATCACGTGATGGGGTATTACGGTTGTCGCTTCTGTTGTTGCTATTAGCATTAGCAGTAGTGTTGTTATTACGATGGTTAGTATTCGAATTATTGCTGTTTGGACGATTACCATTGGATGTGTGATTGTTGTTGCGATGGTCAAAGTGACCGTTACCCTTATTAGCATCTCTTCTTACAGCAGTAATCTTGATCTTAGTTTTGTGATCACCAGAATTGTGATTACTACCTTCGTGTTTTTCACCGGCTTTTGCAGGTTGTGCAGGTCTTGATGATTGTGTTTGATGTGTTGCAGGTTTTGAAGCTGGTTTAGCAGCAGGTCTTGTTACAGGCTTTGATGCGGCCTTTGCAGGAGCTGGTTTACCACCCTTTAAATTACTTACAATCTTCTTTTCTGCGCCTTCATCTACTGATGACATATGGTTCTTAACGTCGATACCTAATTTACTGGCGGCATCTAATACTACTTGATTCTCAACACTATTTTCTTTTGCAATAGTATAAATTCTCTTTTTGACCATCCTATCACTCTCCTTAATTGTCCATAAATTCTTTTAACCTTTTAGCAAATCCGAGATCTGTTATTCCCATAACTTTTCTGTCTTTTCCAATAGCTGTTTTTATGTCATTACTACTTATTGTATCTATCACAGGTACATTATAATAACTTGCCTTGTTGTGCAAATCTTTTTTTGTACGGGGACTACAATCCGAAGCCATAATTACCAATTTAACTTCACCATTACGAATTCCATTAATTGTTAACTCAGTTCCACTAATAACTTTTCGTGCTCTGACGGCAATGCCTAAAAAATTTAAGAAAGATTTCATTAATGTTTCTTACCTAGATCTCCGAAAAGATCCATTCTAGCTTTCTGATGATCGACAAAGTCGAATAGTTCATCATAAAAAGTCTCTGGTACTGCATGTGAGAAGACTTTTTCTAAAGACTTCTTTGACTTAGCATTTTTAATGGCTTCAGGATCCAGACCAACGTAAGCACCGCGACCGGGCTTTTTTCCGGTAGGATCAATTGAAATGTTGCCTTCTTTATCTTTGACAATTCTTACCATTTCTCTTTTTGGATACATCTTGTTTGTCAAAATATCTTTACGCATTGGTATCTTACGAGTTGCCAAATCCATCACCCCTTTTTAATTTTCTGAATCAGTTGAATCAGGTGTATCTGTGTCAGTTGCATCATCGTCTGAATCGTCATTTGAATCTTCAGCTGCTGGATTCTTTGCATCATCAGCATTAGCTGCGTTTTCACGTGTCTTTTCAATATCGATTTTACCACTCTCAACATCAGCAAGATTTACATCTTGGTCGTTGTCGTCCACAAATTCAACTTGTGATTCGGGTTTGATATCAATCTTATAGCCAGTTAACTTAGCAGCTAAACGGGCATTTTGACCTTTTTTACCAATTGCCAATGACAAGTGATAGTCAGGTACGATAACGATACATTGTTTCTTATCGTCATCATCAAATTGAACAGCGATAACTTCAGCAGGGTTCAAAGCATTAGCAATGAAGTCTACTGGATCGTCAACGTAAGGTACAACGTCAATGTTTTCACCATTTAATTCATCAACAACAGCTTGAACACGAGCGCCTTTAGGACCAACACATGTACCAACTGGGTCAACGTCTGGATTGTCTGATTTAACAGCAATCTTAGTTCTGTCTCCAGCTTCACGAGCGATTGAAACAATTTCAACTGTTCCATCATAAATTTCAGGAACTTGTTGTTCGAACAAACGCTTTACCAAACCTGGATCAGTTCTAGAAACGAACACTTGAGGTCCCTTAGTAGCATTTTCAACCTTAGTAACGTAAACACGGATTCTATCACGAGAATTGTATGTTTCACCAGGCATTTGATCAGCTTTAGGCATAACTGTTTCGATACGACCATAAGTGATGTAAACATATCTACTATCGCTACGTTCAACAGTACCTTGAATGATTTCGTGTTCATATTGGCTATATTCATTATAGATGATATCACGTTCAGCTTCACGAACTCTTTGCATGATTACTTGCTTAGCAGTTTGAGCCGCAATACGTCCAAAATCTTTAGGTGTAACTTCTTCTTTGATATGATCGCCGATTTCGTAACCCTTACTCTTTTGTTGAGCATCTTCGAGACTAACCTCTAAACGATCATCAACAACGTCTTCAACGACTTCTTTAACTGCATAAACATGTATATTACCCTTTTTAGCGTCAAATTCAACATCAACGTTTTGGGCTTGGTTGTAATTTCTTTTATAAGCAGCTACTAGAGCGGCTTCGAGTGATTCAATCACATATTCTTTTTTAATACCCTTTTCGCTTTCAAGCGCATCAAGGGCCTCAACCATTTCTTTACTCATGATTTTCTCCTTAGAATTCGATTGCAAGTCTTAGCTTAGCAATGTTATCGCGGCTAATTTCTACTTGCTTCTTTAAATTCTTAACTTTAACGATCAAAGTTATCTTGTCATCTGTTACTTCACTTAATGTTCCTTCAAAAGCTTTTTGACCATCTTGTTTTTGATATAGAGACGCATGAATATAATCATCCACATAATCAGAAAGACTTTCGTCATTCTTTAATGGACGTTCGGCACCTGGAGATGAAACCTCAAGGTAATATGCTGGATCGATTGGATTCAATTCATCCAGCTTTTCTCCGTATTCTTCACTGATAACAGCGCAGTCATCAATGTTGATGCCGCCCTTTTTATCAGCATAAACTCTTAAATACCAGTCTCCACGCTCGTGGACAAACTCTAGATCAACAAGAAAAAAATCATGCTTATCTAAAATAGGCTGTAAAATGGCTTTTAATTCTTCAACTTTTGTATCCAAGGAC
The DNA here is from genome assembly GCF_000831645.3 of Companilactobacillus heilongjiangensis. Lineage (NCBI taxonomy): Bacteria > Bacillati > Bacillota > Bacilli > Lactobacillales > Lactobacillaceae > Companilactobacillus > Companilactobacillus heilongjiangensis. The sequence goes on from NZ_CP012559.1 coordinate 1,455,613, forward strand.
ATTCCTCCAAAGTAATTCGGCAATAAAAAGAGTGAGCATCTCTGCTCACTCATTAATCAATAATTAACTAGTAGTTAATTTAACATATATTACTATTTAAATCAACTTATAACAACCATACTAGAATAATGATAGCTGATTTTCTTCAGGCATACCATCTAAAGCATGATTTTCAGTCATATATTCGATAACTGTTTTCGAAACCTTACCACGAGTACTCAAATCTTGTTTAGATAAGAAAGGTTTTTCTTCACGAGCGGCAATGATTTGTTTAGCAACGTTATCACCCAGACCAGGAATGGCATTGAACGGTGCCAAAAGCGTCTTATCATCGATAATCTTGAACTCAAAAGCATCAGATTTTTCGATATCGACCATCTTGATCTTGAATCCACGTTCCAAACACTCATTAGCCAATTCTAACACAGTTAACAAATTCTTTTCTTTCGTTGAAGCGTCCATCCCTTTATCATTGATTTCCTTCATCGCTGCTTTGACGGCATCTTTACCAGTTGTCATCGAAACAAGGTCAAAATCATCAGCACGAACTGTAAAGTAAGCACTGTAATAATAAAGTGGATAGTGAACCTTAAAGTAAGCAATTCGAAGCGCCATGATAATGTAAGCTGTCGCGTGAGCTCGAGGGAACATGTACTTGATCTTCAAACACGAATCAATGTACCAATCAGGAACATCCGCATCCTTCATCGCTTGTTTCCAATCATCTGGAATACCACGACCTTTACGAACGTGCTCCATAATTTGGAAAGCCATCTGTGAATCCATACCATAGTGAATCAAATCCATCATAATATTATCACGACAACCAATAACTTCCTTCAAAGTAACAATACCCTTGTCGATCAACTCTTCCGCATTTCCTAACCACACATCAGTACCATGTGATAGTCCAGAAATTTGTAGTAATTCGGCAAAAGTTGTTGGGTGAGTTTTCTCTAGCATTCCTCGAACAAAACGAGTACCAAATTCGGGAACTCCTAATGTACCAGTCTTTGAGAAAATTTGTTCAGGTGTAACACCAAGTGATTCAGTACTTCTAAAGAGCTCCATAACTTCAGGATCTTTAACTGGCAAACTCTTGGGATCAATACCTGACAAATCTTGTAGCATACGGATCATCGTGGGATCATCATGTCCCAAAATATCGAGTTTCAAGATATTATCATGGATTGAGTGGAAATCAAAGTGAGTCGTTTTCCAAAGTGCTGACTGATCATCAGCCGGATATTGAATTGGCGTGAAATCAAAGATGTCCATGTAATCAGGCACAACGATGATTCCGGCCGGATGTTGTCCAGTTGTTCGTTTAACACCAGTTGAACCAATAGCTAAACGTTCAACTTCAGCATTACGAAGATTCTTACCAGTCAACTCTTGATAGTTTTTAACGTAACCAAAAGCTGTTCTGTCAGCAATTGTACCAATAGTACCAGCACGGAACACGTGATCTTCCCCGAACAATACTTTCGTATAATTATGGGCTACTGGTTGGTAGTCACCAGAGAAGTTCAAATCAATATCAGGAACCTTATCACCCTTGAAACCAAGGAATGTTTCGAACGGAATATCCTGACCATCTTTTTCTAAATCAGTCCCACACTTAGGACATTTCTTATCATCCAAATCATATCCTGAACCAACTTCACCTTTAGTAAAGAATTCAGAATACTTACATTTAGGACAACGATAATGTGGCGGCAAAGGATTAACTTCAGTAATCCCGGTCATGGTAGCAACGAAACTGGAACCAACGGAACCACGGGAACCAACCAAATATCCATCTTTATTAGATTTGTAAACTAAACGTTGTGAAATCAAATAAATAACTGAGAAACCATTACCAATGATACTCTTTAGCTCTTTATCCATTCGTTCCTGAACAATTTCAGGCAACGGATCACCATAGAGTTCATGAGCTTTGTTCAAAGTTAAATTCTTAATTTCATCTTCGGCACCCTCCATTTTAGGAGTGTAAAGTTTATCTTTAACCGGAGAAATTTCATCAATAGAATCCATGATTTTCTTGGGATTATCAACGATAATCTCTTGTTCAGTTGCTTGATCCATATAGTTAAATTCATCAAACATTTCATTAGTAGTTCTAAATTGAACATCAGGTAACTCAGGACGACGACCCAAGGCATTACTCTTAACCGCCTTGATGACAATATCACGATAAACTTTGTCGTGTTCGTCCAAATAGTGAACATCCCCCGTTGCGACAACAGGCTTATTCAATTCCTTACCCAATTTAACGATATTCTTCAAAATTTCTTCCAAAGCATTTTCGTCTTTAATAATCTTAATATCAATTAAATGTTGATATAACGAACGTGGCATGACTTCCAAATAATCATAGTATTGAGCTAATTCACGCGTATCGTCATATCCTTTTTGCATCATACTTGTGAAAACTTCACCATTCTCACAAGCAGAGCCAACAATAATACCTTCACGATATTTATTCAATAAACGTCTTGGTACACGAGCCGTTCGGTAATAATACTGTGTCATTGAGTAAGATACAATCTTGAACATATTTTTCAAACCAGCTTGTGTCTTAGCTAACAAAACAGCATGGGTTGGACGAGCTTGTTTATAAGCTTCTTCCCCACCAATATGATCATTCAATTGTTCAACATTGTTAGTACCAAACTTATCTTCCAACTCCGCAAACAACTTGTACATCAAATAACCAGTTGTCTCAGCATCGGAATCAGCTCTATGGTGATGTTCCAAAACAATATTGTAACGTTTAGCCAATGAATCCAACTTATGATTACGGTATTCAGAATGCAACGTACGTGACATTTCCAAAGTATCGATAACTGGCATTGCCAAACGGTTACGTCCCATACGAGTTAAGGCAGCATTCATGAATCCCATATCGAAGGTAACGTTGTGTCCAACCAAGATGTCATCACCGATAAAGTCCATGAATTCGCCGACAATAACATTTTCATCAGGCTCATTCTCAACCATCTCAGTCGTGATACTAGTCAAATTAGTTGTTATCTCTGACAACGGATGACCAGGATTGATAAATTTATCGAATCGATCAATCACTTCACCATCTTTCATTTTCGTAGCACCAATTTCAATAATGGAATCGTAGACAGCTGATAAACCAGTCGTTTCAGTATCAAAAATTACATATTCAGAACCTTCGAGTTTTTGATCTCGCAAGTTATACGCAATCGGATTACCTTCATCAACTAAGTCAACCTCGACACCATAAGCAATCTTGACGCCGAATTTTTTACCAGCGTTATAAGCTTCCGGAAAGGCCTGCAAAGCACGATGGTCAGTGATAGCAATACCCGTTTGACCCCAGTCACTAGCACGTTTGATCAAATCAGTGGCACTAGGAATGGCATCCATTTGACTCATATTAGTGTGGGCGTGTAATTCAATTCGCTTGTTGTCATCTTCAGCCGTATCTTGGCGTGAAGCATGCTTGATAATATTGATATCTTGCGCCATGATAACCAATTCACGTGAAAAATTATCCTCTTGAACGCTACCACGAACCCTGATCCAAGCACCTTTGTCGAGTGAATTGAAGAAAGTTTCATCATCTTCACCATTCGAGAACTTCTTGATACTGAATGAAGAAGTATAATCGGTTACTTTCAAAATCAACAGTGAACGACCAGACTTCAACTTACGAACATCGATGTCAAAGACATAACCTTCGACAACTTTGCCACGGTCTTCTTCGATGATATCAACCATTTGTGTAATTTCTTGATCATCCGGAATCTTCCGACCGACTTTTGAAACATTACCAACTGGTTTAGCAGCTTTCTTCTCGCTGACTTCTTTGGCTTTAGCTTGGAATTCTTTAGCCTTCTCAGCCGCAGCAGCTTTCATAGCAGCTTCTTTTTCCTGTGACTTATTCTCATCAATATTGGTACGAATCTTAAAGTCGGGGAAACCGAGACTACTGTATTCAGCCTGTAAACCGTTCAACAAACTGCCATCAATCACATCAGCCATAAAATCGTTGGAGACATCAAAGAAAACATGTCCATCCAGCATATATGGCGGTGTTTGACTGATTCGGCTGATAACCATTGGCGAATTGACGCCACAGTCATTTAAAACATAATTCCAATAATCTTTAACATCTTTTTCTCTCAATTCAGCTTTGGTGGTAGTTATCTCAAAATTAACTTGAGCAATCCCATCGAAACTAGCTTTCAGTGCTTTGACAAAAGTCAGAAATTCATTGAATGGCAAGACGTCTGTGAACTCGAAAAAGAAGGTCCAACGTTTACTATTTTTATGAACTTCCAGCTTATTCAACTTACCGTTAGCGAAAGAATCTTGCGACTCCAAGAGACTATCTAATTTAATTTGCTTAACAAGTATTTCAAAAAGTTGTTTTGTATCTGACATATTCTACCCTTCACAAATAAAAAAAGGCCTAAGCCTCATTACTGATTCTTAAGCAATATTTTTACTGAATTTACTAATTCATCTTTACTTACTTCAATTGTTTCACCAGTACTTCTAATCTTAAGTTCCACAATTTCATCGGCAGCTTTTTTACCAACTGTGATTCGAATAGGAATACCCATCAAATCTGAGTCCGCAAATTTAACACCGGGACGTTCTTTACGATCGTCAAGTAAGACATCATATCCTTCATCTTGCAACAAAGTTACGATTTCGTCACTCAATTTGCCTTGAACATCATTATTGTACTTGATTGGAACAACATGAATTTGGTATGGAGCCAATTGTGCTGGCCAGATGATACCATTTTCATCGCTGTGTTGTTCGATAATTGCTGAAAGCAATCTTGAAATACCAATTCCGTAACAACCCATGATCAATGGATTTGATTTACCATTTTCATCCAAGAAGTTAGCACCGAGTGCTTTAGAGAACTTAGTACCAAGCTTGAAAATGTGACCAATTTCAATACCACGAGTAAATTTGATGTGACCATGACCATCTGGAGAAGTTTCTCCTTCTTTGATAACACGAAAATCTCTAAACTCAGGCATTTCGTCAGTAATATCTTCAAAGTTAGCATTGATAAAGTGATGGTCTTCCTTGTTAGGACCAACAACAAAGTTAGTCAAACCAACAAGTGAGCTATCATACAATACCTTGACCTTGTCATCGATACCTTTAGGACCGATAAATCCAGGTACACTGTGGAAAACATCTTTAACTTCATCAGGAGTAGCCTCACGTAGGAAGTCAGCACCTAAATAGTTTTTGATTTTAACATCATTAGCGTCGTAATCGCCACGAACCATAACCATTACTGGTTCATCATCAGCCATGTAAGCCACAGCCTTCATGATTCTAGCAGGTTCAACTTTTAGAAGTGCAGCCAAAGTATCAATTGTGTGAACATTTGGTGTTTCGACTTCTTCCATTGATTTCTTTTCTTCAGTAGGATTCTCATCCATCTTACTTGCGGCCATTTCCAAGTTAGCAGAATAATCTGATTCGTCAGAATAAGCAATTGTATCTTCACCGATTGGAGCAATAGCAGAAAATTCTTTTGAATCAGTTCCACCCATGGCACCGGCATCACCAATAATGGCACGATAGTTCAAACCACAGGCATCAAAAATGTTGCGGTAAGCTTGTTCCATTTGATTGAAGACGACATCCAATTGTTCTTTGTTAGCTGTAAATGAATAAGCATCCTTCATCAAGAATTCACGGCCACGTAATAGACCATAGCGAGGACGATCTTCATCACGATACTTCATTTGCATTTGATATAAAACAAGTGGCAATTTCTTGTAACTGTTCAAACCTTCCTTAACCACGCTAGTAAATGTTTCTTCGTGGGTAGGTCCTAAAACAAATTCTCTTTCGTGACGATCCTTCATCTTGAAAAGATTGTCGCCATAAGTTTCATAACGACCACTTTCCTTCCACAAATCAGCTGGTAAAATTGCTGGCATTTGCATTTCAACGGCATCAATTTTTTCCATTTCTTTGCGCATTAGATCTTCGAGCTTACGAATTACTGACCAAGCTAATGGCAAGTATGCGTATACACCAGCAGAAACCTGTCTGATGTATCCGGCTCTCAACATCAATTGGTGACTGACTGCTTCAGCATCTGAAGGAGTTTGTTTTAGTGTTGGAATATATAATTTTGATTGTTTCAAGTTCTCTTATCCCCCTATTTTATAAAGAAACGCTGGATATCATTCCACGTTACGGCAACCATCAATAATACCAAAATTCCGACACCGATTAAGGTGATAACATTCTCATATTGTTCAGGAATTGGTTTTCTTCTAATTGCTTCAACGATATTTAACAAAATTTTCCCACCATCTAAGGCTGGAATAGGTATCAAGTTAACGATCCCCAAATTCATCGATAACATTGATGTGAACAAAATAATATTGATTAATCCAGTTGAAGCCACTTTGGAAGTCATCGAATAAATTCCGACCGGACCAGACAACTGATTAATACTAAATCCACCAGAGACCATCTTGCCTAAAGCATGGAAAATTGTTAATGAGGTACTCCAGCTATATGTAAAGCCATATTTAATCTTACCAAGGACAGACGAATCCAATTTTGCAGTAATTCCAATCATGCCAAACTTTTGACCTGATTGTTTAACTGTCTTGGGAGTTAATTTAATTTGTTCAGTTTTTTTACCACTTTGAACACCTAATGTAAGGTTCTTGCCAGGATTGTTTTGAATTTTCTCAGTCAAAGCAGCCCATGAGCTTGTTTTCTTACCGTTAACGCTAAGAATCTTATCATTAGCTTTTAAACCGGCTTTTTGAGCCACAGAGTCATTTTGAACTCCACCTAGTTGATTGGTACCTGTACCAACTGAGCCCATCATAAAGGCTGCTAAAATAGCCGCTACGATAGCTAGGATAAAGTTATTGAATGGCCCTGCAAAGTTAGTGATCATTCGTTTCCAAACAGAAACTGATTGCAACTGCACGTCACGAGGAGCAATTTGAACTTCGGTTCCGTCCTCTTCAACAATCGTTGCATCATGATCAACTGAATATTTCTTAGTGACAGATTCGTCACCATTTTCGTATCCTTCAATGATTAAATCATCGACAAGGTCAGCTTTTGAGATTTGAACTGGAACCGCGTTTGCATCGTAAACTTTACTTGAAGTTATAATTTTTGTTACTTTGTTGTCATCATTCAAAACTAAAGATGACATTGTTCCGGGTTGGATCTCAGAGTCATCTTCCTGGGCACCAGCCATTCGAACATAACCACCTAGAGGCAAAAGTCTCAAAGTATATGTCGTATGGTTTTTTCTGTATGCCACAATTTTTGGACCCATTCCAACAGAAAATTCCCGAACCAAGATTCCGGATTTTTTTGCTGCATAATAGTGTCCAAATTCATGAACGATCACTAAGATTCCAAAAACGATTATAAATGTAATTATCGCGGTCATTTTAACCTCCACGAGCTGCTGTTTATACTAAACCAAAAATGTGTAACAAAGGTAGCACGATCAACATGCTATCGAAACGATCCAAAATCCCACCATGACCTGGTAGGATATTTCCTGAATCCTTTACTTTGTAGAATCTCTTGTAGGCTGACTCAATCAAGTCACCCATTTGTCCCATAATTGAAAGTACGAAGGCAATCATCAACATGGTTGTCATTGAGTACTCTTGGGGAACGAAATACATGTAAGCTCCAGAAAGAATCAAAGCCATAATAATACCGGCAATAGTACCTTCCCAAGTTTTGTTAGGACTAATTGCAGGCCATAACTTGTGCTTACCAATTTTTCTACCAAATGAATAAGCAAAAATATCAGTTGACCACACAACAATCAAGGCATACATCAACAGACCTAAACCAGGAGCTGAATTTCTAACGGCTGCTAGGTAGTGGAAACCAGTACCAATGTAAAGCATTGATACAACTGACACACCAGCATCTTCAAAATTAAATTTATTCTTAGTCAAAACTGTAATGATCAATAAGATGATCGAGAAGACGTAAAACAAATCCAAACGTGTGAAGCTCTTTGGGAACCATCCACGATAGAAACCGTCTGGCACAACTAAGGCCAAAGTTCCTAAAATGGTAACCAAAAAGTCCATTGAAACGATGATTCTTTTACGCATGATATAAACTTCAAACACACCAACTGCAGCTAAAGCTACCGCAGCAACCTCTAGCCACACTCCACCAGCAAGCAATATGGGAATAAAGATTGCTAATGCAATAACGGCGGTGATTACACGTTGTTTCATAATTTTCCCCCAAACTAACTAAACAGAACCGTATCGACGATCTCGTCTGTCAAATTCTTTAATATCCTCAATCAAGTTGTCGACTGAGTAATTTGGCCAATATGTCTTATCAAAAACCATCTCTGAATAAGCCAATTGCCACAACATAAAGTTGGAAATTCTTTCTTCGCCACTAGTTCTGATCAAAAGATCAGGATCAGCTAAATCTCCAAGTTGACCAGTCAATAAGTGATTGGCGAACATCGAGTCGTCAATTTTGTCTGGATCTATTGAACCATTAACAGACTCGATTGCCAAACTTTTAGCAGCATGTATAATTTCTGCACGACCACCGTAATTAAAAGCAAAATTGAGGATCATTCCAGTATTATCCTTAGTGTCCTCAACTGCTTTCAATACAACTTTTCTCGTTCTGTCAGGCAAATGATCCGTAAATCCAGTTACCATTACTTTAATATTTTCTTTAATCAAATCTGGCATAAATGTTCCAAAGAAATCTACCGGCAAGCGCATCAAGAAGTTAACTTCCTTGCTTGGACGGCTCCAATTCTCTGTAGAAAAAGCATAGAGACTCAAAACCTTTACTCCCAAATGACTCGCTGCTGTTGCAATCGTTTTGACATTATTCATGCCTTCTTTATGTCCAGCAATTCTTGGTTGACCTTTTTCTTTAGCCCAACGCCCATTACCATCCATAATAATTGCAATATGCTTAGGAACAGATATTTCAGGATCCAATTGTCTCTTATTATCCTCTGCCATCGAGATTAACCTTCAGTGATTTCTTTTTCTTTGGCTGCAGCTAACTTGTCAATTTCAGCAATTGCATCGTCAGTTACCTTTTGAACATCTTTTTCAAGCGTATGGAATTCATCTTCAGTAACATCGCTAGCTTTCAATTGTCTCTTCAAATCGTCCATAGCTTCACGACGAACGTTTCTAACGGCGATACGGCCACCTTCGGCCTCTTTACCAACTTGTTTAGCAATCTCTTGTCTGCGTTCACCAGTAAGCTGTGGGATAACCAAACGAATAACATTACCATCGTTAGCTGGGTTCAAACCAAGATCTGATGAATTGATAGCATGTTCGATGTCATCAAGTGAAGATTTGTCATAAGGTGTGATTAAAAGAACACGTGCTTCAGGAATGTTAATTGAAGCAACTTGGTTCAAAGGAACATCACTACCGTAGTATGAAACCTTAACGTTGCTCAAAATTGAGGCGTTAGCTTTACCAGCACGGATGTTAGCCAATTCACGGTTTAAAACCTCGGCTGACTTTTTCATGTTTTCTTTAGCTTTGGAAATAGCTTTATTTGTCATCATTACCATCCTTTATAATTGTTCCGATATTTTCACCTTGAACAACTTTCTTGATATTTTCAGGCTTGTTCAAGTTGAATACGATCAATGGAATATTGTTGTCCATTGACAATGATGAAGCTGTTGTATCCATAACTCCAAGATTCTTATTAATGAGATCAAGTTGTGTTAATTCTGAATATTTCTTAGCATTTGGATCTTTCTTAGGATCAGCTGAGTATACACCATCAACGTTGTTTTTAGCCATTAAGATGACGTCAGCTTCAATTTCAGCAGCACGCAATACAGAAGTTGTATCAGTTGAGAAGTAAGGATTACCAGTACCACCAGCAAAGATTACGACACGGCCTTTTTCAAGGTGTCTGATAGCCTTTCTTCTAATATATGGTTCAGCAACTTGGCGCATTTCGATAGAAGTTTGCACACGTGTTGGAACACCAATGTGTTCTAGTCCATCTTGTAAAGCTAGTCCATTCATAACTGTAGCCATCATACCCATGTAATCGGCTTGGGCACGATCCATACCCATTTCGGCACCAGTTTCACCACGCCAAATATTACCGCCACCACAAACGATAGCAACTTGAACACCTAAATCGTGAACACTCTTAATTTGTTCAGCTATTTTTTTGATAACTGGGGGATTAATACCAAATCCTTTTTCTCCAGCTAATGCTTCTCCAGAAACTTTTAAAATTACTCTTTTATACTTGATATCAGGCATAAGTACTCTCCTTTAATTTTGCTACTAAACATTTTAACATATTCGCTACACTAAAATTATCTAATCACTATTTTTAAATAAAAATTGCTCGGATACAACCCTTTATACAAAGAAAAGGTCGTTTAATTCAAAAAATGAATTAAGCGACCCTTCTCAAAAATAAATAAATTTATTAGTTATTCATTTGGTTCTTTACTTCTTCAGCGAAATCTTCTTGTTTCTTTTCGATTCCTTCACCGACTTCGTAACGAGCGTATGAAATTAGTTTACTGTTCTTTGATTCAACGAATTGTTGAACAGTCATATCTGAATCCTTAACAAATTCTTGGTCAGCCAAACTAATTTCTGACAAGTACTTGTTCAAACGGCCTTCAACGATTCTTGGAATGATCTTTTCAGGTTTACCTTCAGCTTTTGTTTCTTCAGTAAAGATAGCCTTTTCATGTTCAAGAACATCAGCAGGTACTTGATCACGATCCATGTACTTAGGGTTGATAGCAGCAACGTGCATAGCAACATCCTTAGCAGCATTTTCGTCTTTACCTTCAAGAGTAACAATAGCACCAATTAAGCCACCGTTATGTAGGTATGAGCCGAATACTTGTGCATCTGTCTTATCAAGAACTTGGAAACGTCTCAAGCTAATCTTTTCACCGATAACAGCTGTTAAGCCAGTGATAGCGTCGTTAACTGAACCTTCGCCAAGACTTAAAGCTAATGCTTCGTCCATAGTCTTTGGTTCGTTTTCAACAATAGCCTTACCAATTGAGTTAACAAGATCGATAAACTTATCATTTGATGAAACAAAGTCAGTTTCTGAGTTAACTTCGATGATAGCAGCCTTGTTACCTGAGATTTCGATATGTGTTAAACCTTCAGCAGCAATGTTTCCACTCTTCTTAGCAGCTTTAGCAATACCTTTTTCTCTTAACAAGTCAACAGCTTTGTCCATGTCTCCATCAGCAGAAACCAATGCCTTTTTAGCATCCATCATACCAACGCTTGTCTTATCACGTAATTCTTTAACTTGAGCAGCAGTAATTTTAGCCATTCGTAAATCCTCCAGTCGTATAAATAAAGCCATCTTACTCAGATGACTCTATTTTACGGATATTATTTTAATTATTTGTTATCGTTATTGTTTGTTGCGTTTGCCAAATCTTCGATTGACTTGTCATCAGCAGCTTCTGTAGCTTTGTCAGCCTTCTTGTCAGCAAAGTCAGCATCCGAAACAGCTTCTTCACCTTGCTTACCTTCAACGATAGCGTCAGCCATCTTAGCAGTAATCAATCTTACGGCACGGATAGCATCATCGTTTGAAGGAATGATAACATCAATAGGATCTGGATCTGTGTTTGTATCAACCATAGCTACGATAGGAATGTTAAGTTTCTTTGCTTCGTTAACAGCAATGTTTTCCTTGTGAGGGTCAACGATGAACATAACATCAGGGATTCTTGGCATATCTTCGATACCACCAAGGAACTTCTCTAACTTAGCTTGTTGCTTTGTAAGTAGAGCAACTTCTTTCTTAGGTAGACGTTCAAAAGTACCATCAGTGGCCATAGCCTTGATTTCCTTTAATCTCTTGATACGTTTTTGGATTGTGTTCCAGTTAGTCAAAGTACCACCTAACCAACGGTGGTTAACGTAGTATTGACCGGCACGTGTAGCTTCTTCAGCAACAGCGTCTTGAGCTTGCTTCTTTGTACCAACGAATAAGAAAATTCCGTTGTCACCGGCAACAGCTTTCATATAGTTGTAAGCATCGTCGATCATACGAACAGTCTTTTGTAAATCAATGATGTAGATACCATTTCTTTGTGTAAAGATAAATGGCTTCATCTTTGGATTCCAACGTCTTGTTTGGTGACCGAAATGTACACCGGCTTCGAGCAATTGTTTCATAGAAATAACTGACATAAATAGTTCCTCCTGGTTTTTACCTCCACTCAAGTCATGTCTGACTGAAACGCTTGCGCGCACCATCAATCAAATCGTTGAGTGTGTGTATTCAATACAGGTAAATATTATATTGGAAAATACTCATTAAATCAAGTAGTCTTGCCAATTTATTCCGTTACTTTTTAATAAAGTGATTTTTTGCTGACGACTGAGCTTCTTAATCGCAATCTCGCGTTTCAAAGCTTCAGACTTATTAGCCAACTCTTCGGAATACATTAATTTGACCGGACGCCTGATTTTAGTATATTTAGCACCCTTACCTGCATTGTGGGTCGCAACACGTTTTTCAACATTATTGCTGGTACCAGTATAAAAGGTTTTGTCATTGCAGAGCAACATATAAACGTAATATTTTTTATTTTCCATTGATAATTAAACTTGCCTCTTTACTTAACTGATGATTCTCATCATAAATCACTAAATCTGGTTCAACACGTAATGATGCCGCTTTGACAGTTTTAACAACATCCAGTAAAACTAGGTTAGCGTCCTTAGTAGCAGTCGATCTGACAAAACGTATACGCTTGGGCTGCAACTTTTCTTGTGTCATAACACTGAACAATTCACTCAGACGTTCCGGTCGATAAACGATAAATGCATGCGAATTTTCTTTTAACAGTATTTTAATAGTAGAAAGAATATCGGTAAGATCCGCTTTTAACTCGTGGCGAGCAATTGCTAAGACCGGATTATCCTTAATTACTGTTGAATCCGACAGTTTAAAATAAGGTGGATTGCAGACAATCGTATCAATTGTATCATGTGCTAAATATTTCTGAACATTTTTTAAGTCATCATTAATCGAATGAACTTGTTGTTCCAGATGATTGTCCAAAATACTCTGCTGTGATAATTTGGCAAGTCCTGTTTGAATTTCTACAAGATAAATTTGAGCGTGAGTCTTCGCGGCTAAAGACAAACCGATTGCCCCATTTCCAGCGCATAAATCAACGACTTTACCTTTTTTTACTGGTTTGGCGAAATTATAGAGTAAAATAGTATCAAGGTTAAACGAGTAGAGTTCTTTGTCTTGATTGATGATGATTCCACTGTTAGAAATTATATCTTGCGAATTAATCGACATATTGCACCTGCTTTATGTTATTTTAAATAAGTCAAAATTATTTTTGGGAGAATGATATTTCTATGTTTTATAAAGTTATCCGTGTTTTAGTGAGAGGTTTAATATTTTTACTAAATGGGCACTTCGATGTTGTTGGTAAAGAAAATTTGCCAGACAAACCATATATCTTGGTTGCGCCCCATCGAACATGGTGGGAGCCAATCTTCTTCGCGCTCGTCATTGCACCACGAGATGCAACTTTTATGGCTAAAAAAGAGCTCTTTAAAAATCCGATTTTACGATATATTTTGGTTCACGCCCATGCCTTCCCAGTTGATCGTGCCCATCCAGGCCCTTCAGCAATCAAAACTCCAGTTAAAGCTTTGAAAAAAGAAGGCCGAGTTTTAATTATGTTCCCTTCTGGTACACGTTACTCAGAGGAACTCAAGGGTGGAGCCTCATTGATTGCCAAGTTATCTAAAGCTCCATTAGTTCCCTTTGTTTATCAGGGACCTTTAACTTTCGGCGGTTTGATGATGCATAAGAAAATCACCGTTGGTGTTGGACCTGAAATTGATTTCGATTTCAAGGCTAAACTCAATGATGAACAAACGAAACAAGTTAATGAAGATATGGAACAAGCTTGGAAAGATATTGATAATGAAATTGATCCAAGTTTTGAATATATTCCACCTAAGAAAAAGTAGTTTTCTCCGGTCATAAGTAAAATATAGTTTATGCTGTGGGGATCGGTCCGAGCCACAGTGCGGTCTCGAACCTCGACTTGAAGCCTTGCAAAAACCGCAAGTCTCCAAGCTCGTCCCGTGGTGTAATGGCTAAAGCCATAACGCCACCTCCACTGCATAACTACATTTTACTTATGACCTCCGCTTTTTATTAATATTAATTGGAATTTTGAAAAACGATTCAGTAGTAATTATAATAAATAATTATATACCAAAAATAGCCCCAGAATCTTAATAGATTCTGAGGCTATTATTTTTTCTCTAAATTGAATTCTTACCGATATCGCGTCGATAGAAAATATTTTCTTGTTCCATCTTATCTAATTCACGGTAAATCTCATTTTGAGCTTCTGACAGCGTTTGGGATTGTGTTTGTACCAAATACAAACGTCCACCATTACTGATCAGACGATGGTTCTCCTTGCGTACACTGGCAAAATTAGTTGTCAGCGGGCAGCTTCTGAAATCATCGGTACTGCCCAGGTCTCCGGAAACTTGTTTAATCGGATAGCCTTTGCTGACCGCAAAAACTCCTAGGTTTAAACCAGTTTTTTCCCATTCAATCTCAGTAATTTTCTTGTGGTGGAGAATTTGTTCGATTATTTCTGATAAATCAGATTGCAATCTTGGCAACACTACTTCTGTTTCAGGGTCACCGAAACGAGCGTTGAATTCGATTACTTTGATACCATTCTTCGTCATGATCAAACCCGCATAAATGATACCGGTATACTTGATACCTTGCTTATAAAGCTCTTTCACAAATGGTTTGATAACTGTTTCAATAGCTGTTTGTTCAATCTCAGTTGAAATATTAGCCACTGGACAGACAGCACCCATACCACCAGTATTTGGCCCTTTGTCATCTTCAAAAATCTTTTTATAATCTTGAGCTAGTGGCATTGGATAAAAACGCTTGTGGTCTACAAAAGCCATCAGAGAGAATTCTTCACCTTCTAGGAATTCTTCAATCACAACTCTACGCGTATTAAATTTATGACCATCCAACAATTCTGTTACTTTCTCAATTGCATCCGTTTGATCAGGTGAAATATAGACACCCTTTCCGGCAGCTAACCCGTCGGCTTTAATAACAATTGGAAACTCCGCATCTGTTTTTAAAAAGTCTGTGGCTGCTTGTAAATCAGTGAATTCCTGATAACTGGCGGTCGCAATTCCAGCGTCAGCCATTAATTTCTTTGTAAATGACTTTGAACCTTCAATTTGAGCGGCTTCTTTGGTAGGCCCGAAAATCAATAGCTTACGACTCTTGAAAAAGTCAGCGATACCATTAACCAACGGATCTTCAGGTCCCACAATCGTATAGTCGATCTCATTTGTTTCAGCAAAATTTGCTAAATGGGAAAATTCATCTTCATCAATCGAAATTGTCTTGATACCATTCAACTTCATCCCATCATTACCGGGAGCACAAAAGACAACGTTCTTTGGATTCTTTAGTAGTGACTGACAAATGGCATCCTCACGTGCACCTGAACCGACTACGAGTATTTTCATTAAAAGACCTCTCTTCTAGTGTTTAAAGTGTCTTCTACCAGTGAAGACCATTGCAATTCCAAATTTATCAGCCATGTCGATTGAATCTTGATCCTTGATTGAACCACCTGGTTGAACAATTGCAGTGATGCCATGTTCAGCAGCGTATTGCACACAGTCGTCCATTGGGAAGAAAGCATCTGAAGCCATGATAAGTGGTGAATGTGTTTCAGCCTTTTCTTCTTGTTCGATAGCAATTTTAACTGAACCAATACGATTCATTTGACCAGCACCGATACCTAAAGTCTTGTCAGTTGTTGTAATAACGATGGCATTACTCTTAACATGCTTAACAACTTGTTGACCGAATAATAGAGCTTTCATTTCTTCGTCAGTTGGAGCTTTCTTAGTAACAACCTTGAATTCATCCATTTGATCAACTGTTGTATCACGTTCTTGAACTAACAAGCCACCCATAACTGAAACGTATTCGTGTTTGTCAGCTGCTTTTGCTTGTGAAAAGTCGAGTGTCAATAGACGGATATTCTTCTTAGCTTCCAAAATTTCCAAAGCTTCATCAGTAAAACTAGGAGCAATAACAATTTCAAGGAAGATCTTGTGCATTTCTTCAGCAATTTCTTTAGTTACTTCACGGTTAACCGCAACGATACCACCGAAAATTGACATTGTATCGGCTGTATAGGCTTTGTGCCAAGCTTTGTAGATACATTCATCATCAACACCGACACCACATGGATTCATGTGCTTCAAGGCAGCAACACAAGGTTGGTCGAAGTCAGCAACGATTCTCAAGGCAGCATCTGCGTCTTTGATATTGTTGAATGAAAGTTCCTTACCATGCAATTGTTTAGCTGAGGCGATTGAATAAGCTGAAGGCATTGCACTTTGATAGAAGGCAGCCTTTTGATGTGAATTTTCACCATAACGTAATTCTTGATGATAGTCGTAACCAAGTACTTCAACGTCAGGGAATTCATCGCCATTAAGATCTGTCAAATAGTGAGCAATGATACTGTCATATTCAGCTGTGTGACGGAAAGCTTTAGCAGCCAAACGACGTCTGAGAACTGTGTCATCTTCATCAGATTTGATGCTTTCCAAAACTGTTTCATAATCACTAGCATCGATAACAACGTAAACGCTCTTGAAATTCTTTGAAGCGGAACGAATCATTGATGGACCACCGATATCAATTTGTTCGATTGCTTCGGCAGGTGTTACGCCATCTTTAGAAATAGTTTCTTTAAATGGATATAAGTTAACACAGACAAGGTCGATAGTTTGAATATTGAGTTTTTCCAAAGTTTGCATGTGTTCAGGATTATCACGTTTTGCTAATAGTCCAGCGTGAACCATTGGGTGCAATGTCTTAACACGGCCATCAAGAATTTCAGGGAACTTAGTAACTTCGTCAATTTCAGTAACTTTAACGCCGTTTTCTTGTAGCTTCTTGTATGTACCACCAGTTGAGATAATTTCAAAATCGTTAGCAATTAAACCTTTAGCAAATTCAACAACACCTGTTTTATCTGAAACACTGATCAAAGCTCTTTTCATTTTTTATCTACCCCATTAGTTTTATTTAGTAAATCAAGAATTACTTGGCGATACATTTGATGCTCAGTTTGGTGAATCCTAGCTTCCAAACTCTCTTCAGTATCATTGGTCAAACGAACAACTTTTTCTTGCTTGATGATTGGACCAGTATCGACCCCTTCGTCAATATAGTGAATCGTTACACCTGTCACCGCATCCCCAGCTTCAAAAGCTCGTTCAATCGCTTCGAGACCAGAAAACTTAGGCAAAAGCGATGGATGAATATTGATAATATGATTTGGATAAGCTGCCAACAAGACAGGCGTAACAACACGCATATAACCTGCTAATAAAATGTATTCAATTTGAAGCGGCTTTAACTTTTCAATAATAGCTTGTTCATACGCACCACGATTAGGATAATCACTCAACTGATTAATAAAAACGGGAATATCATATTTTGCTGCCCGTTCAATCACGTGAGCTTCCTTTTGATCACAAACGACCAATTCGATTTCCAAACCGACGTTGTGCAATTCATCTGACTTGGCAATAGCTTCAAAGTTACTACCGTTTCCCGAGGCAAAGATTGCTACTTTCATAGCTGATCCCCTTTCAAAATCAAACTTTCTTTCGACTTAGGAACGACTTCCCCAATCGTATATGCAACAGTTTCTTTCTCATTCAATAACTCTAAAACTTCCAATTCTTTAGAAGCGTCAACGGTAATTACCATTCCGATACCCATGTTGAAAATATGATACATATCGGCTGTTTCTAATTGACCATACTTTTGTAACAAACCAAATATTGGTAACTTAGGCCAAATATCAACATTGATTTTTGCAGCTAGATTGTCTGGCAACATCCGTGGAATATTCTCATAGAAACCGCCACCGGTGATGTGTGAAATGCCCTTGATCAAACGTTCATCAAGTAATGGCACAATATCTTGCACATAAATCTTAGTTGGTGTCAGTAGTAGCGCACCTAGTGTTTGCTCGGTATATTCTGGCAAAACACTATCGACAGTCAATTTATGTTCTTGGAAGAAAATCTTACGAACTAGTGAATAGCCATTAGAATGAATTCCACTCGACTTCAAGCCAATTAAAACATTGCCGGCTTGAATATTTTCTTTCTTCAATAAATCATCTTTTTCACAGATACCCACTGAGAAACCAGCAATATCATAATCTTTAGCTTCATAAACTCCGGGCATTTCCGCAGTCTCGCCACCAATTAAATTGACATTAGCTTGATTACAACCGGCGATAACTCCCTTGAGGATTTCTTCAATTTTGTCATCAACCTTACCAGTTGAAATATAATCCAAGAAATATTGTGGTGTTGCACCCTGAGCCAAAATATCGTTGACACACATGGCTACACAGTCGATTCCGATGGTATCCCACTTCTTAGCTTCCGTTGTTAACAGCAATTTAGTTCCCACACCGTCATCACTCGAAACTAAAACGGGGTGCTTATAACCTTCGGGAATCTCATAAACACCACCGAAATTTCCGATATTACTGTTATGTGTATTCTGTTTCACAAATTTAGAAATTTTATAACCTGATTCGACGTTAACGCCCGCATCTTGATAGGGATTAGACATTGAATGCCTCCTTATTTTCTAGATTCATAATCGTAAAGATAAGTTGGATAGTCACCATTGAAATATGACATATCTAAACCGGAATATGGTGCATCGGACTTCAAACCGATTGCATCGATCAAGCCTTCTTCACTCAAGAATTTCAACGAATCGGATCCGAATATTTCATTCATTTCTGGAATTGACTTGTGAGCTGCAATCAATTCGCTTTTTTCTTGAATATCGATTCCGTAGAAACAAGGATGCATAAATCTTGGTGACGCGATACGCAAGTGAACTTCCGTTGCTCCAGCATCCCTCAATAGTTGCACGATGTATGCACAAGTTGTCCCACGCACGATTGAATCGTCAACTAAGATAACTCGTTTGCCTTGAACAACACCTTTAACAGCAGCCAACTTTTGACGAACACTCTTTTCACGTAGTTCTTGAGTTGGTTGAATAAATTCACGGCCCATATATTGGTTCTTAATCAAGCCCATTTCATATGGCAAGCCACTTGCTTCAGCGTAGCCACTAGCTGCAGATAATGAGGAGTTCGGTACACCAACGACAATATCGCCAAGTGCTGGAAATTCTTTAGCCAAGTTAGCTCCCATACGTTTTCTAGCCGAGTGAACGTTAACGCCCAAAATATCTGAATCCGGACGAGCAAAGTAGATGAATTCCATTGAACAAATAGCCAATTTCGTATCAGTTGTCCATTGATCAATTTTCATTCCATCATTGTCGATCGTAATCAATTCACCAGGTTGTACGTTGCGAACCAATTTGGCTCCGACAGCGTCCAGTGCACAAGTCTCACTAGCCACAACATATGCTCCATTATCTAATTGACCGATTGAAAGTGGACGGAAACCATGTGAATCCAATGCCACAAGCATGGCATCTTTCGTCAAAAGTAAATATGCAAAACCACCTTGAATCTTATTCAATGCTTCAACAATTTTTTCATGGAAAGTTGGTGCGTTGGAAACTTTAATCAAGTGAACTAATACTTCAGAATCAGAACTAGATTTGAAGATGTGACCTTTTTCTTCTAATTCCTTTTTCAAAGTCACAGCGTTAGTTAGATTACCGTTGTGAGCTAAAGCAATTTGACTGTCCGTAAAATCGAACAAGAGTGGTTGCACATTCTCAATCTTATTTTCACCAGCTGTCGAGTAACGAACGTGTCCAATTGCTGAATCACCAACTAAAGAATTCAAATATTCTGGTTTAGAAAAGACTTGTGTCAACAATCCTAAATTACGATAAGCACGAAGTTTTTTGCCATCATTAGCAACAATTCCGGCACCTTCTTGACCACGATGTTGCAGACTGTGGAGTCCTAAATACGTTAGATAATTAGCATTTTCAGCGCCCCAAACACCAAAGACACCACATTCTTCATTTAAACTTCTTACTTCATTAGGCACGCAATGGCCTCCTTCCAGTTTTTACCGGCTGTTAATCCGTTGATTTCCACAGATTCATCAGCAGTAGTAACTTTGAATTCTGGTGCTGCAGTAACTGTTCCTAAACATTCAATATCAGTAGCTACGAGTTCTTCAAACACAGTTTGATTTTCTGGAGCAACTGTTACTAAGAAACGAGATTGTGTTTCTGAGAACATTTGAGCTGAAGTTAAACTTGTATTGATTTCAAAACCTAATTCATTTTCGAAAGCTGATTTTGACAAGGCAACTGCCAATCCACCTTCTGATAAATCGTGACAACTCATAATTAGCTTTTGAGAAATTGCTTGGCGGATAATATCTTGATGTAATTTTTCTTGGTCTAAATCTAAATTACGCAAGTTTCCTTTTAATTTTCCAGATTGAGCCATTTGTAATTCTGACCCGTTGAAATCGTCTTGAGTTTGACCAACTACATAGATCAAATCACCGGCTTCTTTGAATGCAGTAGTTGTGACATTATCGATATCGGAAATCAAACCGACCATCCCAACCATGGGACTTGGATAAATTGCAACATCGTTGTATTCGTTGTAAAGCGAAACATTACCAGAAATTACTGGTGTATTGATTTTTTCACAGGCACTAGCAATCCCTTCAACACTCTTGTCTAATTCCCAGAAAGCTTCAGGATTTTCAGGATTACCATAATTCAAGCAGTCAGTAACACCAATTGGTTCACCACCACTGGCAACAATATTTCTAGCTGCTTCCATGACGGCAATTTGACCACCAACATATGGATTCAAGTAAACGTATTTCGAGTTGCTATCGTTAGTCATGGCGATAGCTTTTCTTGTACCACGGATTCTAACAACACCACTGTCGCTACCAGGACGAACTAATGTATTAGCTCTAACTTGTGAATCATAAGTTTGGTAGAAATGTTTCTTACTAGCAATATTGGGACGTTGCAACATTTCATTCCAAGTTTTTTCTAGCGAATCAATTACAGGCACAAATTGATAATCTTTGTCATCAATCATGCGTTGTGGTTGAGTTTCTTCACGGTCATATTCAGGAACATCTTCAGTCAAACTGTCGACGGGAATATCGGTTACTAATTCATCATGGTGATAAATCTTATATTGCTTATCAGTTGTAACTTGACCAATCACGACTGCATCAAGTTCAAAGTGCTTGAAGAAAGCCAACACATCATCAACGAATTCTGGTTTAACACAGAGAACCATTCGTTCTTGAGATTCAGATAACATCATTTCGTAGGCGTTCATTTCAGTTTCACGTTGGGGAACTTTATCCAAGTTCAACACGAGACCAGAGCCAGCTTTTGAAGCCATTTCGGCAGTTGATGAAACTAAACCAGCGGCACCCATATCTTGAATACCTAAGATCCATTCAGGATGCTTTTCAATAATTTCAACACAAGCATCCATCAATAGCTTTTCAATAAACGGATTACCAACTTGAACGGCTGAACGTTGTTTGTTCTTAGTATCCGTAAATTCGTCAGAAGCAAATGTTGCACCGTGGATACCATCACGACCAGTTTTAGCACCGACATAGACGATTAAATTCTTATCGCCACTAGCTGTACCGTGCTTGAAATCAGTATTATTCAATAAGCCGACACACATCGCATTTACGAGTGGATTGTGTTCGTAGCAATCTTCAAAGGCAATCTCGCCACCAACTGTTGGCAAACCAATACAGTTACCGTAACCACCGATACCAGCAACAACTTCATTAACTAGGTGCTTTGTTTGACCATCTTTTAAAGGACCAAATTTCAAACTATTCAAAAGTGCAATCGGTTGCGCACCCATTGAAAAAATATCTCTAATGATTCCGCCGACACCTGTTGCTGCACCTTGATAGGGTTCAACCGCAGAAGGATGATTGTGACTTTCAGCTTTAAAGACAACTGCCTGATTATCACCAATATCCAAAATTCCGGCATCTTCACCAGGACCCGCAATCACGCGTTCACTCTTGTTAGGCATCTTGCGAAGAACTTTTTTAGAATTCTTATAAGAACAATGTTCACTCCACATTACTGAATAAAGACCCGTTTCAGTGTAGTTTGGCAAACGTTTGAGAATCTTTGTGCTGATCAAATCATATTCGGAATCTGTTAAACCCCATTGTTGATAAATTTTTTCATCTTTAATTTGTTTTGCCGTAGGTTCAGTCATTAATTATTCACCTTTACTTGATAATTGATTATTGATTGAAATAGTTTCAGTCCATCGTCAGAACCGAGAATTTCTTCAATTGCACGTTCTGGGTGGGGCATCATGCCTAGGACATTCTTTTGTTTGTTAGTTACGCCAGCGATATGTTCCACACTGCCGTTAACATTTTCAAGATATTGGAAAGCAATTTGATCATTGGCTTTTAATTCAGCTAAAGTCTTGTCATCACAATAATAACGACCCTCACCATGAGCGATTGGAATATTGATTACTTCATCTTTTTCATAGCCATTTGTAAAGGCAGTCTGATTATTGACAACTTTTAGAGCAACTGTTTCACAGATAAAGCGACCTTGCTCATTTTTAATCAAGGCACCTGGCAATAAACCAAGCTCTGTTAAAATTTGGAATCCATTACAAATCCCGAGGACAATTTTGCCTTCGTTAGCGAAACGAATAATTTCTTTTACAATTGGGGCATGAACGGCAATCGCACCACTACGCAAGTAGTCACCGTAAGAAAAGCCACCAGGAATCAACACACCATCAAAACCAGCTAAACTTTCAGCTCGATAGTCGACAAGTTCAACTTGTTGTTCAATACCATCACGAATGGCGTAATACAAGTCCATATCGCAGTTAGAACCAGGAAAATTGATTACGGCAAACTTCATCTATTCTGCCTCCGCAATTTCATAACGATAAGTTTCAATATTGGGGTTGGCTAAAAGGTCATCACAGATAGAGTCAACATCTTTTTCCAAGTCAGCATAATCATCGGCAAACTTTAATTCGAAATATTTACCCATGCCCACATTTTCAACTTTGTTGTAACCCATAGAATGGACAGCTGATTTAATAGCTTCTCCTTGAGCGTCTAATACGGAATCCTTTAGAGTGACATACACTTTAACTAATTTCATAATTCTCTCCTATTTGTCTTGTAGTCGTTGCAAAACTGTTTGATAAGTTTCTACTAAATTGCCTTCATGCTTGCGGAAAACATCTTTATCCATTGAATGATGATCATTCTTGTTCCAAATTCGACAATTATCTGGTGAAAATTCATCGACAAGGATAATTTCACCGTTGTATTTACCAAATTCCAACTTGAAATCAACTAAGTCGAAATCAGCTTTAGCAAAGAATGGAATCAACAATTGATTGATTTTCAAAGTCTCTTGTTTGATATATTCAATGTCTTCGTTGTCAGCAATGCCTAGCGCGTGAATTTGAGATTGATTAATCACAGGATCATCCAAAGCATCGCTCTTGTAATAAAATTCAATGATCGGTTCTTTTAACTTTTGGCCTTCTTCAATTTGGAACTTACGTACCAAAGACCCGGAAGTAATATTTCTTAAAACAACTTCCAATGGAAATACTTGAGTTTTCTTAACTAATTGTTCATGGTCAGAAAGATTCTTAACCAAGTGTGTTTTGATACCATTTTCGATTAAATAATTAAAAACAATTTGTGAAATCTGACAATCCAGAACACCCTTACCTGGTAAAATTTCTTTCTTCTTACCATTCAATGCTGTGGCTTGGTCTTTATAAACAATCAAAACTTCGTCGTCATTTTCTGCTTGGTAGACATTTTTAGCCTTACCTGTATAAAGCAACTTATCTTCTGTCATAAATTTACACATCCCAAATTGAATTATTTTCAATAGCTTGCTTTGTAGCTTGTAAATCATCACTCAAAATCGTGATATGACCCATTTTGCGGTTATTTTTAACACTATCTTTGCCATAATCGTGGAAATGCCATTCTGGATGTTCAACTAACTCATTCTTAGCATTTTCCAAGTGTTGTCCGAGCAAGTTGACCATTGCGGCAGGTTTTAATAGCTCGACTTTTGGCATGGCAAGATTACAAACACCACGGATATGTGCATCGAACTGTGAAATGTTGCAGGCCTCAATCGTCAAGTGACCGGAATTATGTGGGCGTGGCGCAATTTCATTAACGAAAACTTCATCCGATTCTGAAATAAAGAATTCGATACACATTGTTCCGACCAACTCGAGATTATGAGCCAGCGTCTCACCAACTTGATAAATATGTTGCTCAGCTTTTTCGCTGATATCAGCTGGACAAGTACTGAGATGCAAGATGTTGTGACGGTGAACATTCTCAATAACAGGGAAAATTGATGTTTCACCACGAATGTTAGCAGATACGATAACTGAAACTTCTTTTTTCAGATCAATCTTCTTTTCCAACATACATGGTCCATGCATCAATAACTTTTCAATTTCGGCAAAATGAGCTTTCTCAGGGTCCTCAATCAAAATTTGACCTTTACCGTCATAACCACCACGAATTGTCTTCAAGATTACCGGAGCACCTAACTTTTCAACGCCTCGGTGATATTCAAAGATATTAGTAATTTCGATATGTGGCACCACTTTAAAACCGCTGGCTTCGATAAAGTTCTTTTCGGACACACGATTCTGAGTGGCTTTCAAAGCTTTGGTACCCTGTGGGACTTGAGTATATTTCTTAACTTCATTGATAGCATCAGCGTCGACATTTTCAAACTCATAAGTCAAAACATCACATTGCTTAGCCAACTCAATCAATTTATCAAGATCATCATATTCAGCGACAATTTGTCCATCTGACACTTGAGCAGCTGAACAATTTTCTTGCGGATCCAAAATGATGACTTTATAACCCATCTCTTTAGCTGAAAATGACATCATCTGGCCTAATTGACCACCACCGATAATGCCGATTGTTGCTCCTGGCAGTAACGTATTATCCAAGGTCTTTCCCACTTTCTACTGACTTATCGTGCATGGCTTGAACATATGCTGATAGATTATTTTGATAAGTTGGATTATTTAAAGCACAAATTTTTGTGGCGAGAATGGCTGCATTCTTTGCACCAGCCTCACCGATGGAAACTGTCGCAACTGGCACACCAGCTGGCATTTGAACAATTGATAGCAACGAATCCATTCCCTTGAGATATTTGGAAGGAACTGGAACGCCAATGACTGGCAAAGTTGTTGAAGAAGCAATCATTCCTGGTAAATGAGCTGCACCTCCAGCTCCAGCTATGATAACTTGATAATTTTCATGAGCATGATTGGCAAAGTCCAACATCTCATGTGGCATCCGATGTGCCGAAATTACTTTCGTTTCAAAACTAACTCCCAGTTCATTCAAAACATCGATTGTGTTCTGCATGATCTTCAAATCAGAAATTGAACCCATAACTATTGCTACGTCGTGCATTACTTTTTCCACCTTTCTTGCTTTGGTATCCAAAGTTTATCAGGGATTGAAAATTCTTTCAATGCTAAATACGCATTTTATTCATTTATTTTTGTCTATTGTTCGTATTTACCGTTTACATTTTGTCTTTAATAATTATAAAAATATTAATAGTTCGTATTTAGCTATCATTTTATTTTTTGAGACAAAAAAATAAGCGATATACATATAAATATATGTATATCGCCTAAATGACATAACTATTTGTTATTCTTTTGTGAATTCTTCATAGTATTCATTAATTGATTAAGCTTCTTTTGTGAAGGTTTTTGACCCATTTGCGCCATCATTTGTCTGATCATATCAGCACTGATTGGTGGATTGTCTTGGAAGTATTTCTTCATATACCATCTGGCAGCGAAGAAACCACCAACTAATCCAACTAGCAAAGCTATAACGCCAACAACTATTGTGATTCCCATTTATGTTCTCACCCTTTCCATACACTTATTAATATTACAAAAAAAGTTAGACAATTGAAAGTCTAATCGTCACGTAATCCTTTTTTCCGTTGAATTTCGCGAACTTTTTCAGGAGTAACTTCATTTCCTGCTTTATCATAGACCTGTGTCATCTCTAATTGAGACTTAAATGCGGCACGGAAGTTCTTCAAGTATTCTTTACGTAATTGTGCTTGTTGATCTTCTTCTTCCTTAGTAATAGTGCCGTCTTTAGCCTTATGGGCTAGTTCGTTAATCTTCTTGAGCAATTCTTCTTGTTCGTTCATTATTTCAATTCCCCTCGATACAATCGAACACTTGTTTGAAGTTGTATTCAAATTTTGATACAATCTATTTAAGATATTAACAATGAGGTGTTCTAATGTCAAAAGCTGAAGGCTCTAAACAGTCACAAATTTTACAATGTATTTATGATTATTTAGATGAACATGGATATCCGCCAACTGTTAGAGAAATTTGCGAAGCCGTAGATCTCTCTTCAACGTCAACGGTTCATGGTCACCTATCTCGTCTTGAGAAAAAAGGATTTATCCAAAGAGACCCCACAAAGCCCCGTGCTATCGAGCTTACTGGTGCTGGTCTTAATTCAATTGGTATCAAATCCAAACAAATTCCTATTTTAGGTGCCGTTGCTGCTGGTCAACCTATTACCGCTGAAAGAAATCCTGATGGATATTTTCCAATCCCACCTGATCTTACTCGTGAGTCTGGTGAATTATTCATGTTGGAAATTCACGGCGAAAGTATGATCAATGCTGGAATCTTTGATGGCGATCATGTTATTGTACATGAACAAAATTTTGCTAATAATGGTGAAATTATCATTGCCATGACTGAAGATATTGAATCAACATGTAAGAGATTCTATCAAGAAAATGGACATTACCGCCTACAACCTGAAAACGATACAATGGATCCAATTATTTTAGACAGCGTCGAAATCATTGGTAAAGTTGTTGGATTATATCGTTCACAAATTTTTTAAAAGGAAACCACTCAATTAAGGGTGGTTTTTTGTTTTGCCGTCTCCAGGGAAAAGAACAGTTACCTGCTATGCGGACCGGCCCGAGCCAAAGAGCGGTCTCGAACTTTGTCTCCAGTGTACAAAAAAAGTTCTAAGAGAAGAAATTGATCTTCCCTCAGAACTAATCTTAGGTTGTTTTTGAAGCCTTACCAAAGACCGGTAAGTCTCCAAACACGCCCGGTGGTGTAATGGCTGAAGCCATAACGCCACTATCACAGCCGCTAACTATTCTTTTCCCTTCCGACTAATTTATCGCATAGATATTTGTCATAAATAATCATATTTAATAAATCATAATTTTGTGACTATAATCATTATCTGTGCTTAATCACACGTACCTTATAAACTTCCTTAATACCTTCTAATGCTGATATTAAACCTTCTTGATCCTTTCCTTGCAAATCATCAACGTCAATAACCGTATACGCAACCTTTTCTTTGGCAGCATTCGCCATATTTTCGATATTAATTTCTCGATTGGCAATTTGGGTACTTATTTGTCCAACCATGTTTGGAACATTTTGGTGAATTACGGTCACTCGATACGCTGTTTCAAATGGTACTTGCATATTTGGTAAATTCACACAGTGTGTTGTGTCGCCTTCTTCAAGGTAATTCATGACAGTATTAGCGCCCTGGACGGCTCCATTTGTTTCTGCTTCTAGCGTTGAACCACCGATGTGTGGCGTGATGGTAATTTTTTCTTGGTCGGCAATGATTGGTTCGCCAAAGTCTGTACAATAGTGACTGATTTTTTGACTGCGAATGGCTTTAACGGCTGCTTTATTGTCGACAATCCCAATTCTTGAATAGTTGAACAGTACGGCGCCATCTTTCATCTCGGTAATTTCTTTCGTTCCTAATAATCCAATCGTTTCATTATTCTTGGGTACGTGGATGGTGACAAAATCAGCATTCTTCACAGCATTTTTGATTGAGTCCACTCGTTTAACCCGATTGTTGATTCTCCATGCGGCATTGGCCGATAAATATGGATCATAACCAATAACTTTCATACCTAAAGCTAAAGCGGCATTGGCAACTAATGAACCCACATTTCCTAAACCGATGACAGCTAAGCGTTTACCTGCCAATTCAGTCCCATTGAATTTAGTCTTATCTTTTTCAGTTCGTTGAGAAACGTCGGCTTCAGTATGTTCGTCTGAATAATTATGGGCTTCAAAAAGATTTCTAGCTGTGGCAATCATTAATGAAACAACTAATTCTTTAACAGCGTTGGCATTGCTTCCGGGAGTGTTAAAAACTGCTATTCCTTGAGCTGTTGCTCGACCTAGTGGCACATTGTTAACACCGGCTCCAGCACGAACAATGGTCTTCAAGCTTTCTGGTAATTCGGCTTGTAGTAGATTAACTGAACGAATTAAATATGCATCTGGTTCATCTGTTTGGTTAATTTCAAAATCATCGGTAAAAGTATCTAAACCGGCTTGTGCGATTGCGTTAAAAGTTTTTACTTCATACATTAGTGGAGCCCCCTGTAATCTTTTTCAAATTTAGTTAGAAAGTCGACCAATTTTTCGACTCCTTCATATGGCATTGCATTGTACAAACTGGCACGCATACCACCAACAGAACGATGTCCTTTAATATTAACTAGACCATTGTCAGCTGCTTGAGCAACTAATCGCTGGTCAATTTCTGGATTGCCTGTAACAAATACGACATTGGTTAATGAACGGTCGGCTTTGAAAACTGGTGCTGTGAATAGGTCTGAGTTATCTAGGAAATCATATAATAGTCCTGATTTTTGACGGTTGCGTCGTTCCATTTCAGCAATTCCACCTTGATCTTTTAACCATTGAAGAACTAGACCAGCTGCGTAAATTGCAAAAACTGGTGGCGTATTAAACATTGATTCCTTTTTAGCAAATAATTGATAATCCACCATACTTGGCAAATCTTTAACCTTACCAATTAAATCATTTCTAACGATAACTACCGTTAATCCGGCAATACCCAAGTTCTTTTGAGCGCCCGCCATGATGGCACCAAACTTTTTAACATCATATGCTTGACCCATGAAATTAGATGACATATCTCCCACTAATTCGGTCATACCAGTTTCAGGCAAATTCGTATAGGCGGTACCTTCAATCGTATTGTTAGTGGTGATGTGCAAATAATCGTAAGTATCAGCTGGCAAACTTTCCAAAACCGGTAATTTCGTATAATGATCAGCTTTAGTTGAATCTAAAACATCGACTTTAACCCCGACTCTTTTGGCCTCGTCACCAGCTCGATCAGCCCAATGACCGCTGTCTAACAAAGCAATTTTATGATATTTATTGGCTAAATTAAGTGGTGCGGCAGTAAATTGTAATGTACAGCCACCTTGGAAAAACAAAATTTGATAATTATCAGGAATTTTTAATAAATCACGCATATCTTGTTGTGCCTTTTGAAAAACATCTTCAAACAGAGCGGAACGATGAGAAATTTCCATAATGCTCATGCCTGAATCGTTGTATGAAGGTAAATCGGCCTTAATTTGTTGAATAACTTCGGCTGGCATTGTTGCGGGACCAGCTGCAAAATTGTAAATTGTCATATCTATTCCACTCCTTGAATTTTAAAATTAGATAAAAAAATCCCCACAGATTAGAGTCTGCGAGGAGTCAAATTTTCTAAGAATTAAGCGACCTCACAGATGTAATTGTTTTACATACATGAGGTTTGTTTACTAAGCGCGCTAGTTAATAAGCCTACATGTATTGTGTGTAGACTTGGAGGAGACTGTTAAAATGTTAAGATTTAATGTTCTCATATTAAAATACCTCCAATTAACTTAAAATTACTTTAACATTTATATTTTAATTGTCAACTGGATATTGTACAATTTTTTGCATACAATTAGTTTCTGGCCGTCTCCAGGGATTAGAACATTCGCCTGCTATGCGGACCGGTCCGAGCCACAGTACGGTCTCGAACCTCGGTTTGAAGCCTTACCACAGACCGGTAAGTCTCCAAACACGCCCGGTGGTGTAATGGCTGAAGCCATAACGCCACACCCACAGCTGGTGAATATTCTAATCCCTTCCGACTAATTTATTACATCTTTATTTTGATGATAAAAAATAAAAAAACAACAAAGGAGCCTTTCTATGACTGAATTTTACTTTATTAGACACGGACAAACCACCGCTAATGTGATGAAAATGAAACAAGGTACCATTAACACGGAAATGACTTATTTAAACGACAACGGTCAAAAGCAAGCTCATAACTTGGCTGATAATTTTGATATTAGCTTTGCTGATCGAATTATCTGTAGTCCGTTGGAACGTACTAAACAAACTGCTGCTATTTTGAATGAAAAAGCGCAACTGCCGATTTCTTACGACAAACGTTTGATTGAGATCTCTTACGGCGAATGGGACGGTCATCAAAATGCTGAGCTTCGCAAACTTCATCCTGATGCCTACAATGATTATCTCAACGACGTGCTCCCTATTTATGTTAAATACGCTCCCAGTGGTGAAACTTTTGAGGATGTCATCAAACGAGTACATGAATTCATTATGGATGCCATGCAAAAATATCCAGATGACAAAATTATTTGTGTGACACATGGTTTCACAGTTAAGGCCGTTGCCTTAGATATTCTAAAGCCACAAGATCCCATGACTTTGCCCGAACCAAGAAATACCAGTGTTACCAAAGTAATCGCCTTACCTAAAACTAATGAATTTTATCTAGAATATTACAACCAAGCCTTCAACTAAAAAAAACTCACAACCATTTCTGGATTGTGAGTTTTTTTTACTGAATACTGAAGTTTTAATTTGATTATTCATCCACTAAAAACTAATTAGTTGGAAGAACTGAGAGTCTTCATCAGCTCTAGAAACGGAACTTTACTTAAATACTCGTACTCCAAATGATGGTCTGAAACTTGAAGAAATACGGTCGATTTTAACATTGGTACCTGGACGTAAAGCGTTCAAATATTGATTATTGCCCAAGTATAATGCCACATGATAACTGGCACCCGATGGACCCCAGAATACTAAGTCGCCACGTTGCAATTGATTAATTGAAACTTTGGTACCTGCTGTTTCCTGTGGGACTGTCCATGAACCGATATTTTGACCGGTTGCTTGTCTGAAGACATATTGCATCAAACCTGAGCAGTCAAAACCAGCTGGTCCCTTGGCATTCCAAATGTAAGGTTTGCCCAATTGTTGTTTAGCTGCAGAAACTACAGCGTCGATAGTTTGTTGCTTAGTTTTACCATTCAAAGCTACTGGTGAACGATAATTTGTCATTTCTGTCACAACTGTTGAAGGAATCCAACCGCCATTGCTCAACTCATACCAGATAACATTGCCTGTTTGTTCAGTTGAAGCCACTTGTAGCAACGTTCCAGCTGCAGATGATTCTTTTACACCAGACTTATAATTGCTGTCATTATAAACAGACGCTTTCTGATTTACTTTAACGACTGCAAAATTTGGATCCCAGTTTTGAGCTGCACTAGTATCAAAAACCTGGTTCGTAATCTTGGTATAAGTTCCTTCAATCCATTGATTATTGCCAAGCATATACCAAGCATCCCCATTGGCATCAATAACTTTCTGGGAAAAGTTCCATTCTGAGCCATTGGTTAATTTTTGGCCGCTAGCGACTTTATGTGTTCCATAACCAGTCCACAAATTGATACCACTTGCTGGAGCATAACTGATTTTGGCAACTCCAGAATTATTAATGAAATTTGAAGTTGAAGCATCATCACTGTTGATCCAACCATCGGCATTAACTTGATACCAAGTTTTACCGTTAGCATTATCGACTTTGCTATACTGCCAAGCGCTATGTGCAGCTAGTTTGGTGCCAGTTGCCTTGTAATTACCTGCATCGTAGCCGTACATTAATGCACCATTTGAACCCGTTCTAACAATTCCATTTTCGGTCTTACCATGTTGAACTGAAACATCACTAGTTTTGACAAATTCGTGTGTTGCTACGCGATAAAAGCTACCTTGATCACCAATTTGAATCTGTTGGTCATAGACCCAAGCAGTTTTTGGAGCTAATGCACGGTCTTTAACAAGTTTTCCTTGTTCATTGTAAAGAAATGTCATTTTAGTAGTGTTGACAATCCCTTTGCTAGCAGCCTTTACATTCAACTGGCTACTATTTAATATCAAGCCACCAGTCATCCCTGCTGCTATCAAAAAGGCTGTTATAACTTTTTTGGACATTATTCGTTCTCCCCTTAACATATCATTAGAATCCTTAATCCCATATTTTACTTAATCAGGTTAGCACCAATTTACAAGCCATTCAATTAAATTATATGAATATAATTGTTTAAGACTAATGATTCTGGATCAATGTTATTAACTCGCAACACTAACATCATAAAAATTCAAAAAAAGATAAGTTTTCCTCAAGGGATTACTTATCTTTTTTAGTTGAATTATAAATATAATATCTAGTATCTCCAAGTAGGATGTGGATTATCACCACTAACCAACGTAATTCTCTGGTGAACAAATTTATGTTGCTCCACTATATCAATTACCGCCTTAGAAAAGTCAGCATAACTGATGTAATCATGTTTTCCATCATTAGGATCATGTGAACTGGGAACTTTTATTTCTTCCCCTTCAACTTGATAATTACCAGTCTTTTGACCATTTGGATCAAAGTTAAATGTTGGTGTGACATATGTCCAATTCACATCATCATATGTTCTGAGAATCTTTAATCCTTCAGCATGTGCGTTGCAAACGTCTTGCATGTAATCCGGATAATATAACGGTAATTCCTGCAAAGTATGCCGATGCTTTTTATCAATAAAGAGCGTATTGGCACCACCAATTTTCAAATAATGAATTGTTGTTCCGGCAATCATTTGCGTGATATGTTCCAATCCATTGTAATGAACCGCTTCAGTTCCAGCAGTCCAAGCACCAACGGCATCTACTATTGCATCAACATTTGAAATATCAGCTTTTGTTAAATCCATCATATCTTTTATAACAATATTATTAGTTGATTCATGTTTATGCATTCGATGTGCGATGCCCACAACATCATGTCCTCGACGAACTGCCTCTCGCATAATTAGTTTACCTGCATGTCCGTATGCTCCGATAACCATAATTCTCAACTTATCACTCTTTTCTGTTCACCAAATATTTTAATAAAAACTAGGCTTTGAACCATCTGTGTTAGGTTTATTAATTCCAATCGATTGTTTAATTACTTGATCTGAATCTAACAACAATGAACTAATATATGATGCAACACTTATTCTAGATACTTCCGTTCCTTTAAATTGTTGGCCCTTTTGTGTTAATTCATAACTGATTGTGTCTTCATCTGAAAACCAAGCGGGACGGATGATCGTATAATCAAGCTTACTTTGTTCAACAGCTTTGGCACCGGCCGCATAAGCAGTCAACGTATCACCTAACATCATTTGATTCCATTGACCATATTTACCAGGAACTTCTCCATAAATACCATTTGCTGAAATCCAGACAATTCGTTTAACTTTGGCTTCGTTCATTGCCTTTACAACGGACTGACCTTGCTTACCAAGATTGGCACCATAGAGATTGGCATAAACAACATCCTGTCCTTTAATTGCTTGCACCAAAGTGCCGTAATCTTTGACAACATCCCCCACGACAATCTTGACACGACTATCATTTCTAATATCATCAGCGATTCGCTCTGGATGACGTGCTAATAAAGTCATTTCAACCTCATTGTTATCAATTAAAATTTTCTCGACTAATGTTGCAATTGAGCCTGATGCTCCCAAAATAATAATTTTTTTCATAATGATTTCCTCCTAAAAATTAAGAAACTTTATTACTAACACGCCAAAAAACATAATTACTAAACCAAAAGTTTTTGAACGCGTAATTTTATTAATGTTAGATTCAAATGAACCAAAATGTTCAATTAAAGCACTGATAACTAACTGTCCAAATAATGCTAGAACGACAACTTGACCAGTTCCCAATACTGGAACCAACCATGAACTGCAAAGGACGTAAAGTGCTCCGATAAAACCACCGACCCAGATCCACCAGTAATGTATTCCGGCATGCAGTGCCAATTTAAGATTGCTGACTTTTGTTTTTAACACTAAGTTCATGATTATTAAGCAAAGTAATCCCACTGTAAAAGAAATCAAGGATGCATGAACTGGTGATTTTAAAATTGTTCCCAGATGACCATTAATAGCTGTTTGAACTGCCATCATCATTCCTGCTAAAACCGCAAATATTTGATATAGCGGATTAATATGTTTCTTCTTAAGATCTTTTTCAACTTTATTGAAAATGCCTAAGGACAATATCACACCTAAAACAACCAATACTAAACCACCAACTCGAGTGACATTTATTCTATTAACCGGTGAGTGAAACCAACCAAATTGATCAATTAAAACACTCATCACTATCTGTCCCATAATTGGCAACACGGTAGTTTGTAAACTGCCGATTTTTTGAAATAAAACAACATTTCCCGTCAATGCAATGGCTCCGAATAGTCCACCTAACCATACCCACAGCGGCTGCGCTGAAAACATTTTTCCATCTAATAAAATACTTTGCTTAGTAACGAGGCTCAAAACTAATAGGAACAACCAAGCTACTAAAAATGAAAATCCTGATGATAAATACGGAGATGCTACGAAACCTCGTAATTTAGAATTAACTGCTGTTTGAATTGCCAACCCGGCTCCCATGGCTACGGGTAAAAGTAAAATTAACATTTGAAGACGTCCTTTTAAATTATTTTTAATAGTAAATAAGAAATCACTAATTCTTCGGTTTGTTTAGTAATATGTAAATTCAAAACAGCCTTATTTTTATGACCATCCATATCAACCGCGAAACCTTTTATTTGAACCTCACTACAACCAACTTTTGAAATAATCTGTAAACCATCAAAACATAAATCTTCATTTTGAATCTGATCAATGAATTCAAGTTTTGATAACTTCTGATGATTATTTAAATTAACTTCAACTTGTTCAGAAATCATTTCATCTAATACACAAATATCTTTTTTTGATAATGCGGCAACGAATTGGTTACTAAGTTCATCAAGCAATTTATCTGCTGAATTCATTTTTAAATTCCTCCATGTTTCTCTCTCAATCAACAAATGTAATCTTAGTTTTTTTCCAAACTACTTCCAATTTCCATTTGCGATACATTCAATCGGAAATCTAGATAGTTGATTATACGCATGGTGCTAGTTGATGATTTATTGCGAGTATTACATAGTCTAAATAGCTTGAATATTAATACATTTGTATACCTTTACATTCAATTATTGATGATTAATTAGTCGGAAGAACTGGGAAATATTTGTGTGCCGTGGTAGTGGTATAAGTACGGGAGAATCCTCCTGTACTTATACCACCGGGCGTGTTTGGAGACTTGACGAACTGTGTCAAGGCTTCAAAACCGAGGTTCGAGACCGCACTTTGGCTCGGGCCGTTCCGCACAGCTAGTGAATATTTTCCAGTTCTGTAGACGGAATATTTAACTAACACCATGGGTATGATTATGAATTTTTAGGTATAAAAAAATGAGTTGTACCACGCTTAAAGTTAATTAAGTGTGATACAACTCATTTTTGATAAATTTAATTAAATTGTGATTTTAAAATTTGGGCAAATGTTTCAATATAATACCCAGAATTACTTTTCTTCCAATATGCAAAGTATCGTTGGTTTAAGTCACGGCCATTATCAACTAACTTCACAACTCGGTTGATTTCTTGATCAACCAATCCCGCCGTGCGACTGTTAACCACAATAAACCCTTGTCCGGAAGCTGCCAACATCTGGGCTTCGCCAAACGTTGCGGCACTTCTAAACGGACTCTTAATTCCTAAAATATTTCGATAATATTCTTGTTCAGAAGCAAACTCATCTGCTCCTACAACTAAGATACAAGGTGTATCCTTCAATTCTTGCGTATCAATGACATCATGATCGACAAACTTATCCGGTGACATGACTACCATATAATCGGTGTCTGTTAAATATAGATTCTCGTAGACGTTGGAAAAAGCATGTCTTTGGTCTGAGAAATTCAAATCAATTTTAGAATCTCTGATTAAATCAAATAAGTCACTGTACGAACCACTGTGGATTTTAACTCTCACTTGCGGATATTCTTTAGAAAACTGTGCTACAGCACGTAAAAATTCTTTCGATCCGAATTTTCTTAAGTAGCCAATCCTTAAAACATATTCCTCAGTATCTTCTTTTTCAATCGTTCTTGTATCTTCGACTAATTTATCAACTTGGTCCAAGATGCTTTGGCACTCTTGATAAAAATGATTGCCAGCCTTGGTAATCTCGAAACTTCTACCCTTACGTTTGACCAATTCAACTCCTAGAGTATTAGAAAGATCTTTTATCTGCTGTGAAATGGAAGACTGTGCAATATTGCATTCTGCTGCCGCTTTGGTAAAGCTATGATTCTGAACAACTGCTACAAAATAACGCATCTGCTGTAACATTTTACCAACTCCTCAAAACCATTCTAGCCCATATGTTGCAACAAAACTTTAACAAAATCAGCTAATTCATTTTCTTCAGCTTCAGTAAAACGGTTCAATGATGGTGAATCAATATCTAAGACGCCAATTTTTTTATCACCCTTGGTAATTGGCACAACAATTTCGGAATTGCTGGCACTGTCACAGGCAATGTGTCCAGGAAATTCATGGACGTTAGCTACACGATGGATTTGTTGGTCGGCAAAAGCTGTTCCAACAACACCATTACCGCTCTTGATATGCATACAGGCAACTTTACCTTGAAATGGTCCTAAGTCCAATTCATCAGTTTCTTCGTTGTACAAATAAAAACCTGACCAATTCAAATCCTCATAGGTATCGTTGATCAAAGCACTGGCATTAGCCAAGTTAGCAATCAAATTATTTTCTTGATACAGTAATGCATCCAACTGTTTGTTCATTAATGAAATTTTCGTCTCTTCCATGAAAATCCTCCTTAAAGTTATATTTTCTCACAAACTAAGGTTTTTTAATCCCATTTTGCCTGATAAAGTACCTTGAAATGACACCACGTAAATCAAATTGAGCAATTAAAGTTGCCATAATTATTAAACTGCCACCAACTATCAGGTGTTGTGTGAGGGGTTCCACATGGAATATGACAGATACTAAACTAGCAAATAATGATTCGGTCATCAAAACTAAACCGGCTGTAACCGTATCGGTATACTTTTGACTCATCACTTGAAGAACCTGAGCCGCAAATGTTGCAACTACTCCTAAGTAGATTACCGGTCCGATGGCTGCTGTCCAGTTAATCTGGGATAACTTTCCATAATCAAACGTAAAAGCATACAGAACCCCACAAATAGCTTGGATAAAGCCTAATTGAAAGGCAATTACCTGTGATCTAGCATTATGCGTCGCATAGCCATAGTACGTCATCTGAAATGCATAAAAAATGGCACTCAATACAGTTAAGAAATCGCCCATGTGAAATTCAAATCCAGTCGAAATAATCCCAGTCAAAAAGACCATACCTAAGACACACATTAAAATCGACAAATAAATTTTCAAAGGTGGCACTTTCTTGAAAATCAACCAAGCAATAAATGGCAATAAAATCACATAAATTGACGTTATAAACGAACTATTGCTCGGCGTCGTATACTTCAATCCACTGGACTGCAACTGTACGACCACAAAATTGAAAATTGCACAAACGGCTCCAATCTTAAACTCTTTCCAAGTCATCGTATTAATAATTTTTCGAAAAAATATGTAGACCAATATTGCTGAAATCAATCCCCGCAAGGTGTTAATGACTGACGGCGGCATTTTCGCAGCAATCGCCATTTTGATAAATGTATAACTTGTTCCCCACATGAATGCAACCAATAAAAGGTTTCGATTGGCTCTAGATTGCACCATAAAACCACCTGTTTCACTATATAATTCTAATTATATTAACCTTTATTTTTGGTGGATGCAATAGACTGCCGTCTCCAGAGCTGGGAAATATTCTCAAGCTGTGCGGAACGGCCCGAGCCAAAATGCGGTCTCGAACCTCGGCACACAAATATTTCCCAGCTCTTCCGACTAATTAATCGTTATTAGTTGAATACAAAAAGTGTTTAAACAATTTTAAACTATGAAATATTTGTAATTGGTTATCAACTAGCACCATGCGTAGATTGATTTTATAATCATTTTGTATAACAGTGAAAATATGACTTTATTCTAACTTTAAGCCAGCTGATTTAAGCGCTTGGTCAACGACCCACATAACATCTTCACTGTGTTGCAATCTCGTCGCAACTTCTTTTAAGTCATTATTTTGAATAATCTTTTCAAACTCAACAAATTCTTGATACATTCTGTGTGGATAAATATTGTGATCTACTTGTTCCAATAAATTCTTATCTTTATCGTAAACGTCAAACGAGCGCATCTCATTAGTTGGTCCATTCACAACAATTGAACCTTTATTACCTTGGACAACTGTTTTTCGAATTGGCGAAACGGAATCTTTAGCACCGATTGCCACTGCTTTTGAGTTGCCATAATCGAGCATCAGAATACCTGACGTATCTATATTACGTTCAATATTTGGCAAATATGATATTTTTTCTGGTCGTCCTAATAATCCGACAATAAAGTGAATATTATAAATATTCAAATCCATCAATGCTCCACCACCCTTTTTAGGGTCGAATGCTGGTAAAATCTTCCCCGCTTCAAACGCATCATAACGTGATGAATATTGGGAATAGTTACTCTCAATTAATTTTAAATCACCTAACTCTGGTAATTTTTCTTTCAAATCAACGTAATTTTGTAAGTATTGATTGGTAATTGCTTCGAGTAAAACTAAATGATTCTTCATTGCAATCTCTTTTAAATCTATAAATTCAGCTAATTTTACGGTAAATGGTTTTTCAGAGATTACATTTTTGCCATTCTCCAAAGCTTTTTTAGCAAATTGATAATGCAGAAAATTTGGGACAGCCACATAAACGGTGTCGAAATCACTTTCCGCCAAAGCCGTATCAAAGTCCGTATAAACCGCTCCAATATGATATTCAGATTTCAACTGGTCCAAGATATCAATACTGCGAGTTGTTCCAATAATGGCTGTTAATTCCGTATTTTTTAAATCCTTCGTGATTGTTAAAAAGTCATGTACAATATTTCCTGATCCGATAATCGCTAATTTCATCATTAACCACTCCTTATGCTTTGTTCATCCCTATTAAAACACGGTAAAATGATATAAATAGCTTAATAGACGTATTGGTAATATTGTTCCAGAAATTCTAGTAATATATTTTTATAACTTGGAATATTTTTTCATATTTAACAATGGAGGTATCAGGATGACCATTATTTCTCAATTAACAAAAGCTGACAAATTCAACGGTTCGGAAAAGCAATTGGCGGATTATATTCTCAAAAATAAGGAATCTGTCATCAATCATTCCATTCAATCCCTGGCGACATCCACTTTTTCTTCAACTTCAACCATCGTTAGACTTTGCCGAAAAATTGGTCTCAAAGGATATAAGGATTTCAAAATCAAATTATCAGCTGAGCTGCAACAACACTACAACGATATTTCTGCCGTTAATCCTGATTTTCCATTTACCGAAGATGATTCCAATAAAGAAATTGCCCAAAAATTATTAGAATTAATGCAAACCTCGCTAAAACAAACGAGTGAATTATTGACAAATGATTTGTTGGAACACGCCGTTCGCGACATCTTTCAATCACGAAAACTAGGTATTTTTGCTTATGGCGATACTTATATCTCAGCCTTAAGTTTCCAAAATAAGTTAATGAAAATTAATCTAAATGCCAACTTGCCTAGTCTGACTGAAGAAAGCAAATTCATGGCAGCCAACTACACCAAAAATGATTGTGCAATCTTAATTTCATACAGTGGACAAAGCAAGA
Source organism: Companilactobacillus heilongjiangensis (assembly GCF_000831645.3). Lineage (NCBI taxonomy): Bacteria > Bacillati > Bacillota > Bacilli > Lactobacillales > Lactobacillaceae > Companilactobacillus > Companilactobacillus heilongjiangensis. The sequence continues at coordinate 1,495,743 of NZ_CP012559.1, forward strand.
ATACTTACCAACTTGCGCAGATACTTCGTCTAAATGGTGTCAAAATCATCGCTATTACATCTGACAAAGACTCTAAGATTGCTAAATTAAGTGATATTGTTTTGCCAGTGACTAATACTGAAAGTAAAACGGTTAAAATTTCACCTTTTGCTTCACAAGTTGGCATCGAATATGTTTTAAATACCCTTTATTCCTGTCTATTCGTTGCCAACTACGATGAAAATCAAAGCCATCGCTTAGCTTCAGAAAAATTATTTGCTGATTCTAGATTCACTGAGTAAAATTTGGTGCCTTTATCAAACGAAACAACATCTGCCGGTGTTATGATTTAATTAATAATAATGATTAAAAAAGGAAGTTATAATATATGAATATTTCCATATTAAAGAATGTCACTAAGACTACCAATAAAATGGCGCTCAGCCTTTCTGTAGACAACAAGGTCAACGTTAAAATCGTTAACTTTGTTTGGCTAGAAGATCAACCGGACACACTCTACTTTTCATCAGTCAAAGGTGCAGCTGGAACGCTTGAATATGACCAAGCTCAAAGTGTTGCTTTCATCAGCATCCCTAACAGCGACATGATTGGCAATCCCTATATTCGTTCACAAAATGTCACGATTGAACATTCAGACAAGACAATGGCAGACTTGTTACCAAAATATTTAGACTCAGTTCCTAACTATCAAAAAGTTTGGGATATGATTGGTCCCAAACTTCAAGTCTTCGAATTAAAACTCAAAGATGTTTACGTTGATCCAGGCCTTGGTCGTGAAAAATTAACTGTGCAATTTAACTAACTAAAACTGAGGAACTTTTCATGCAAAATACTACTGAATCCATTTTGATTAATGCTTTAAATACGCTTTTACAAACTAAGCCAATCGACAAAATCACTGTGAAAGATATCGTCAATGAATGTCAATTGACGCGTCAAACTTTCTATAATCATTTTTCTGATATTTATGAATTAGTCGAATTTTCAGCTCGACAAAATGCCGATAATATCCTTGGTAATGTGGCTGATTACGACAACTGGCACAAGGGTTTCTATGATATTATGATTGCCCTACGCGACAGTGGCAACATTACTAAAAATGTTTACAAATCAGAATATCGTGATTTAATGGAACGATATATTTATAAAGTTATTTATGGATATATTATTAAAGTCGTTGAAAAACAAGCCGCTGGTATGTCTGTTGATCAAAAACACAAGGATTTCATCGCCCACTTTTATAGTCTGGCCTTTATTGCCTTGATTTTGGAGTGGATCATGGATGGTATGAAGGATGACCCTCAAGAAATTGTCGAGCAAACTGGTGTCCTAGTCCAAGGCGATTTTAAGAAAGCATTGAACAAATATGCCGAATAATCATCAACTTTACAAAAAAAACGAAGTGTAAATCAAATTTACATTTCGTTTTTTTTGTAAATTGTCTCAACACTCACTTTATTTTATTGTTGGACTTGTAAGTAAGAGCTAACAATGAAAGAAGGTATTTATGATGAATATTTATAAAACAATGTATCATCCTCATAAAGCAGCTGGCGTTGATGGTCGTAAGGCCAACATTGTCGGTGGTGGTATCGCTGGTTTAGCAACAGCAGCATTCTTAATTGATGACGCTAAAATGCCTGGAGATAACATTACTATCTATGAAAAGAAACCTGTTATGGGTGGTTCCATGGACGGTACTAAAGGCAATGAGGGATACCTTTGCCGAGCTGAACGTGAACTAGAACCTTACATGGAATGTCTCTGGTATCTTTGCAGTAAAATTCCTTCACTCGAAAATGAAGGTAGAACCGTTCTTGATGATGTAGTTGATTTCAACCGTGATGATCCAATTCACAGTGAGGCTCGTGTTATCGTCAACCAAGGTGAAATTGATGGACAGTATCACAATTACAAGCTTCCTCAAAAATATGTTACTGCCATGGCTAAAGTTGTCGCTTCTTCAGAAAAAGATTTAGCTAACAAACGTATCGATGAATTCTTTGACGAAGACTTTTTCAAGACTAACTTCTGGGTTTGTTTCCACAGTCAATTAGCTTTCAAACACTATCACAGTGCTATCGAATGTCGTCGTTATTGGCAAAGATTTACTTTCATCAACCGTCACGAATACCTCGAAGGATTCATTCACACTAAATATAACGAATATGACGCAATTATTCTTCCTATCGAGAGATGGCTAATCGACCATGGCGTTCACTTTGTTAACAACTTTACCGTTTATGATTTAACACTTGATGAAAAGAACGATACCGTTCAAGAAATCCTAGCTCACCATAATGATGAAGATGTCGCAATTCCCGTCAGCAGCAAGGACTTAGTCTTTGTTACAAGTGGTTCAATCAGTGAAAATAGTACATTTGGGGACAACGACACTGTTGCTGTAACTAACACTGATACAGAACACATGGGTACTTTCACTATTTGGAAAAACTTAGCTAAGAAAGATGATAAATTCGGTCACCCAGATAAATTCTTGGGACAAATTGACAAGACTAAGTGGATCTCATTCTTCCCTACTGTTAAGGATTATCCAGAATTCTTCAGACGTATCGAAGAGTTATCCGGTAGCAAAGCTGGTACTGGTGGTTTGATGACATTCAGAGATTCAAATTGGGATATGTCATTCGAAATTCACCACAAGCCATTCTTCCCATATCAAGCTGACGATGAAGAAGTTGGTTGGGGCTATGGACTTTATGGTGAAAACGTCGGTAACTACATCAAGAAACGTATGTGGGATTGTACCGGCGATGAAATCATGACTGAACTCCTCTATCACTTGGGAATGCTTGACATTAAAGATGAAGTTTTGAAGCACACATACATGTCAACAGCCATGATGCCTTATGTAACAAGTCAATTTATGCCACGCGAACTCGGCGATCGTCCAAAGGTTGTTCCTGACGGCTGCACTAACCTAGCTTTCTTAGGACAATTTGTTGAAGTTGATGATGATGTTGTCTTCACAGTTGAAACTTCAGTTAGAACAGGTTTGGAAAGTGTCTACGAACTATTGAACATTGATAAAGATGTCATCGAAGTTAACCCTTCACGTTACGATATCCGTTATCTATTAGAACGTGTTAAGAGATTCAATGGTATCAAGGGTGAAATCAAAGCCAGTGACCTTCCAGCAGTTACACCTGAAGCATTGCCAACAATTCAAAAGATGTTGTTAGATTACGTAAACAACGTACCACCTTATTATCAAATGTACTTAGGACGCGATAAGACTATTCCATTGAAAGAATCAGTTTTGCACCCTAAGGCTCCACATAGTAAATAATTAGCCAAATAAACCACTGTAATTTCCAATTTGGAGATACAGTGGTTTTTTATTTCTCAATTGTTGACACGGTGTCACTAAATGGTTATACTTTGTTCATGTTAAAAAGTGACACAGTGTCACAAAGGAGGAAATATGGTTTCTACAACTTTCGAAAACTTAAATGAATCAAAAAAATCATTAATAACTGATGCCCTATTAAATGAATTTTCCAATCATAGTTTAACTGATGCTCAAGTTTCAAGAATTGTTAAAGAATCCGGCATTGCCCGTGGTGCTTTTTATAAATACTTTGATGACTTAAATGACGCCTACCATTACCTATATAGTTACGCATTGAAAGATATTCACCAAAGCATTGTGACCGATTCAAGTCAAAAACTCAGACCTGACGAATATGTTGAGCAAGTTCGTGACTTTATTGAAAGAAGCTACAGAAGTCGCTATTTCTCACTAGTTAAAATGCATTTGCTTCACAATGAATCATTATTTTTGACCCCTTTCAATAATCACATGATAACTGAAAACGAATTTCACTGGGCAACGCAAGTTATGATTCACGATGCTATCAAACAAATTATGCTTGATCCAAGTAACAAGGAAATAATATTGAAGAAACTAGGCCGTGTTTTAAACGCCCTAGCCAAAGAGGATGACAAAAATGTTTCTATCACTTAAAGAAATCAAGAAAGAAAAATTCAGATATGGCTTAATAATTGGCATGATTGTCCTAATCTGTTACCTAATTTTTATACTGACTAGCCTTTCAATGGGACTTGCGAATCAAAATACCGATGCTATCAACTCTTGGAATGCGAAAAGTATCGTCCTTGATAAAGATGCCAACACTAGTTTGACTCAATCACTAATTACAAAAGACCAAGTCAAGGATTCCAAAATAACTAAAAATGAAGCCTATATTGGTCAAGCCGCTGTTGTTGCCAAGAAAAGCGGTCTAACTAAAGAATCAGCCCAATATTTAGGATTAGATAAGAAACAATTTATTGCCAAAAACCTCAAACTTAGCTCAGGACATAACTTTAAGAAGGCTAATCAAGTTGTAGTTGATGATAAATTCAAAACTGATGGCTATAAACTCGGCGACAAAATCAAATTCAATTCAGCTTCAACTAGTTATACAATTGTTGGTTTTATTAAAAATGCTAAGTTGAATATTGCACCGGTAATCTACGGGCAAATCGACAACTGGTTATCAATCAAGAACCTGAATAGTCCTTTCAAAGCTAGTGCAATCGTTTCAAAAAATGCCAACTTTGACGTCAAAGATAAACAACTCAAGACCTACTCAATAAAAGCATTTATTTCTAAACTACCAGGCTATTCCGCACAAAACTCAACGTTTACCTTTATGATTGGCTTCCTAATGATCATTTCTCTAATTGTTATCGCAGTCTTTTTATACATCCTAACAATCCAGAAAATTCAAAATTATGCTGTCTTACGTGCGCAAGGGATTCCTTCCAAAACATTGGTTAACGCCACAATTTCTCAATCCGTTATCCTCGTAGTCAGTGGCTTGTTAATTGCGACGGTTCTTACCGGAATTACCGCATTTGCCATGCCTGCAGCAGTTCCAATGAGTTTCAATATTCCTATACTTTCCGCAGTCGGCTTCGGTTTAATTCTGACCGGACTACTTGGATCGCTTATCCCCATCAAAATAATCTTAAATGTTGATCCTGTCAGCGTAATCGGAGGCTAATAAAATGGCAACTTTACAATTAAATAATATCAATAAATATTTCGGTACCGGAACCAGCCGAGTTCACGTTTTAAAAGATATCAATTTCACCGCTCAAAAAGGCCAAGTGAACTTAGTAATTGGACCTTCAGGTTCTGGTAAGAGTACTTTTCTAACCATTGCTGGAGGCTTACAGACACCGACTGACGGCACAGTTCAACTCGAAGGCAAAGCTGTGAAATCGATGACCAGCAAACAACGCGATGCAATGCGATTAAACAGTATCGGCTTTGTGCTACAATCATATACCCTCGTTCCCTACTTAACCGTCAAAGAACAATTCAAACTAGTAAAAAAAGTTAAGAAAGAACACAATCTATCCAATCTTTCACTAGAAAGTTTAATGCAAAAATTGGGTATAAGTGAGCTGGAAAATAAATACCCAGGTGAACTATCAGGTGGTCAAAATCAGCGAGTAGCAATCGCTAGAGCACTTTACACCAGACCAGACATTCTCCTAGCTGATGAACCAACAGCAGCCTTAGACAGTGAAAGAGTCATTGAAGTGGGCAAAATATTCCAAGACTTAGCACGTGAACAAAATACAGCCGTAGTAATCGTAACCCACGATTTAAGATTACGTGACTTTGCAGATAATGTTTATAAGATCATGGATGGTCAAATGACGTTAGATTCAGAAATGCGTATGGCAGAATAAGATTTAATACTCATTTCAAAATTTTAGTTTTCTATATAATACGCAAAAGGCATGTAATTCGGTTGTGAATTACATGCCTTCTTTGTACTTAAAAATACTTATGTTGAAAATCAAACTGGTAAAAAAATCCGCTATCTCAATTGAGAGATAGCGGATTTTTAAGCTATTTGCATTAAATTAGATGTCACGACGACGTTCTTTAATACGAGCAGCCTTACCTGTACGAGCACGTAGGTAGTAAAGCTTGCTACGACGTACACGACCATGTCTGATAACTTCGATTTGTTCAACACGAGGTGTGTTTAGTGGGAATGTTCTTTCAACACCAACACCATTACTCATCTTACGAACAGTGTATGTAGCACTGATACCAGCACCATGTCTCTTGATGACAACACCTTCGAATAATTGAACACGTTCACGGCTACCTTCAACAACCTTAGCGTGGACACGAATTGTATCACCACTACGGAAGTCAGGCACGTCAGAACGTAATTGTTCTGATGTAATATCTTGAATTAATTTATTCATAAATAGTTTCTCCTAGCCGACACTCATACATATCCTTTGATACACAGCGGAATATCGTTAATATGTGCGTTTAAACACTTATAATATAATACTTTATTTGAACATAATTGTAAACTAGTTATTTCGACGAATTTCACGCAAGTACTTTTGTTCCTCATCGGTCAACTCAGCCTTTTCCAATAAATCAGGACGACGCTCAAGAGTTTTCTTCAAAGCTTGTTTAAGACGCCAAACACGGATTTTTTCGTGATCCCCACTGATTAACACGTCAGGTACCTTTTTACCGCGGAAATCGGCTGGACGTGAGTATTGAGGGTACTCTAATAAGTTATTAGAGAAAGATTCTACCTCAGCTGACTCAGAATTGCCCAAAACTCCAGGTACGAAACGCAATGTGGCGTCAATCATACTCATAGTTGGCAATTCCCCACCAGTCAAAATATAATCACCGATTGAAACTTCATCAGTAACTAAATCCTTTACTCGTTCATCGAAGCCTTCGTAATGTCCACAGATAAAGACTAATTGATCTTCTTTAGCAAAGTCTTTGGCCATTTTCGTGTTGAAAGTTTTTCCAGCTGGATCCAACAAGATAACTCGCTTTTTACCAGGTTTCTTCTTTTCAACATAATCCATTGCATCATAAATCGGTTGAGCCTGCAATAACATCCCAGCTCCACCACCGTATGTGCCATCGTCAACATGATTTTGTTTGTTAGTCGTGAAATCACGAAAATCAACGACATCAATATTAACGAGGTCTTTTTCCTGAGCTTTACCAATCAATGATTCGTCTAAAGCCTGAAACATTTTTGGAAAAATACTTAAAATTGTAATATCCATTAATCCATCAACCCATCCGGTATTTCAACATTAACAACGCCATTATCAATATCTACACTTTTAACAACATCGTCAATGTAAGGCAACAAGATTTCTTTATACTTAGGTCCTTTAACGACCCAAACATCATTTGAACCCAACTCAATAATTTCAGTAACCTTGCCGACTTCACCTAAGTCTTTATCAATCACAGTCAAACCAATAATCTGCTTGTAAAGAAATTCACCTTCATTGAGGTTAGAAACTTCTTCGCCATCAGCAAATAATTCTGATTTAACATATTTTTCAACATCATTGATATTATCGTAACCCTTAAATTTCAACAGAATGAAACTCTTATGTGGGCGTGATGACTCAACAGTAAATTCAGTCACTTGATCTTTGTTCTTCAAGTAAACTTTGGCACCGGCCTTAAAGCGGTCCTCTGGGAAATCAGTAATTGAAATCACTCTTACTTCGCCTTTAATACCGTGAGTATTGACGATTGTACCAACTCGATATAATTTTTCGGTCATTTTTCCTCCGTGAATAAAAATAGGACCACGACAACTCTTGTCAGGCCCCATTAAAAATTACTATTTTGTGAATTTGCTTTCGTGATACTTTTGCATAATTCCGTGTTGTTTCAACAAGTGACGAACAGTATCTGAAGGTTGTGCACCTTTGTTTAACCATTCAACGATCTTGTCGTCTTCTAGGTGAATTTCTTCTGGTTGTGAGATTGGGTTGTAATAACCAACTTGTTCGATAAAACGACCATCACGTGGTGAACGTGAATCTGCAACAACTAATCTATAAAATGGGCGTAATTTACTACCCATACGTTTCATTCTAATCTTAACTGACATATGTTTGTTTCCTCCTAAATACTTAACTTTGTTAGTATACACAAAATAATAGACGGTGTAAAGTTTTTTTCTTTACACCAGTTAATTTTTTTTATTTTATATCTGCCGTCTCCAGGGCTGAGAAGTATTTCACCTGCTGTGCGGACCGGTTCGAAGCCTTTCCACAGACCGGAAAGTCTCCAAACTCGCCCGGTGGTGTAATTGCTAAAGCAATAACGCCACTTCCACTGCTGGTGAATACTTCTCAGCTCTTCCGACTAATTAATCGGTTACGATTGTATTTGAAATTATTCAAGTAAATTTAGACTACGAAATATTTGCAAGAGGTTATTAACTTTCATCATACATATTTAGGCTAATTTTCCAGATTAGAACTGCGGATCTTTGATTTCAAACAACTCTAGTATTCATTTATTTTTAATCCCTTTTTATTGTATAGGTATGAGAATAAGTTAACTAACACAATTAACTCTACAATAACAATGAAAACTGATTTAATGGAAAAATCAATTGACTGATTAATTACTACATTCATTAACATTTTTAATAAAACACCAGTGTAAATAAAATCAGAAATACTTTTAAATGTATCGTTAAGTGTCCCAAACTGTGGGATTAGGATTAAAGGCAGGATTATTGGCGTTACGAAATATGACGTATCTGATACCTTTTTGCATAGAATACCTATTAATAAGCCAATAATCATACTTATTACAGTCATTATGAAAGTTATAACAATATATTGTAAATAGAAATATACTTCTATTCTTACATCACTCAATAATGGCAAAACTAAATTGGTTCCCATTATCACAATAAAAGATGGTGTCAATGTCGCAATCAAATATTCAGACGGGCTAATAGCAGACGAAACCAAAAGCTTTAAACTCTTTTTTTCTTTCTCCTCTGCCATAGGAAGACTTATCATCATTATTGACGACATAACAGAATTAAATAATACGGTCATCATTAAAATGAACTGTCCTCGCTGACCATTAAACATTGAATCAGACAACGTGTAACGAAATAAAATGCTAAAAAGAATTGCAATCAATGAACCACTAATTGCCGAAAAGTTTTTAATCAATAGTTTAAACTTTACTTTTGTTAAGCTTTTAAGACTACTATTCTTCATCATGACATTTTCCCTCTCGCTAAGTTAACAAATATAGATTCTAAAGTAGGCTCATTAGAATGAATGTTTAAGATTATCTGATTTTTTATTAAATTAGATAATTGGATTTTTTCCTTCGGATATTCAAGTTCAATAGGAGAACCATCTTCCATTGTGCAAGTTATAAATAATGGCTGTTGAGAATATTTCTTTTTTATTAGACTAGGACTGCCCTGCTCAAGTACAACCCCTTCATTCAATAAAACTAGTTGATCACATAACTGTTCTGCTTCAAGCATATTATGTGTCGTTAGAATTATTGTTTTTCCTTTTTCTTTTATTTTCACAATAATATCTCTAATTATCGATCCTGTGTATGGGTCTACATTACTTGTTGGCTCATCTAATAAAAGTACAGATGCATCATTTAAAAAACATCTAATCAAAGAAACCCTCTGTCTCATTCCTGTAGATAATTTTGAAAATATTTTTTGCTCACAGTCTTGCAGGTTTGTTGTTAGTAATAACTCAGAAACTTCCTTTTTACCTTTTCCAAATGCATTTGCGTACAACAAGAGATTATCCATCACAGTTAATTCCTCGTATAACCCACTATTAACGGAGCATAAGCTTAGCTCTTTAAATAAATCAGTCCCTTTATCAGTGGTGTCATTTCCATCAATGTAGACATTTCCCTCGTAAGATATCTGATTGGTCAGAACATTAAGCAACGTTGTCTTTCCAGCACCCGATGGACCGATAATTCCGAATATATTTCCCCTTTGGATATTTAAATTTATCTTTTTTAAGACATATTTTGACTGCTTTCTTAAAATCCCCCTATTAAAATAAACAGATATATTTACACATTTAATAATATTGTCCAATTTTGTCTTCTCCCATTTTAAAAGAAAAACCTTCACCTATAATAATTGTTTAGAATATTAATCGAATATTGCAATATTATTTTTCAAAAAGAGAATATCACAATATTATAAAAAATGAATAAATAATACTAAACATTTACATTCTTTTTACAATGGAAAGTAAGCATCCAATAACTGGTTTTATTAAAAGGCAAAGAGAATTGGACAAAATATGTTTAGCTTTCGATTATTAAGAACCAAAAATAGCTTCAGCAATCCGATTTCGAATTGCTGAAGCTATTTGTTTTGCCTCAAGTTTATGATGATATTTAAAATATTATCGTAATTTCATTGTCTGAGGTATTTATCACTGTCGCTGAAGGCGACCTATGACTTGAAGCGCTTAATTTTCTTCAAACGTTTCTTCTTATTTTTCTTATTCTTACGAACCATAGAATGCATAGCCATCTTGCCCAACTTACCTTTGACACCATTGCCCATAAGTTGATCCATTCCAGCCATGTTACCCTTGCTCATTTTGTTCATCATGTCTCGTGATTGCTTGAATTGCTTAATCATTCGGTTAACGTTTTGCACGCTTTGACCAGAACCGGCAGCAATTCTACGACGACGTGATGGATTCAATGAATCGGGATCTTCACGTTCTGATGGTGTCATTGAGTAAACAATTGCCTTTAAATGGGCAATATCTTTTTCACCAATATTGATATTAGCTAAAGCAGGGTTGTTGGCCATCCCTGGAATCATCTTCATGATTTCATCCAAAGGACCCATCTTTTGAATCTGGTCCATTTGATCGATAAAATCGTTGAAATCAAAACTATTCTCACGAATCTTTTCAGCAACTTGTTTAGCTTGTTCTTCGTTGTAATCTGTTTGGGCCTTTTCAATCAAGGTCAGCATGTCACCCATACCTAAGATACGGTTGGCCATACGATCAGGATGGAAGACGTCTAATTGGTCGAGTTTTTCACCTTGTCCAATAAACTTGATTGGCTTACCAGTCACGTCACGAATTGAAAGAGCGGCACCACCACGGGTATCACCATCCAACTTAGTCAAAACAACACCGGTAATATCGAGTTGTTCGTCAAATCCGTGGGCAACCTTAGCAGCAACTTGACCAGTCATTGAATCAGCAACAAACAAAATTTCGTCTGGATGTGCTAAATCTTTGATACGTTGAAGTTCTTCCATCAATTGCTCATCAATTTCCAAACGACCGGCAGTATCAATAATAACGTAATCATTCTTGTTCTCTTCGGCAACTTTTAAACCATTGCGAACAATGTCAACTGGATCATGTTCAGTTCCCTCGTCATACACTGGCACATCGAGTTGTTGACCGATAGTCTTCAATTGTTCAATGGCAGCGGGACGATAAACATCTCCAGCAATAAATAATGGACGAGCTTTATCTTCATGCTTCAAACGGTTAGCTAATTTACCAGCTGTTGTAGTTTTACCAGCACCTTGCAAACCAACCATCATGATGATTGTTGGAATATGCTTGGATTTGTTCAATGGAACAGCTTCTTGTCCCATGATCTTAGTTAATTCTTCATCAACAATTTTGACAACTTGTTGTGATGGCGTCAAACTTTCCATTACTTCGGCGCCTAAGGCACGTTCTCTGACAGACTTGACGAATTTTTTAACAACGTCAAAGTTAACATCCGCTTCCAACAAAGCCATACGTACTTCACGCATTACTTTACGGATATCTTCGTCAGAAAGTTTACCTTTACCTCTTAGTGAGGAGAAAACTTTATTTAAGCGTTCGCTTAATCCTTCAAAAGCCATACTCTACTCCTACATTTCATTTATTTTTGAAATTCTTTGGACTAAATCTAATAATTCTTTATCATCTGCATACTTCGTCTGAACTAGTTGGTCGAGCTTTTCAGAAATATCATCAATCTCTTGAGTTTTCTCAATCAAACCAAGTTCTTTCTCAAACGATTCTAACAAACTGACCGAACGATGCAAGTTATCTAGGACTGCTTGTCGCGAAACTTCTAGTTGCTCCGCAATTTCACTGAGTGAAAAATCCTCAACATAATACAAGTCCAAATAACGACTTTGCTTTTTAGTCAGTAGTGAATGATAAAAATTATACAGCAAGTTCACTCGTGTTGTTTCATCAATGTTCATAACTATTTGTTAGACGTCCCAACAATCAATTCCTTGAACAAACCATAGATGAATTTCTCTGGATCAAAGTCGCGCAGATCATCCATTTGTTCACCTAAACCAACTAGTTTAACCGGAATGTGCAATTCATTTCTGATAGCCAAGACGACACCACCTTGGGAACTACCATCGATCTTTGTCAAAACAATTCCGGAAACTTCAGTTGTTTCGTTAAATTGTTTAGCTTGGCTCAAAGCATTTTGTCCCGTGGAACCATCGAGTACTAAGAGAACTTCTTGTGGTGCATCTGGTAATTCACGAGTGATAACACGCTTGATTTTTTCTAGTTCACGCATCAAGCCTTCTTTATTTTGAAGACGACCAGCAGTATCAACTAGCAAGATATCGAAGTCCTCCTCAACAGCACGTTTAACAGCATCATAAACAACTGAAGCTGGATCAGTGTGGGCCTTACTTGCTTGCACAGGTACGCCATCACGTTTACCCCATTCTTGTAATTGTTCAATCGCACCAGCTCTAAATGTATCTGCAGCAGCTAGTAAAACTTTCTTGCCTTGTTGTTGATAGCGGTGAGCAAGCTTACCGACTGTAGTAGTTTTACCAGCGCCATTAACACCGACAAATAAGAAAACAGTTGGTGTCTTATCAGTACTGAATTTCAAAGAATTATCTTCTTCTTTACCCTCTTCACCGTACATATCAACTAATTTCTTAACGATTACATTGGAAACGTCAGATTTTTTCTTAGCATTCTCTAACTTAACTTCTTCACGTAATTCGTCAGAAATTCGCATAGCTGTTTCGTAGCCAACATCAGATTCAATCAACAACTCTTCCAGATCATCAAAGAAATCTTCGTCAACACTTCTAAAGTTAGCTAAGAAACGATTTAAACGAGAACTAAAGGAATTACGACTCTTTTTAAGTCCTTCGTCATATTCCTTAACATCATCTTTAGGTTCTTCTTCTGATTCTGAAGTTTCTGCTTCAGTAGATTCTTCAGTTTCAGATTCAGCTTTAGTTGACTCTTGAGTCTCTGAATTATCAGTTGATTCTTCAGGTACTTCTTCAGATACATTATCTTCTGGTGTACTTTCAGGTTCAGCAGGTGCTTCTTGGGGTTCTTCAACGGGCTCAGCTGATTCTGAATTTGGAGTGGCCTCTGCAGCAGGTTCTGAAGGTTCTTCTTTAACCTCTGCCTCAGGTGCCTCTTCTGTTTCAGTTTCAACTGGTTCCTCAGGTTTTGATTCTGGAGCTGTTTTTTCTTCTTTAACTTCAGTTTTTGGTTCTTCTTCTGGTTCTGGAGTTTCTTCTACAGATTGAGCTGGTTCTTCACTTTTAGCTTCTGAACTTGTTTCTGACTTTTCATCAGATGTAATTTCAGTGGCTTCAGTAGTTTGGTCAGATTTTTTTTCAGACTCTTCTTGAGATTTCTTTTCTAAATTTTTATCTTCAGAATCATCTTTACCAGTAAAGGCTTTTTTAATTCGATCAAATAATCCCATTATTAACTCCTATTCTTTGACGTGCACAGACAACATCCGTGATACACCGGACTCTTCCATCGTTACCCCATACAAACGATTGACGTTCATCATCGTTCCTTTACGGTGAGTAATGACGATAAATTCAGTGTTAGCGTCATATTGATTTAAGTAATTAGCGAAACGGTAAACATTCGCATCATCAAGTGAAGCTTCAACTTCATCAAGGATACAGAATGGTACCGGCTTAACTTTAATAATAGCAAATAACAGTGTAATTGCCGTCAAAGCTTTCTCGCCACCAGATAATAAACTCAAACGTTGGAATTTCTTCCCTGGTGGTTGGGCAATAATTTCAATCCCAGTTTCCAAAAGGTTGTCCGGTTCAGTCAAGACTAATTTAGCTCGACCACCAGCAAACATTTCTGGGAAAATATCTTCAAAGGCAGCCGCAACTTCGTCAAAAGTCTTCTTAAAACGAGTTGTGACTTCCTTATCCATCTCAGACATTGTATCGAGTAATTGAGCACGAGCTTGCAATAAATCGTTTTGTTGCTGCGTCAAGAACTCATAACGGTCCTTAACCTTGTCATACTCCTCAATCGCCGATAAATTGACTGTTCCCAATTCTTCAATCCCCATCTTCAATAGACGAGCTTCTTTTTGTAATTCATCGGGATCGTAATCACCTTTGTTCAAAGCCAAGAGTGAAGCTTCATAAGTCAATTGATACTCTTGTGACAAAGTATCCAATCGGCTGTCGATTTGATTCGATAACTTAGTATTTTGAATGGCCAAAGTCTCTTGTTGATCAGACGCATTCTTTTGTAAGTCGAAATTACGTTGAGCTTTACTATTCAAGTCAGTAGCCAACACTTGTTGCTTTTCACGTTTAGCTTTCAAATCAGTGACGACTTTTTGAAGTTGGGTGATTTCTTGTTTGAGTTCTTCAATTCGATTCTTAACCTCAGTGCTATTAAGATCCAATTGATTACGTTCAGAATCAAGAATCGTCAATTGTTGTTGAACATCAGCAATTTGTTTCTCAGTCTGTTCCGCAATAGCCATCAAATCAGCATTTTGTGTAGCATCATTTTCATGATTACTCTTAACAACCGCCAATTGTGTCTGAATCGATTGTTCTTTTTGATTGATAGATTGTAGTTCGGCGTCAAAATCAGTTAACATCTTTTGTTTCTGATTCATTTCAGCTTGAGTATCCTCAATCTCTTGAGCAATTTTCTTAGCGGATTCTTTTTGAGACTCTAAGTTTTTCTGCAAATCTTTTTGTTCGGACTGATATTTAGCCAAATTGTACTTAACAACATCCAAGCGTTCACTGAAATGCTTTTCTTCATTTTGATAAGTTGAAATTTCACTCTCAAAATGATTTTTCTCAGCATTGAATTTGGCCAACTTTTCATCAACCGTTTTCTTTTCAGCATTGAGTGCTGTCAATTGATCACGTAAGTCTTGGACAGTCTTTTGTTTTTCATCCATCAATAATTCTTGCTTAGACAAATCCTTGTTCAAAGACTGCAATTCATCCTTACGTGTCAAAATACTTGAGTTAACGCGACGTTGTTGTCCACCAGTCATAGAACCACCGGCATTGACGACATTTCCATCTAATGTAACGACACGATATTTACGATTAACGGCGGCAGAAATCTTTGTAGCAACGTTGATATCTTTAGCAATCAACAAGTTACCCAAAATATTTTTAACGATGTTCGAAACTTTGTCATCATATTTAACTAAATCACTAGCGACCCCAACAAAACCTGCGACCATTTGAGCTTTGTTCAAATCATTAGCATAAATATTCCGTGCTTGAATAATATTCAAAGGTAAAAATGTTGCTCGACCACCACGACTTTGTCTCAAGAAAGCAATCGCCTTTTTAGCAGCAGCTTCATCTTCTGTAACGATTGACTGTAACTGATTGCTGACAACTGTTTCAATCGCCAATTGATATTCCTTTGGTACAGAAATCAATTCAGCCACGGCACCAACGATTCCAGTCAATTGTTGCTCATTATTCAGAACATTTTTAGCACCTTCAAAAAATCCAGCATGTTCTTGTTCCATATTTTCTAGAATACGTTTTCGTGCTTTGGTTTCTTGCAGACTTTCAAGAATCTTCAAATAATTACTATTCTCACGCTTACCATTTTCGGTTACTTCGTTGATACTTTGAGTCAACTGTTGATCACGCTCAAGCAATGACTTATTATCGTCAACTAACTTTTTAACTTGTTGGCTGATTGAATCATTGTCATTCTTTGAACTATTAAGACTCTCAGTTACATCGGTCAATTGAGCTTGTTGTTCATTAATCGATGCTTGAACACGCTCCAATTGACGTTGTGAAAATTTCTGTTCATTGTTGTTGGAAACTTGATCTTGCAACAAGTTGACATAATTATTTCTTAAGTCAGTAATATTTTTTTGTAAATCAGCTGGAGTTTTCTTCTTCAATTGTTGAATGTCAGCCAATTGTTTCTCAAAATCTTTGATTTTATTGACACATTCAGCCAATTTCTGATTAGAATCAGCCAATTTAGCCTGATTTGCCACTTTATTAGCTTGTAAATTAGCCAATTGATTATTCAATGACTGCTTATTTGACGAGTTGAATCCATTACGTTCATCCGCAACGGCGACTTTTCCATTAAAAATTTCCAAAGTCTTGGTCGACTCAGTCAATTTAGCTTGGTTATCATCAATCTGATTAGTCAAATCTTGGACAGACTTGTTGTTATCCTCAACTTGTTTATTGGCAATTTTAACTTGCTTAGAAATATTTTGAAGGCTCATTTTAACTTCACGCAAATCTTTGTCGATTTGACGCTTTTGAGCTGACAAATTCTTAACTTCAATTGTTAGAATCTTTTGATAAATACTGTCATATTTACTCTTTTGTTCTTTGTAATCACGGGCAATACTAGCCTGTTCTTTCAAAGGTTCAACTTGCTTTGACAACTCTGAAACAATATCTGATACACGATGGAGATTATCAGTTGTTTCCGACAATTTACTTTCCGCTTGTTGTTTCTTTTGCTTAAAGAGTGAGACTCCGGCAGATTCTTCAATAATAGTCCGACGTTCAACTGGTTTACTATTGAAAATTGCTTCAACACGACCCTGAGAAATGATAGAAAATGACTGTTTTCCCATCCCTGAGTCCATGAACAATTCTGTAATATCACGCAAACGACATTGTTTATTATTGATCAAAAATTCCGTATCGCCATTTCTAAATAAGCGACGACAAATTACCAAGTCATCTTGGGACGACTTGAGCTCTCGATTATGATTATCGAATTGTAAAATAACTTCCGCCCGATTCATTTGTGGACGTGTGGCACTCCCAGCAAAAATCACATCGACCATTTTGTCTCCACGTAAACTTTTTGCTGACTGTTCACCCATTACCCAACGAATGGCTTCAGTAATATTTGATTTTCCACTCCCGTTGGGTCCAACAATACCAGTAATTCCACTGGTAAAATCAATCTTTGTTTTATCAGCAAAAGATTTAAACCCATTGATCGTTAATGATTTTAACGGCATAAACTACAAACTCCTATAATTCTTCTAATGCTCTCTTGGCAGCCATTTGTTCGGCATGCTTCTTGCTGTAACCCAATCCTTTAGACAAAATCTTGCCATTGGCAATCAATTCAACTTTGAACTTCTTGTCGTGGTCAGGACCTTCTTCATCGATGACCTTGTAGTCAATTTCAACTTCACCGGATTGTTGTAATCTTTCTTGCAAATGAGTCTTGAAATCAGTATCTTCTGAAAACTCACCTGAATCGATATGTGGATAGACGACTTTCTTCAAGAAATCATCAACCACTTCATTACCTTGATCAAGATATAAAGCACCGTTGAAAGCTTCAAAAATATCTTCCAGCAATGTATGTCTTTGACGGGCACCTTGTTTTTCTTCACCTTTACCAATCAACAAATACTTGTCGATATTAATTTCTTTGGCAAAACGTGCAAAACTATCCGTTCGAACAATATCTGATCTCAAACGTGTTAATTTGCCTTCTGGCAATTGTGGATATTTTTCAAAAAGGTAACGAGAGATATTGATTTCAAGAACCGCATCCCCCAAAAATTCAAGGCGTTCGTAATCACCGATACCCAAGCCTTTGTGTTCATTATCAAAGGATGAATGAGTCATGGCTCTTTCAACCAAACTTTTATCGTTAAACTTAATTCCATATTGCTCATCTAAAACTTGTAAGAACTTTGGATCTAACATAACGTGTCCCCTTTCCCAATATTACTAATAAACGTGTTTTGGTAGTTGCCGTCTCCAGGAACGAGAACATTTACCTGCTGTGCGGACCGGTCCGAGCCAAAGTACGGTCTCGAACCTCGATTTTGAAGCCTCGCAAAAAACGCGAGTCTCCAAACTCGCCCGGTGGTGTAATGGCTAAAGCCATAACGCCACACCCACAGCTGGTAAATGCTCTCATTCCCTCCGACTAGTCGATTTAATTAATTAATTATTACAAATAACTCAATTGATGCCCAATTTTAATATCGAATAAATAATCGAAAAGCATGAAGATGGCACACTTAAATAGCACTATGTATTAATTATACTAAACTTTGCTCTTAAATAATTATCGGTATAAATAAAGGTTGAAAGTTTAGTTAAATATTCCGTCTACAGAACTGGGAAATATTCTCTAGCTGTGCGGAACGGCTCGAGCCAAAGTGCGGTCTCGAACCTCGGTTGAAGCCTTGACACAGTTCGTCAAGTCTCCAAACACGCCCGGTGGTATAAGTACGGGAGAAATCTCCCGTACTTATACCACTACCACGGCACACAAATATTTCCCAGTTCTTCCGACTAATCCATCAGTAATAATTGAATGTAAAAGTGTACAAATTTATTAATACTCATCCTGCAATTAATATCTAAAATTTGAAATACTCAAAATAAATGTAACAACTATTTTAACATCCTTAATTTAGAATCCATTTAGTATGGTTACTTAATTAAGATACTCATTAAATTATTTATACCAATAAGAACGAATTAGTCGGAAGGGATAAGAGTATTCACCTGCTGTGGTTGTTTAGCTGTTACACCACCGGGCGTGTTTGGAGACTTACCGGTCTTTGGTAAGGCTTCAAACCGAGGTTCGAGACCGCTCTTTGGCTCGGACCGTTCCGCATAGCAGGTGAATATTCTTATCCCTGGAGTTCAGTATAAAAAAATAAGACCATATGGCCTTATTTTTGATGTGATGAAATATAGCTTGTGGCTGCGCCAACGGTTGTAATTTTTTCAGCGTCGTCATCTGGAATCTCGGCACCAAATTCGTCTTCTAATTCAAGAACAAACTCAACAAGGTCGATTGAATCTGCGTCAAGATCCTTTGTAAATGATGTTTCTCTAGTAATTGTTGATGCGTCAACTTCAAACTTGTCAGCAATCAATGCAACGATTTTGTCAAAAACTTCTTGTTCACTCATGGATGGAATCTCCTTATTTTTCACTCATTTTTTCAAAATACTTATTAGCTTTATTAATTGTATCGTTAGATAACATATCATAAATTTGTTTAACAGTATAATAGACTGCCCGATTATCTGCAGCACCGTGGGCTTTAACAACTGGTGACTTTAGTCCAAGTAAAACGGCACCACCGGCTTGAGATGTATCGAACATTTGCTTCATACCTTTAAGCGATGGAGAAACGATAGCTGCACCCATTTTAGTAAAGATACCGTTATTTAGCAAGGCATCTTTTAGTTGTCCCAAGAGAATCTTAGCAGTACCCTCAGTTGCCTTCAAAGCAGCATTTCCAGTAAAACCATCAGTTACAATAACGTCAGCTTTACCAGCCAAAATATCACCTGATTCAATATTACCGATAAAGTGAATACCTTCTGTATCCTTCAAGAGTTGATAAGCTTCTTTGTGCATGCTGTCACCCTTGTCATATTCAGTACCATTGTTCAACAAGGCAACACGTGGCTTGTCGATTTTCTTAACGTCGTGAGCATAGATTGAACCCATAACAGCCCACTGTTGTAAGTATGAGGCCTTAGCTTCAGCGTTTGCACCGACATCCAACATATTTACACCCTTAGGTGAATTAGTTGCTGGTAAAGTTGGCATCAAGGCTGGACGAGCAACTTGTTTGATACGACCAACGATGAAGATACCTGCTGCTAACAAAGCTCCAGTATTTCCTAGTGAGAACAAGGCATCGTTTTCACCATCTTTAACTGACTTAGCTGCCAAAACCATTGAAGCATCCTTTTTCGAACGAATAGCTTTAACAGGTTCATCGGTTCCCAGGATTTCTTCATCAGTATGGACAATTGTAATACGTTCATCATTCTTCAAATATTTCTTAATGGCTGATTCTTTACCATATAAAACAAATTCCAAATCTTTCCACTCGTCACGAGCACGTTCAATTCCTTCAACTACTACTTGCGGTGCATTGTCGCCACCCATAGCATCAACAGCTATTTTCATTTTGTTTCCTCACTAATCAAAATTATTTAATTGTTCATATTCATCGTTAATAAATGACTTCAAGGCTTTAGTTTCCGGATTATTGAGTAATTTCTCATCCTCATAAAGTCGACTTGCTTCCTCTTGAGCCACTTCCAAAATATTAATGTCGTTGATTGGATTACCAACTTTAAACTCGGGCAAACCAGATTGACGGTTACCCAACAAATCACCAGCACCACGCATCTTCAGATCTTCTTCAGCTAAGACAAATCCGTCATTAGTCGATGTCAAAATTTTCATACGTTCAGTGGCCGATTCATTTTTGGGGTCAGCAATCAAAATACAATACGACTGCTTTTCCCCACGTCCGACACGACCACGCAACTGGTGCAACTGCGATAATCCAAAACGATTAGCATCATATATTACCATAACTGAGGCATTTGGTACATCAACACCAACTTCAATAACGGTTGTTGAAACCAAAACATCAATTTTTTTATCAGAAAAGTCCTTCATGACCGTTTCCTTTTGGTCATTTGGCATCTGACCATGTAAAAGTCCGATATGATACTTCTGACCAAATAATTCAGTGAACTTGTCATAAATCAGTTCAGCGTTCTTCAAATCCATCGATTCTGACTCGGAAATCAGCGGTGTAACAACGTAAACTTGTGCTCCTCCACTCAATTCTTTAGTCACGAAACGATACATTTGCTCGATTTTTTGACTTCTGATCCAATAAGTTTCAACTTTTTTACGACCAGCTGGTAACTGATCAATTCGTGAAACATCCATGTCGCCATAAGTTGTAATTGCTAAAGTACGTGGAATTGGTGTGGCAGTCATTGCCAGAACGTCAGGATTTTGTCCCTTCTCACGCAAAGCTTTTCGCTGATTGACACCAAAACGGTGTTGCTCATCAATTACAATAAAGCCTAATTCTTTGAAATCAACACTGTCCTGAATCAAAGCATGCGTTCCGACCACAATATTAGTCTTCCCGTTTTCAATATCACCAGCAATAAAATCGTGTTCTTTCTTAGTCAAAGAACCAGTTAATAAGGCTGTCTTGATATGTAAAGGCGAAAGTAATTTACTAATCTTATCAAAATGCTGCTGAGCTAAGATTTCGGTCGGTGCCATGATAGCCGCCTGATAACCAGCTGTCACGGATGCCAACATGGCAATAACTGAAACAATTGTTTTACCAGAACCAACATCACCCTGCAACAAACGATTCATGTGATGCGTTGATTCCATATCACTGAGAATTTCTTTTGTCACGCGATCCTGTGCCTCAGTTAATTTGAAAGGCAAACTATCGATAAACTTCTGAATAAAATCATGGTCGTATTTTTCCACGAAACCAACATTTTTTTGCTCATCGCTGCGTTTGATACTTTGCAGACCACATTGGAACAAGAAAAACTCTCGAAATTTAGCACTCCGCCGGGCTTCATCACCTTGTTCTTGAGTCTTGGGAAAGTGGATACCAGAAACGATTTGTTCATCATCCAACAATTTATACTTCGTACGAATATATGCCGGGACAATTGTATCAATCTGATCATGATATTTTTCATAGGCAGCCTTGATTAAATTAATCAAGGTTTTTTGGTGAATATTTTTATTAACCGAATAGACGGAATCAACTGAATTACCGTGGACATCAATTACTTTCATACCCATCAATGAGCGACGATTTTCATTCCACTTGCCATAAACAGCCGCATCAGTTCCAGTTTCAAATTTGTCTTTTAACCATGGCTGATTAAAGAATGTCACCATGATTGACTCACTATCGACCAAAATCCGGACATTTAAACGGGTCTTCTTATAACCAAAACGTGCTACAACCGGCTCACTAGCAACGACACCTTTGAGCAAGATTTTCTCCTGGTCAGCAGCATCGTCAAGTGACTTTGCCTGCATATCCTCATAGCGAAAAGGAAAATAAAATAATAAATCATACACATTGTTAATACCTAGTGACTGCAAGGCCTCTAATTTCTTGGGACCAACGCCAGGCAATTCAGCTAGTGAAATTTTCCTCAGATCCATAAACTTTTCCCCCTCTCCTCTAGACAATATTTCAAAATGAAAAAAGGCTATGACAAAACGAATCGTTTCATCACTGCCTCCTTTGGTTTAAATGGTTTATCTTTTTGCCGCCTCCGGTTGTGAGGGATTGAAGCCTGCTGTGTGGACCGGCTCGAGCCAAAATGCGGTCTCGAGCCTCGCTTTTGAACTTCGCAAAGACTGCGAATTTCAAAAGACGTCCTGTGCTGTAAGAACGGAAAATCACCGTCCTAACACCACTACCACTGCGGGCTTCATCCCTCACAACCTCCGGCTAATGTAACTTTTAAATTTTGATATTTATAAAACTAATTTATTTTAAGCAACTATTAGTATAAATTAATACAACAATAGAAATCAATGAGTCGGAAGAACTGAGAGTATTTACTCAGTGTGGGTAAATACTCTCAGTTCTGGAGATAGTTACTCTACAGAAACCAAATATGGATAAACTGGTTGATCACCTTGATGAATTTCTGTTTCAAGGTCAGCGTATTTATCGTCTAGATAATCAGCAACCTTTTGGGCATCGGCATCATTACCGTCTTTACCAACAAGAATTGTGATAACTTCACTATCCTCATCAATCATTTCGTCCAACATTTTTTCAGTTGTAGCAACTACATCTTCTTCGTCAACCAAAATCTTACCGTCAACGATTCCCATGTAATGTCCTTTGGTAATCTTCAAGCCATCGATTTCAGTATCACGGATTGCTTGAGTAACTTGACCACTCTTAACTGTATCAAGTGAGTCTTCCATGTTTTCTTCGTTTTCTTCTAATTCAGCTTCTGGATTGAATGAAAGCATTGCTGTCATCCCTTGAGAAATTGTCTTAGAACCAACGATAGCGACTGGAATATCAACTAAATCAACAGCTTGTTTTGCGGCCATGATGATATTTCCATTATTTGGCAATACCAAGGCACGTTTAGCATTTGATTTGTTAATTGCATCGACAATGTCATTAGTTGATGGATTCATTGTTTGTCCACCACTGATAACGTGTGTAACGCCGAGACTCTTGAACAATTCTGTCAAACCTTCACCAGATGAAACTGCAATAACGGCATAATCAATTGGTTCTTGAGCGGCTGGCTCTGCTACGGGTTCGGCTTCATCTTCGTCAATAATAGTTTCGTGTTGTAAACGCATATTATCAATCTTGACTTTAACTAAAGCACCGTACTTCTTACCTGCAGCCCAAACTTTGTATGGGTAGTTAGTATGTACGTGAACTTTGATAACTTCATCGTCAGAAACACAGATCAATGAATCACCGATTCCATCCAAATAACTACGGAGCTTTTCATTATCGAAAACTTCGTCAGTTGTTGGATTCTTGCCGATTTTGACCATCATTTCAGTACAATAGCCATTCTTGATATCGTCACTGTTGAAATGACCTTGGGCTGATTGGTGATGACTGGCATTGACCATTTCATTCATATCAGCTTCGTCTGGAATATATTCTTCATCAACGGTTGTTTGGCCTGTTAAGCCTTCTAAGAAACCTTCGTAAATAAAGACTAATCCTTGACCACCGGAATCAACAACGCCAACTTCTTTCAAAACTGGCAAAAGTGACGGTGTCTTTTTAAGTCCAACTTTTGAACCGGCAACAACAGCTTTCATAACTTCTGCTAGATCATTAGTACTCTCTACTTGCTTCATACCGGCTTCAGCACCGTATCTAGCAACAGTAAGGATTGTTCCTTCAACTGGTTTCATAACGGCCTTATAGGCTGTCTTAACACCATCGTCGAAGGCTTTAGCTAAATCCATTGCTGTCAAAGCGTCTTTATCTTCAATACTCTTTGAGAAACCACGGAAAATTTGTGAAGTGATAACACCTGAATTTCCACGAGCTCCCATCAAAAGACCTTTAGCAAGGGCTTTACCAAGTGTACCAACATGGTCACTCTCTGATTCGTTTACAGCTTTAAAACCGCTTTGAATTGTTAAACTCATATTTGTTCCGGTATCTCCATCGGGAACCGGAAAGACATTAAGTGAATTTACAAACTTAGCATTCTTTTCAAGTCTGTGCGATGCGACACGCACCATATCTGAAAATTCTTTTTTTGTAATTAGTTCTTTGCTCAAAAGTTTCCCCTCCAACCAACTTTTCCTATTCGATATCGTCCAGAACTTTAATTCCTTGGACATATACGTTAACAGTGCCAGCTGGTGTTCCAAGCATTGTTTCTAGGTTGTATTTTACTTTTTCTTTTAAATTTTTTGCTACTTCAGAAATTTTGATTCCGTATCCGACGATTATGTAGACATCAACGACCAGTTTACCATCCTCTTGATGGATAACTATTCCTCTAGAAAAATCTTCAAGGTTTAAAATTGTGTTCATACCATCACGGAATTGGTTTTTGCTTGCCATACCTACGATACCGTAGATATCAGAAGCGGCTCCACCAACAATTGTGGCAACAGTATTTGTAGAAACATCAATTTCACCATGCTTTGTTTTAATTGTAACTGCCATCTCTGGATCCTCCTATTCATGGACCAAATCTATCATAAACAATAAAATTCTATCATAGCAACATTTCGAATTAAAGATTTATACAACATTAAACCATATTAATCCCTAAATAATCTATTGATTTCAATTCTTACTTATGGTAAATTAGTCAGGTGATATTTTAAAGAAAAAACATGTAGCCAAAGGAGGTCGGTCCCATGGCAAAAGATATTATTACAGGCCGTAAAACAGTATTCGGTAACAAGCGTTCTCATGCTCTTAACCAATCAAAACGTTCTTGGAAGCCAAACTTGCAAAAAGTTCGTATCATGATTGACGGTAAACCTAGACGTGTATGGGTTTCAGCTAGAGCTTTGAAATCAGGAAAAGTTACTCGTGTATAATTATCACTTAATTTGTTAAAAAGGACTAGCAATTATATTGTTGGTCCTTTTTATTTTACACTATTATAATAAGATTTAATCGATTAAGGGGGTATTCTATGAAAATATTAATTGGCAATCAAAATAAAAATGATGAACAGTTAACACAAGCTATCATTACTGCTCGAGATGGCGACATAATCGAATTATTGCCAGGAACTTATTTTTCAAGTACAGACCCTTTTATTTGTACTATTAGAAGAAACATTACCTTCATTGGTAAAACAAATAATAAAAATGATGTTAAATTATTTTGTAGTTTCACCATTGGCGAACAAAATATCGTTATTTTTAAAAACTTAACTATCAGTTACACTGCCAATGAAGACAACACTTTGTCTGCTTATGATGGTGCCAGAATTTATGGCAATAATATTGCAATCAACCGCCAAACAGCTGACGATTGGGATACCATTTATGGAAAAGACGCTTATTTCTCATTCAAAGATTCCCAAATTTTAACTGGTCGAAAAGTTAAGGCTATTGGCTTATCTTTGGAAAATAGTCAATTATTTTCGGACAATACTGCAATTCAATTGTTGCTGGAAAAACATTCGAAAGCTTATTTAAAAGATTCATTTGTCTATCATAAGTTGGAATTGCGCCAGACCTCTTCACTGGATTTCCATAATTTATCGATTGATTCTACTGGATCACCAACTAAAAATGATTTGGCAGTGAAGGGTTATTCACGAATGAATGGACAGGATTTGATTTTTATTAATGAATCCCCTGCCATTCGGATTTTGAAGAGTAAGTTTAAAGTAGATAATTTTCAACCGATGCCTAATGAGATTCATTTTAAGTTTGATGATGTTTCTAAGATTGAAGCTGATGGGAAGTTGCCTTTTAATGAGGGGCCTTCTGATGCTAAAAAATAATAATTAAATTACAAGCGAAAGAAAGTATGTATTCTCTAATTTAAGAATGCATACTTTTTTAATTTACTTTTTTGGTTCTTTGATTTTTAGTCTATCGCTGAGTTCTGTTGGTGCATATTCCAGCCATTCTTTAAACGAATATCCTCTTTCTTTATCAGGATCATTTTCAACCGGAATACGGTGAGTTGCATAATGAGTTATTTCCACGCAATTCTCTTTAAGCGTCTTCAACACCTCTGCCTCTGAATTAGAATCTCCTTCTTCATTATGTAATACTTCTAAAAATAGCTTACTCTTACTCATTTCATCCAAAACTCTCTTGGCATCTTTACCAATAGCAATAATATATTTAGGTTTAATAATAAGACATTCCTGAACAAATATTTCCACCGAATTAAGAAGATTTTTTTTATTTTCTTCATTTATTTTTTTAAAATCATCTTTTGTCAAAGTTTCTTTTTTATAGTTTATACCATCAGCCGACTTATTTTTTCTATTTTCATTTCTATTTTTTTGCCATTTTAAAAATTGAGATACACGCTCATCATCATAAACACCATTTTCTAAATCTTCTTTTGACGACTTCAAAAATGATAATTTATTTCTGATTAAAAAGTCACGCATTACATTTCCTGCATTACTATCCTCTTTGTGCTTAATAACGTCAGTTATATAACAACCCCCAAATCTTGACTTATTATTAGCCAGCCTTTCATTGGTTTGAACATATAGTTTATATGTATTTGTAGGTCTCTTAACATCCCTGAAGTTTCTCCAATTGCTATACTCATTTTTACCTTCACGAAAAGCCGCATTTAGCCCAACAAACATATACTTATTATTGAAGTCCTCATCCTTATTAAAAAAGTTATCCGGAAATTCAAATGAATTTTTATCGAATAACGCTTCTTGACTTTCACCTGAATTAGACTTTTTAGATTGAAAATCTTTTGGTGTAAAACTTTCAATCCCTCTTTCTTTAAATTCCTTCTCAATATCATCATTCGATGGAAATTTACCCTTAGTTGTTAGAAATGAAGCAAAACTATCCACTCCAATTTCATCTTTCCCATCCTTAAATCCAGTGTCAATTTTAAGTAATTCATCTCTAATTTCTGCTTTACTTCGTTTCATATACTAATCCCCCTAATAATATATTTGATAATGCTTACAATCATGAATTTATTATATTACTTTTCCTCAATAAATTACTTTATCAGTCAAATAAAAAACCGTTGAATCTCGAAAAAAATTCAACGGTTTTTATTAATCTAATTTATCCAAGCTCTGTGCCAAATCAGCAATCAAATCTTTTGAATCTTCAATCCCAACCGACAAACGAACTAGTTGATGTGTAATGCCAGCCTTCAACTGTTCTTCTGGTGAAAGTTCAGCGTGTGTCATCTTATATGGCAATTCGATCAAACTCTCAACTGCACCTAGACTGACAGCCAATTGAATCAGCTTTGTTCCTTCAACAAACTTCGTTGAATCTAATCCATCTGCCAATTCAAATGAAACAATTCCACCGAAGCCATCAGCTTCTTTAGCAGCAATTTCATGATCCTTGCTACCTTCAATTCCGGGATAATAAATCTTGGCGATTTCCTTACGACTTTGCAAAAATTCAACAATCTTTTTAGCATTTTCCAAATGGCGATCCATTCTAACTGACAATGTCTGAATCCCACGACGAACCAAATTAGAATCTTCTGGTGAAAGTGTTGAGCCGATTGCATTCTGATTGAAGTAAATTCGATCAGCCAACTCTTTATTTTTCGCCACAGCCATACCGGCAATAACATCGGAATGTCCACTGAGATACTTGGTAGCAGAATGAATCACGATGTCAGCGCCCAAATCCAATGGACGTTGAAGATATGGCGATAAGAAAGTATTGTCCACAATCGTCAAAATATGGTGTTTCTTGGCTACTTCAGCAGTTGCCTTAACACTTGTGACATGCAAAAGTGGATTTGTAAAACTTTCAAAATAAATTGCTTTAGTATTTGGCTTGATTGCAGCTTCAATTTCAGCAGGATTCTGTGTATCAACGGCCGTAAACTCTAGTTGCCAGCGCTTGAGAAATTCATTAATCAATCTAAACGTGCCACCATAAATCTCTTTACCAATAATGATATGGTCGCCCGGCTTAAAAATTGCTAAAACGGCATGAATTGCTGCAGATCCTGAAGAAAAGGCAAACCCTCGATAGCCATTTTCCAAGCCAGCAACTTGTTCCTCTAAATAATTTCTAGTTGGATTGCCAGAACGTGCGTAATCATACTTCACCTTTGCCTCAACTGATGGATAGATATACGTTGATGAATTGTAAACCGGTACGTTGACCGCCCCAGTGTTGTTGTCATTTTGTGGTTTCCCATGAACCAATTTAGTATTAAATTCAGTCATCTTTTTAACTCCTAATATATTAATTATTTCTATAATACTTCTTATTAAAATATTTTTGAATTATCAATACTTCCAAACACATAGTGCTAATTGATAACTTGTTGCAGATGTTCGCATAGATTTATATTTCAATGTATAAAATTGGTTGAGCATTAAAACAATTGAATACTCTTACATTTGATTAATACGATTAATTAGTCGGAAGTGCTGGGAAATATTTGTGTGCCGTGGTAGTAGTATAAGTACGGGAGATTCCTCCCGTACTTATACTACCGGGCGCGTTTGAAGACTTGACGAACTGTGTCAAGGCTTCAAACCGAGATTCGAGACCGTACTTTGGCTCGGACCGTCCCGCACAGCTTGAGAATATTTCCCAGCTCTTCCGACGGCATATTTAGCTAGTCCGCAATACTTTCTATCATAAATTACATAAGAAAATCCCTTTCTAGAAATTTCTGGAAAGGGGTTCTTTTAATTCATAGTCATACCACCGGTGACATTGATTCCTTGTCCGGTCATATAATCTGACAATGGACTAGCTAGAAATAACACGACATTGGCAACATCTTGAGGTGTTCCTGTTCGACCTAATGGTACTTGACTGTTGTCCTCTTGCTCAATCGCTTCAGCGGTCAAACCACGAATCTTGGCACCGTCTTTTCTTTCACGATGTTTCATAGAAGTCTCGATGATTCCGGGACAAACGGCATTAACGTTGATTTGATTTTTGGCCACTTCAATTGCCAAAGTCTTAGTCAATCCAAGCACTGCATGTTTAGATGCAACATAAGCTGACATGGCTCGATAACCATTTTTACCAGCTTGAGAAGCTATCAAAACCACCTTACCAGGCTTTTTAGCAGCTACCATCAACTTAACAATATATTTACTAACGAGGTATGTCCCGCGAGTATTGACCGCTAACGTCTTATCAAAATCAACCGTCTGACTGTCAATCAAGTAATCCATCGTTGAGATACCGGCAACATTGACCAAAATATTTGGTGTTAAATTTAACTCTTCTAATTGTTTAGCAAGATTTTGAACACTGGTTTCCGAACTGACATCCAGATTAATCTGATATTCCTGATCATTAACCTGCTTCAATTCCGTATTTTCATACGACAAATCTGCCGCAATCACGATGGCTTTCTCATTCTGAAACGTGGTAACTACTTGACGGCCGATACCCTGAAAGCCACCGGTAACGAGTACGACTTGTTTTTCCAAAGTTGCAAATAGACTCATAAATTACCCTTCTTTACTCGTATTAGATTACGTGACGTTCGTAAGGATCGTTAGAAATTCCTTCTTCAAGAATCTTCTTTGACCATTCCTTAGCTGAGAATAATGAGTGATCACGATAGTTACCACAGCTGTACTTGTCTGTTCCTTGAACATCTTTCCATTCAACCTTGTTGGCAATATCATCCAATGAACCCTTCAAAGCTTCGGCCACTTCAGTAGTTGAGTGTTCACCCCAAACAATCAAGTGGAATCCAGTACGACAGCCAAATGGTGAACAGTCGATAACGCCATCAAGACGGTCTCTTAAAAGTCCAGCTAACAAATGTTCAATAGTATGCAATCCAGCAGTAGGAATAGCATTTTCATTTGGTTGAACCAAACGTAAATCATAATTTGAAATTGTGTCACCCTTTGTTCCGTGTTCCTCAGTAATCAAACGTACATATGGTGCCTTTACCTTTGTGTGATCCAATGTAAAACTTTCAACTTTAGCCATAATTAAATATCTCCTTAAAATTTTTATTATTTATTTTCCAAATATGTTAATGGTTTATTTACTTCAATTTTTGTTCCGTAATACTTTTTGCTTATATAAGCTTGAATTTCTTTATTGTGATATAACTTTACTAATTTTTTGTAATTAGCATTGTTCTTATTCTTAGCTGCGGTAGCGAGAATATTGACGTTATCTTTAGTACTTTGATCGATTTTTTCGTGGTAGATTGAATCGGTCAAAACATGTAGACCACTTTCCAAAGCGACGGTGTTGGAAATGAGAACGACTGGCACATCATTCAAAACACGGGGACCGGTAGTATCGTCAATTTCTTTGAATTGAAGGTCCTTGGGATTTGAAGCAATATCTTTCGTATTGCTCAAAGCGTTGAAGCCTTTCTTCAAAGTAATTAAACCAGCTGCTTGTAGTAACAATAAGCCACGTGATGTGTTAGCTGGGTTGTTGGCAATAGCAATGGTTGTTCCATTTGGAATATCATTAACTTTCTTATACTTCTTTGAATAGATTCCCAAAGGTTCCAAGTAAGTTGTGCCTAGAGCGGCTAGCTTTCCTTTTGGATTTTGCTTGTTGTAGGCATCGTAATATGACCATGACTGAAAGGCATTGACATCGACTTGGCCTTGGCTAGTGGCAGTATTTAATTGCGCCCCGTCGGTGATTTCCTTTGTCTTAATATTCAGTCCTAACTTCTTGGCTTGAGAACTCTTGGCAATATGTTCCCAGATGTTCAAGTCTGACCCTTGTGAGCCGATCGTTATGGTATCGCTATCGGCTGCTTTCGTGCTCTTGCCACATCCCACTAACAGGATGACTGACAAAAATAAAATTGCTGAAACTAATAAGTTTTTCCCTTTTCTCATTTCCATTCCTCCTCAAGTCTCTAATTATTTTCTAATTTTTTAAGTTGGTTTTAACCAGAAATCTTTCATTTGCTTTGGCCCCCTTTTTTGGTAAAAGATATTTGGATCTAATTGAGTTATTTTGAAGTGTGCTTGGGTTTGTTGCCTGATATGTAAAAGCGCGGAAGGTAAAGCAATCGTAGGAAAGAGGAATATACGGGCGACAGTTAGTCGCCCCCATAAGTTGCTCTATGCGTCTGATCACTAGTCACAACAGGCTTGAACTTTGTTCAAGCCCAATCTAGTTGCTCTTAGTGGCTCAGACACTTAGAGCAACTAAAAAAATCGCCCCTACAAATACAGAACTTCTCTGCAATGTAGGGACGATTACCGTGATACCACCCTAATTCGTATCTTGCTTACACAAAATACCTCAACGACACTAACATGTCCGGGATGATATCGCATCCTTGCGTACCTTTGGCTTTCACCTAGGTAAGACTCCAAGCTCATCTTCAGTTATACGTTCGCTCCACTTTTTCACTATCCAGTGGTCACTATTCAAGCTACTAATAAACCTACTCTTCTCTTCAACGTCTAATTAGATTAAATAAGTTTTAATCATGTGATTGGTGATTAATTTACACTCGTAGTTAAATCTTGTCAACGTCTTTTTTAAAGTCAGTGAGTTTTGAGGAGTAAATTATCGCCAATTTGTACCTATACCAATTTTGGAATTACTGCTTTTAAAGGTACAAAAAAAGGCATCCCTCGAGAGGATACCAAATTATTGATATTAAGAATCAAATTTATTTTTAATTTTTATCACAACTATGAATCACGGCCACAATTCCACTCTGAAAACTGAAGTCGATTGTATCACCAACAAACTCGTTGCTGGCCCAACTTACCGGATGATTTGCACTATAATCATTTAATTTATATTTAGCATCAATCAAATTCATATGTGTCACCGGCCCTAAATTAACAAAGGCAATATACTTCATTCCATTTTCTTTGAAGACAGAATAACGTCCTGGCCTAAAGAAACGAATCGTGTTAGTTGCAGACTTGTAATACAATTTGTCATAAAAATCACTAAATCTAGGATCAAATGGCAAGAATAGATTGACTAAAAAGTGATCAATTCTGCCACCAGTGGCTCCATAAACGTAATATTCTTGAGCATTAAATTTTTCACGAGCAGCTAATAAACATAGCTCTGAGTCAGTATCGTCCTTTTCTGGGGGAAATTTTTCAAAAACTGGCACATTATCTTGCAACAATTTTTGTTCTTTTTTACTGATTGAATCAAAATCCCCGATAGCAATTTCAGGAATAACTCCATTGGCCATCAAATGCAGACTGCCGCGATCAGCTCCCACCCATGGTCCGGGAATTGCCTTGATACTTTTACTCAACTCATCTGGATATTCGCTCTGTGGTCCACCTAAAAGAATATTTACTCGTTTCATTGCTTAGCTTCCAAAGCCACTGAACGTAGGCCGTCAATGCGGCTTTCTAGTCCATCTTGTCCATTGAATAGATATGAGCCAGCAACAAAAATGTCAGCTCCAGCTTTAGCACATTGTGCAATTGTTTCAGAATTGATACCACCGTCAACTTCAATATCGAAATTGTCGTCGGCAGCTGTTTGGCGCAATTGATCCAAACGTTGAATTTTCTTAGTCATACCGGGGATAAATGTTTGACCACCGAAACCTGGGTTAACTGTCATAACTAAAATACGGTCAATAATTGGGAACAATTCTTTAACTGTCTCCAAAGGTGTACCCGGGTTAACTACAACCCCAGCTTTAGCACCATACTTTTTAACTAATTCAATTGAACGATAAATGTGTTGTGTACTTTCAGCATGAATCAAAACAGTACTGGCACCAGCATCAATAACTGTTTTGATGTATGCGTCAGGGTTTTCAATCATCATGTGAATATCTAAAGGCTTGTCAGTAACACGGCGCATACCAGCGATAATTGCTGGACTAAACGACATGTTAGGAACAAAGTTACCATCCATCAAATCAATGTGGAAAACGTCAGCTCCGGCTTTATCAGCTGCTCTAACGTCTCGTTCTAGGTTCATAATATCTGCAGATAAAATTGAAGGTGCAATCTTTACTGTCATTTAAAATCAGCTCCTCAATATCTTTTTTTGTATGAATTAATTTCATTTAAGAAGTATAAGTAATTGTCATAACGGCTGTGCATAATTTTGCCATCCTCTAAAGCCGCTTTGACCTGACAATTGGGTTCATTAACGTGACGGCAACCACGGAACTGACAGCCACCGCTATACTGAAGAAATTCTGGAAAGAGCGTTGGCAATTCTTCTGCCGTTACATTCATCAAATCAATCGATGAAAATCCCGGCGTATCAGCTACTAACCCATCAGCAATATCAAATAGCGATACTTGTCTAGTTGTATGTTTACCACGATTCAAAGTTTGAGAAATCGCTGCAGTAGCGAGTCCCAATTCAGTATCAATGTGGTTCAACAATGTTGATTTACCAGCACCAGACTGACCTGTAAAGACAGTCACTTTATCTGCAAATGTCTCTTCAAGTTTCTCAACCTGCGTATCGTTATAACTATCCTGATCATCAAAAACTTGATAGCCAGCGTTATGGTATCCGGCCAAAATATCCTTCAATTCAAGATATTTTTCTTCACTCAAAAGGTCAGATTTAGTCAAATAAATCAGCGGTGTAATATCGTTATGTTCGATATTGATCAAAATTTTATCCAACAAATTGCTAGAAAAATTAGGTTCGGCTGCTGAAGTGACCACGATTGCTTGATCGATATTAGCAATCGGTGGACGAACTAAGCTATTTTCACGAGGCAAAATCTCGAGAATATAGCCCAAATCGCCCGTCGAATCAAATTTAACTTTATCGCCGACTAAAGGCTTAATTTTACGTTTACGGAAATTACCGCGTGCCCGTGTTCTGATCAATTCAGAATTTTCATCATCTAGAACATCATAAAATCCACTGATTGATTTTATAATTCTTCCTATTCGTTCCATAAATCACCCATTTACTGAACCGCCAAGCACAGTCTTATTGTTGCGTTCGACTATATAGGATCCAGTTTGTCCATCTTTAAGATTAAAGCTCAATGTTACTGGTGTATCTCCGGTAATTGTCATGGTCTTATAAACAGTCCCAATGCTATGTGTCGCATCAGAAATATAAATTGTGACATTGTTACTACCGCTTGAATCGTAAGGAATCGTAATATCTTTAGTTACAGTACTTGTTCCTGACGAATTACTACTGCTGCCGTTGTGCTCCGAATCACTGTCGTCTTTATCGCTACTACTCTTATCTGGGTCTGCACCCTTAGACATTACAACGGACAGCGTACCGCCTTGACTAATTGTACTATTAGCAGTTGGTGTTTGACTAATCAAAAGGCCACTTTCAATCTCATCGGAATATTCATAAGATGTGTTCAAAGTTAAGCCAGTTTCGGAGGCATAGTCTTGAATACTCTTCAAATTGTAGCCCGTCAAATCTCTAACTTTAACAACTTTCGGCTTAACCGTTTTAATTTTAGCCACGGTTAATGTCAAAGACTTATTCTTCGTCACAACCTTCTTACCACGCGGAATACTCTGCTTAATAATCGTTCCGGCATCGTATTGATTGGTTGCTTTGTAATCGACTTTAACTTTGAAACCACGTCGCTTCAAATTATCGGAAACATCTTCATATTGCTTACCAACTAGTTTTGGCATCTTGTAATATGTTGCACCCAAACTGACAACTAAGTTAACTTTGGCACCGTTTTTCAACTTCAATCCTTTAGCGGGAATCGACTTGATCACATGACCTGCGTCAACATCGTCATCATTTTCTTTGGAGACATCCCCAACAGACAGATTCGAACTCTTGAGGATAACGTTGGCCTGCTTGACTGTCAGATTATACAAATCTGGAACAGTCGTCTCTTGATTACTCTTGATCACCATCGCGACAATAAAGAGTATCAAAACTAACGGCACCATTGATGCTAACAAAATCAATTTACGGCGTCGGCTCATCTTCTGTGGTTTCTTCTCTGGTGCTGACTTCTCGACTGCAGCATCGAGTGGCTCCATGACTCTTGTTTCTTCTAAATTATTAATTGGGGTCGGTATAAATTTAGGTTCATCAGCGCGTTCTGGCATCAGACAAGTATTCAGATCATCGCACATCTCACGAACAGATTGATAACGTTGATCTGGATCTTTTGCTGTAGCCTTGAGAACGGCATTTTCAAGTGGCTGAGGGATGTTTGGATCAATCTTCTTTAAATCGGGCATCTCCTCTTTGGAATGCTTCAAAGCGACTGTTACGGCAGTATCTCCGGTAAAGGGAACGTGTTTGGTCAATAACTCGAACAAAATAATTCCCAACGCATAGATATCTGATAAAACAGTTGCTGAACGTCCCTTGATCTGTTCTGGCGACATGTAATGAACTGAACCCAAGAGTGAATTAGTTCTCGTAATCGAACGTTCACTCAGGGCAAGTGCAATACCAAAGTCTGATACTTTAACTTGAATCGGATCTTTCTTCTCATCAACCAAAATATTCTCTGGCTTCAGATCACGATGAATGATTCCGTGTTCGTGTGCATCAGACACTGCCATACAAATCTGTTTCATAATATCGACAACTTCGCGGTATGGAATCGGAAAATGTGTCCGAATATATTTCTTTAGATTCGGACCATCGACATATTCAATGACAATATACTGCACGCCATCATCATTTCCGACATCCAAAACATTCACAATGTTTGGATTTGAGAGACCACTAGTTGCCTTGGCTTCACGTCCAAATCTCCTTTTTACAGACTCATCATCCTGGAGATCATACCGTAAAGCTTTTACAGCCACTTTCCGGTTTAAAAGTGTGTCATTAGCCAAATAAACATTGGCCATCCCGCCTTCACCAAGTGTACCTAGAATCTCATAACGACCGCCTACTAGGTAACCTTTCTCCATCTAGTGATTACCTCCATTATTTTTAGTAGAAAAGAGTAAGGCAGTAATATTATCTCTTCCACCGGCAGCATTTGCCTTGTCGATTAAGATATGACACTTGGTTTCTAGACTCATCTTCTTTTGTGCTAGAACATCTTTGATTTCATTTTCTGGCACCATATTCGTCAAACCATCGGTACATAAGAGAATGATTGAGTTATCCACTAAATCAAAGTCTTTAACACGTGGTTGAACGGTTTGTGAAACTCCGAGTGTCTGCGTAATAATATTCTTCTGCGGATGATTTTCCGCTTCTTCAGGGCTGATTTGACCAGTCTCTAACAATTCGTGAACCAATGAGTGATCGACACTCAACTGCTTCAATTCACCGTCAGTATAAATGTAGCATCTAGAATCACCGACATTTACGACCATCATCTTGTCCCCGATGAAGAACACCCCGACCATTGTTGTTCCCATACCATTTAAATCATCAAATTGGTTGGAAACGGAAACGATACGGTCATTTTCCTTACTCAATTCGCGAATGATCCATTCACGTAGTTCAGCAATATTGTCAACTTCTGATTCTTCGAAATTGTGACCTAAATGAGAGACAGCCATATCTGAGGCAACGTCGCCACCACGGTGTCCACCCATACCATCAGCTACAATTCCAAAAACAATATCTTTCTTATTCTTGAAAACATTCACATAGTCCTGATTGTTTTCTCTGAGTTTTCCAACATCAGTTAATAACGCATATTCCATCAGTTTAGACCTTACCTCTTTAATTTTTTCTAACGAAAGTAGCTATAAAGAAACCATCCGTAAAGTAATCACTTGGTAGAACCTTAAGCATGCCATTCTTAACGGAATCATCCATCACTGAATCATGCTTAACTGGTACTAATTCAAAATTCTTGTTAGCAGCTAAGAATTTCTCAACTACTTGTTCGTTCTCTTCTTCATCGAAGGTACATGTACTGAAGACCATCTTACCGTTGACTTCGAGTAGATCAACCATGCTGTTCAGAATTTCTAGTTGAACACGTTGCAAGTTCATCAAATCTTCTGGTTGACGGAAATATCTCAACTCTGGTTTTCTTCTCATCAAACCAAGTCCAGAACATGGAGCATCAACTAAAATACGATCAAATGTTGTGTTCAAAATATCTTTAGCTTTACGAGCATCAGTTGCCCCAGTACTAATAATATCTTGATAACCCATACGTTCACTGTTGCTACGGATCAACTTAGTCTTGTGTTTGTGAATATCCAAGGCTGTAACTTCACCCTCACCAGACTTAATGTAACTGGCGATGTGAGTTGTCTTTCCACCAGGGGCAGCACAGGCATCAAGCACACGGCTATTTGGTTGTAAATCAAGTGCAGGAGCGACTAACATTGAACTTTCATCTTGAATTGTGTATAGTCCGGCTCTGAATTCATCAGTGTCGACCAAGTTACCACTCTCACAGACTAACCCAACTGCTGAAATTTTGCTTGGTTTTACGTCAAATCCTTTATCTTGTAAAACTTTTTGTAAATCGGCCACAGTTGTCTTGTTTGTATTTACACGAATAGAAACGTTTGAAGGTTGGTTGATAGTCTTCAAAATTTCTTTAGTTTTTTCAAGACCTTGTTGTTCAACAAATTCATCGACTAACCAGCGAGGCACACTGTACAAAAGACTCATATCATAAACTGTATCTTTACCTGGCATCTCTCTAGTACCATGGCGTTGGAAGTTTCTCAAAACAGCGTTAACTAAATTACCGGCACCTTGATTGGCACGCTTTTTAGCGATTTCAGTTGATTCATTCAAAATGGCATGAGCCGGAATCTTGTCCAAGTAGCACATTTGATAAATGGCTGTTTGTAGTAACAAATCCAACCATAGATCAAGTTTCTTATCTTTCAAATATGGTTCCAATTGATATTCCAAAACGTATTTATGTTGAATTACGCCATAGACGATATTTGTCATCAAGCGACTATCCGCATCAGACATATCAGCCTTATTTAAAAGGTTGCTGATTTCGATATTTGAATATGCTTTGTTTTGGAAAACTCTTGTTAGTGCTTCGACTGCTAATGCTCGGGATTATTTTTCATCAATAATTTGTTGTCCTTTTTCTAGATTCTTGCCCATTCCGTTCATGTAATTGGCAATATCCATCATTTTTTTACCTGCTGGTTGAATCTTCTTGATTGAAACACCTTGACCATCACCGGCAACGATGACTAATTTTTTCTTGCCTAGGTCAAAAATTGTTCCAACTGCTTGATCTGAATTGATTTCAACAACTTCAGTTGAATAAAGTTTCGTTCTTTGACCATCGATCAAAGTCCAGGCACCAGGATCAGGGCTCAAAGCTCTAATTTGGTTGAAAACTTCTTCAGCTGGTTTTGTGAAATCAATGTGTTCTTGTTCTTTAGAAATATTAGGTGAGAAAACCACTTGATCTGGATCTTGTTTAATTGGGTGGATATCACCACTCAAAATCTTAGGAATGGTATCCAACAATAACTCACGACCAACGACTGCCATTTTTTCAAAAAGACTGCCATTGTCATCATCACGTGTGATTGGTAATTTTTCTTGGCTGATAATATCACCAGCATCCATCCCTTTAACCATGTACATAATTGTAATACCAGTTTCTTTGTCGCCATTAAGCAGTGACCATTGAATTGGGGCACCGCCACGATACTTAGGCAATAAGGAACCGTGGACATTGATAGCTGCCACTTTAGCTGATTCCAAGAAACTAGTTGGTAAAAATTGACCATAAGCTGCTGTGACGATTAGGTCAGCATTTAAAGCCTTGAGCTCCTCAACTTCAGGACTGCCTGGCAACTTAACTGGTTGATAAAGTTTGATGTTTTCATCTTCAGCAACAAGTTTTACAGGGCTCTTTTGAAGTTTTTGCTTACGTCCAACTGGCTTATCCGGCTGTGTTACCGCAGCGATAATGTCATAGCCCTCTTTTAGTAATCCCTTTAAAACTGTCGCTGAAAATTCTGGTGTACCTAGAAAAATTATTTTTGTCAT
This sequence comes from Companilactobacillus heilongjiangensis, assembly GCF_000831645.3. NCBI lineage: Bacteria > Bacillati > Bacillota > Bacilli > Lactobacillales > Lactobacillaceae > Companilactobacillus > Companilactobacillus heilongjiangensis. The sequence goes on from NZ_CP012559.1 coordinate 1,534,793, forward strand.
TCAATCACCCTCATTAATCAATATGTTGTGGTTCATTATCAATCGCAATCGTAAAGCCATTTTTAGCATCAGCTTGCGTCTCATTTAAAATTTCTAATAATCTTTGGTGCAATTGTGGCTCATGCTTATATTTTACAATAATTTGATAATAATATTTGTTTTGTTTACGCGAAATCATCGTTGGACTTGGCCCTAATAGGATAGCATCCTTCGATAAAGCCGTTTGTAGCTGTTTTTTCAGCCAATAACTTTGCTTGAGCGTCTTACCTTCATCTTGGTTTGCGACACTGATCAGCGTTGTAAAGTAGTATGGCGTGTAATTTGATTGATGTCTGAGATACATTTCTTGTTTGAAGAAAGTTTCATAATCCTGCTTAGCGGCATCTTTAATCGCATAATGATCTGGATTAAATGTCTGAATAATTACGTGACCAGTTTTTTCAGCCCGACCGGCTCGACCACTGACTTGTGTCAATAGTTGGAAAGTCCGTTCACTAGCTCGAAAATCAGCCAAACTTAACGTTGTATCCGCATTAATAACCCCGACTAGTGTAACATCTGGAAAATCCAATCCTTTAGCAATCATCTGCGTACCCAACAAAATATCAGCCTTATGCTGACCAAACTGTTTCAAAATTTTTGCATGGGCACCTTTTCTTCTCGTTGTATCGACATCCATTCGTAAAACACGTGCTTCTGGGAATAAATCATTTAATTGCTGTTCGATATTTTGCGTTCCAGTACCGTAAAAACCAATCTTAGTACTGTGACAGTTCGGACAAATCTTGGGAACTGGTTCTTCATGTCCACAATAGTGACACTTCATTTTACCAAGGTCTTTATGATAAGTCAGCGAAACATCACAGTTTGGACATTTGAGTACGAATCCACACTCACGACACATCATAAATGAAGAATAGCCACGACGATTCAATAAAACTATCGCCTGATTATGATCTGCTAAAGTTTTTTCCAAACCAGCTTTCAATGCCGGCGAAAAGTCACCTTTAACAGCTGAATTTTCGGCATCACGCATATCAACAATATGAACATGTGGCAAAACTTGATTGTTGATACGTTTCTTCATTCTGATTAGCTTGTAAACGCCCTTCTCAGCTCGTGCACGTGATTCTAATGAAGGCGTAGCACTACCGAGTACCACCGGACATTTATTAACCTGGGCCCGCCACAAAGCGACATCACGCGCATGGTATCTCGGATTATCATCTTGCTTGTAACTGGCCTCATGTTCCTCATCAATAATAATCAAGCCAATGTGATTTAGAGGCGCAAACACAGCACTTCTGGCTCCGACAACCACTTTGACATCATGATTCTCAATTCGAGTCCATTCGTCATAACGTTCGCCATTCGACAAACCACTGTGTAAAACAGCCACTTGATCACCAAAACGACCAACAACTCGGTTAACCATCTGTGGCGTCAAAGATATTTCAGGCACCAACATCAAGGCAGTCTTGTCCTGTTGTAAAGCTTTCTCAATTGTCTGTAGGTAGACTTCAGTCTTACCACTACCAGTAACACCTTCAATCAAGAAAGTCTGTGGCGTCTGGTTTTCAATCGATTCAGTTATCTGGTCGACCGCCACTTGTTGTTCATCTGTCAAAGCTAACTTAGTTGTCTTCTCGGGAGTAATTCCTACTGGTTTACGTAATTTAGTAACTTCGACTACCTTAACGAGTTTATTTTTCTCAGCCGTCTTAATTGCAGCACGAGAAATTCCATAATCTTTTTCTAAAACATTGAATTCAACTGGTAAATCATTCAGATTATCAGCTAAAAACTCCAACAATTTAATCTGTGACTTCGCATTAGCACGTAATTGACTCTTGGCCTCATGCAGCTGAATCACATTTAAGTCAGTCGTCACAGCCTGTCGTTTAACTTGAACAGCTTGGTTTTCAACGACATATTGAATATCAACCTTTTCATCTTTGCGCAAGCGATTGATCAACTTGACGGTTTCATCATCGATCTGATTTGTAATTTCAAACGTTGGTTTTCCTTGAAGCAAGTTCATTACTTCGGGGTCATCGGCAACGACCGGAATCACGAATTGTTTATATTTAGCGCGCATGACACTTGGCAACATCGTTTGTAGACAAGAAATTTGAAACGAATAAGTTCGATCAGCCAACCATGATGATAAATCCAACATTTCGGTCGATAAAACAGGCTTCAAATCAATCACACGAGAAATCGGTTTTAATTTACCTTGAAAGTCAGACTGATCCTTAACCTTCATCACAAAACCTTGAATTTTACGTTTACCACGACCAAAAGGCACTTCAACACGCATCCCCGGTACGACCACATCGGACAAAGTATCAGGAATCATGTATTCAAAAGGTCGGTTCGTTTGCATCGTCGGAACATCAACGATTATCTCTGCTACTGCCATAAAAGCCCACCTATCTGAATTTATTGTCGTTCACTTCCGCCTCCGGTTGTCAGAAATATAGCCTGCTGTAGGAACCGGTGCGAGCCAAAGTCTCACACCTCCACTGCTAGTTATATTTCTGACAACCGGAGGCTATTCTCTATATGTATACTATTTCTTAATCAATTACTTAATAATCCTCATGATTAAAATTACGATATACATGTTTCTTTAATATTATATAAAACACAGGATTCTCTATTTATACTATTGAGTAAGTAAAAAATTACGACCATTACAATCTTAACCTATTAAGATTAACCGCAAATAATAGAAAGCCTCAACTATAACAAAAAACTAGCTGGAGTTTGAGATGGATGGAGTTCTGCAGTGAAAGTGATGTTAGGGCTTTAGCCCTTACATCACTGGACGTATTTTGAGACGCGGTTTTCGGCTCAAAATCGAGGGTCGAGACCTTGGCTCGAGCCGGTCCCACAGCGAACTCCATCCCTCACAATCCCTGGCGGCACAGAAAAAAACCCTCACCAATTATCGAAAATCAGTGAAGGAATAATTTTATTTGTCTTCTTTTTTCTCTTCTTCAACCTTTTCGGCTTCTTTTTCAAGAAGAATTGAATTAGGATCGATTTCAATTTTATCATCGGCAATTTCTTCAAAAGCACGGCCAACGGTTCTTGGTGACTCATAGTGATTCAATAATTCAATATCACCATTTTCTAGTTGGTGCGCACGTTTAGCAGCTAGAACTGCTAGTGAATAACGAGAATCTACTCGATCTAAAAGCTTATCAATTGATGGATAAATAATCATAAATTATCAATCTCCTATTATTTTTTTGTATTGGTCAATTACACGTGGCACTCTCAAGTGTTCACTTCTAATTATACCTTCAATTTTTTCAACTGCATTAGGTATTTTATCATTAACGACGGCATAGTCATAGCTTGTCATCATTTTGATTTCTTTTTTAGCCTTTTCCATACGTTTGTCGATAGTCTTCTCATCGTCTGTTCCACGGTGAGTGATCCGATCGCGCAAACTTGTCAAATCAGGTGGTGTTAGGAAAAGAAATACGCCATCAGGCATCTTTTCACGGACTTGCATCGCACCGTTGACTTCGATCTCTAACAATACATCAATTCCGGCATCAAGCTTTTGATTAACATATTTTAAAGGTGTTCCATAGTAATGATCGACGTACTTAGCATATTCAAGCATGCCACCATTCTTTATTTCCTCTTCAAATTCTTCATTGGTACGGAAATAATAATCGACTCCATCGACTTCACCAGGACGCATTTGACGTGTAGTCATCGAAACAGAATAATCAAATTTAATTGATGAATTCTTCAACATCGCTTTTCTAACAGTTCCTTTACCAACACCTGAAGGACCTGATAAAACGATCAACATTCCCCTTTTTGACATAATTAAGTTATCCCTACTATCTATATAATATGATATCTATAATGCAATAAAATCACATGTTTTTCAAGGTTTTGACTGAGGTCAAGATAAAATTTTATTAAGAAAAACAAAAATAGAGTTGCTCTTTCGAACACAGGTTCGTATAATGTAAGTACAAACAAGTGTTCGGGGGCTTAAACATGCAAGCTAGACAATTACGTAATCATTTCACTACAAATTTAATCAACAATACCACTAATTTTATTAATAATAATTTTGATTTCAACCTTCAAGTCGAAACAAAACCTCAAGTAAAACAGATGCCTTTAATGCAACTAGAACTTTTCGCAGAACAAAGTTTTCGTAATAAATACTCTGTCGTTATTACAATGTTAAACGACAAGCAGCTTCAAGGCAAATTTATTTCACAAGTTAATGAAAATAAATACGTTTTCAAGATGAATTCAGCACTCTTTGAAATCGTCATGCTAAACCAAATTAAATCAATTAACTTAGTCTAAACGTTTCTGTTCGCCTTGGGCTAATTCCAACAATTCTTGGGCATGTTGTCGTGTCAAATCGGTAACCTTTGTCCCAGCTAACATTAATGATATTGCATCAACTCTTTGGAGATCGTTAAGTAATGAAACTCGTGTTTCAGTTTTGTCCTTAACGGTCTCTTTTTTGATCTCAAATTGACGTTGACTCATAGCTGCCACTTGAGGCAAATGGGTGATACAGAGTACCTGCAAGAATTGTGAAACTTTATAAATTTTATCACCAATAGCTTGGGCGACACGTCCACTGACACCAGTATCAATTTCATCAAAGACAATTGTCTCAACATTCATCTTCTCAGCAATGATAGCTTCAAAAGCCAAAATAACACGGGATAACTCACCACCAGAAGCCACTTTCACTAATGGTTTGAAGTCTTCACCAACATTAGTCTTCAAGTCAAAACGAATCTGATCGATACCATTAATAGAAGGACTTTCCTCTTCTAGTGCCGCAAATGTTACACCAAATTTAGCATTGGGCATATATAAATCCTTCAATTGATGATTGATTGATTTTTCCAAAGTCGTTGCCGTCTTATGACGTTGCTTAGAAAGCGTCTTACCTAAATCAGTCAATGTCTCTTGCATCTCGTTGATTTCTTGTTCCAACTTCGACTCAGTATTATCGTCAATATCAATTTCTGACAATTCGTGATGAGCGTTCTTTCCAAAATCAATTACTTCGTCCAATGTTGGACCATATTTCTTCTTGAGACTATCTAAGGTAATCAAACGTTTTTGAATATTGTCGAGGCGATTCTCATCAAAATCAAGACTCTCCAATTGATCGGCAATTGTGGAAGCATTGTCTTGTAATTGATAGTAGGCACCATTGACTGAGTCATACAATTCCTTATATGAGTCATCATAATCCATAATATCTTCCAATTGATCACGGACATTCCCCAATGAATCGACTACTCCAGTATTGTTCTCAGACAAGCCACGGTAACTCTCTTGCAAAGCTGAACTGATTTTTTCAAAGTTAGACAACTGATTCTTTTCGTCCTCTAACTTATCATCTTCTCCAGCAACAACTTTGGCACTATCAATATCTTCAATTTGAAACTTCAACATATCAATACGTTGAGCTAAATTTTGTGAATTTTTCTGAATCGTACGTAAACGACTTCTTTTATCTTGATACTCTGTAAAGAGCTGTTGATATTTAGCAAGTTCAATCTGAAAATCATCGTCAGCAAAACGGTCCAAAATATTGATATGATTATCTTCATCTAAAAGTTCTTGTTGCTGATTTTGACCATGAATTTCAACCAAAAACTTTCCAACTTGACGTAACACATTAGTTTTAACCAACTCATTGTTGATACGACAGACATTTCGACCTTTACGGTTGATCTCACGCTTGATAATTAGTTGATTATCTTCATGGGCAATTCCATATTCGTCCAAGATAGCAAAAAGAGGACTACTTGATTTCACTTCAAATAGTCCCTGCACATTGAGTTGCTCTTGTCCTGTTCTAATAAAATCAATTGACGATCTACTGCCGACTAGTAGGCCCAAAGCATCGATAATGATTGACTTACCTGCACCAGTTTCCCCAGTCAAAGCAGTCATTCCGCCATGAAAATCAACTTGCAATTTATTGATAATCGCAAAGTTATTGATTATTAATTTTTTTAGCATTATTTCACCTATCTAGAGATTAAAAGTTTTCCGTTTCCAGAGCTGAGAGTATTCATCTGTTGCGCGGAACGGCCCGAGCCAAAGTTCGGTCTCGAACCTCGGTTGAAGCCTTTCCACAGACCGGAAAGTCTCCAACTCGCCCGGTGGTGTAATGGCTAAAGCCATAACGCCACTTTCGCTGCTGATGAATACTCTCAGCTCTTCCAACTAGTTTTTTTTAGTTAAAATAAATGATCATATGAAAACTTCTGACCCATCAAAATTACGATATTAGTTGATAATTTATCACAAATATTTCTTAGTCTAAAACTGATTGAACATAAATACATTTGAACATTTTTACACTCAATTAATAACAGTTAACTAGTCGGAAGAACTGGGAAATATTTGTGTGCCGTGGTAGTGATATAAGGATGGGAGATTCCTCCCGTCCTTATATCACCGGACGTGTTTGGAGACTTGACGAACTGTGTCAAGGCTTCAAACCGAGGTTCGAGACCGCACTTTGGCTCGGGCCGTTCCGCACAGCTTGTGAATATTTCCCAGTTCTGTAGACGGAATATTTCAACTATTTGTTAAGACTTGAGTATGCTGCTTCCATGGTCTTTTCAACGGAAACGTTCTCTAAAATTTCACCTGGTTGTTCTGTTTCTGGTTTTTGAATATGCATCAAGAATTCGATGTTACCTTCGCCACCTTTGATTGGTGAGAAGTCTAAGCCTGAAACGATAAAACCGGCGTTTTTAGCAAAGTTAGTAATCTTTTCCAAAACCATTTGGTGAACTTTGTGATCTCTGACAATACCATGTTTACCAACGTTTTCAGGACCAGCTTCAAATTGAGGTTTGATCAAACAAACTGCATCTGAACCTGGCAAAATGATGTTAAACATTGGTGGCAAAATTAGCTCCAAAGAAATAAATGAAACATCGGTCATCGCAAATTGTGGCAAGCCTTCATGAAAGTCTTCTGGCTTGCTGTAACGGAAGTTGACACGTTCCATAACTACAACTCGTTCATCTTGACGGAGTTTCCAAGCTAGTTGGTTATAACCGACATCTAAGGCATAAACTTTTGTAGCGCCATTTTGTAAGGCCACATCAGTAAAACCACCTGTTGATGAACCGATATCTAGACAGATACGATCCTTCAAGTCGATATCAAACGACTTCAGAGCTTTCTCTAGCTTATAACCACCACGGCTAACGTACTTGCTGTGGGCATTCTTTGCTAAATGAAAGACAGTATCAGCCGCAACTTTTTCGCCGGGTTTGTCATAACGAAGGTTGTCTTGATTGTAGACTTCCCCTGCCATTACCGAGCGCTTAGCTTGTTCTCTCGATTCAAATAAATTTTGTTGAACTAGTAAAACATCAATTCTCTCTTTTGCCAATATATGTCACCTATTCTTTAAAATAATCCAAAAAGCTTACCAATAAGTTTTTATCGAATTCTTTTTCCTTTAAAACTGCATTTAAAGCATCTTTGACAAGATCCTTCAGTTTAGCTTGCGTAGCTTCTTTTCCAATTAAGTTTGGAAAAGTATTCTTATCGGTATCTTCACCATCGTCAGCGTCATTCAAATCATCTTTGAGCTGGAAAGCTAAACCGATATCATTAGCATATTGTACCAGATTTTTCGATAACTCGTGACCAGCAGAAAATGCACCAATCGTCACTGCCGCTGTAATTAAATCAGCGGTTTTTTGTTTGTGTAAAGTTGTCAATTCGTCTTCGTTCAATAACTTGTCTTCCATAGTGATGTCAGTCATTTGACCGGCTACCATCCCCATTGGACCAGCATTATGAGCTAAGATTCTGACAGCTGCCATCCGCTTATCTGTACTGAGATTAGACTTGGCAATCCAGTAGAAAGCTTGTGTCAACAACCCATCACCAGCTAAAACGGCTGGCCCAACGCCAAACTTTTTGTGATTAGCTAATTTACCACGGCGATAGTCGCTGTCATCCATTTCCGGTAGGTCATCATGAATCAATGAATATGTGTGCACCAATTCAATCGCACCGGCAATGTCGAAGTATTTTGGCAAGTCTTCAGGTTTAACACCACAAGAATAAGCCACGGCTAAAAAGAGCATTGGACGAACACGCTTACCGCCAGCATCTAGTGAATAGAGCATAGCATCACGAAGCGTTGTCTGTTTGATTTCAGCATTTAATCTGTTATTTAAAAATTTATTGAAGTCTGGCAAAACTTGTTCACAGAACTCTTGAAAATTTTTAATTTCCATAACTAATCTTTACCTTCGTCTTGATCATTTTTCATGTTGATCTCTTGACCATCTTTAGTCATGATCTTGGTTACAGTTGCTTCAGCATCACTCAAAGTCTTTTCGAGTTCTTTACTCAAAGTAACACCCGTCTTGAACTTCTCCATGGCCTCTTCCAATGGAACATTACCAGATTCGAGGTTGGAAACGATTGCCTCTAGATCAGCTAAATTTTCTTCAAATGTTTTCTTTTCAGCCATTATTATCCTCGCTTACTTCTTTGGTTATTAACTTGACGTTACCATGTTTAACTCTCAAATCGACTGAATCGCCAACTTGATAGTCCGTTACATCTCGTAAAACTTTTCCATTCTTACCAGTCGGAATTGCATAACCACGACTCAACGTCTTTAAAGGACTGAGTGAATCGAGCGTTGCAACTTGGCTGTTAAAGATATTACGGTTTTTATTGATTATTTTGTTTACATTATTGATTAAAATTTGATAATTACGGTTAACTTGGTTGCCATAGCTATAAATTTGTTCACGTGGCGAAACACGGACCAAACGATTAGCATCTTGCACCAAAGTATTTTTCGAACGACTCAAAATATTTTGTGTGTTCTGTTGCAATTTATCTTTCAGAAAATCAACTTTCTGTAGATACACTTCGTATATTCGCTCTGGATGTTGTAAAAAGACATTCTGAGACAGTGTTTGTAGCTTTTGCTGGTAGTTAGCTATGATATTGTTTTGTGCACTGTAAAGTCTCGTATGGAGATCTTGTAGGTGTTCCAAAACATCAGTCAAAACTGGAGTTGCCAGTTCAGCAGCAGCTGTCGGTGTTGCAGCGCGTAAGTCAGCTACTAAATCAGCAATTGTCGTATCGGTCTCATGACCAACTGAACTAATTACCGGTATCTGACTTTCAACAATAGCTTGTGCAACGATTTCTTCATTGAAAGGCCACAAGTCTTCAATTGAACCACCACCACGACCAATAATGATCGTATCGAAATTGCCAGCTTCATTGATTCGCTTAATTTGACGAACAATTGTTGTGGCAGCTTCATCACCTTGCACTTGTGCCGGATACAAAACTAATTGCACGATTGGGTAACGTCGACCCACAGTCGTCATAATATCGTGAATAACGGCCCCAGATTGACTTGTCACAACGGCAATTCGCTTAGGGAACTGAGGAATTGGCTTCTTGGGCAAATCAAACACACCCTGCTGAGCCAATTTCTTTTTCAACTGTTCAAACGCTAGATACAATGCACCTAATCCAGCTGGTTCCATCGAATCAATATAGATTTGATACGAACCACTTGGTTCATACAGTGAAATCCGTCCCTGAACAAGAACTTGCATGCCTTCTTCGGGTTGAAACTTAACTTTTTCAAAACTACTTCGAAACATGATTGCCGAAATTTTAGCCTTATCATCTTTCAAAGAAAAATATTGATGAGCCTTCGGACGCATCCGAAAATTGGAAATCTCACCCATCAAATAGACGTGGCCCAAATAAGGGTCCACGTCAAATTTTCTCTTCAAATATTGGCTTAAAGCGGTAACTGTTAAATATTGCTCATTATCCATTTGCCCTGCCTTCGGCTAATTCAATCACTTGATCCACAAGGGCAGTGATTGTCATTGGACCAACACCACCAGGAACTGGCGTCATCATGGCAGCTTTATTCTTCACATCTTCAAAATCAACGTCGCCACAAAGTTTACCGTTCTCGTCTCGGTCCATTCCGACATCGATCACAATAGCTTGGTCTTTAACGTAATCTTGAGTAATGAATTTAGCTTTTCCAATGGCTACAACTAGCACATCAGCCTTACTTGTAATTTCTTTGAGGTTCTTAGTATGAGAATGTGTAATCGTAACAGTGGCATTACGATCCAACATTAAAGCAGCAGTTGGCTTTCCAACAATATTGCTACGACCAACGATAACGACATTTTTGCCATCAAGGTCAACATCGTAGTGATCCAACATCATCAAAATACCTGAAGCAGTGGCTGGCTTAGTAAGTGGTGTGCCAATCCAAAGATTCCCGACACTGATTGGTGTAAATCCATCAACGTCCTTGTGGGGATCAATTGCTTCAATAACTTTATCTTCATCAATATGGTCTGGAACTGGTAATTGAACGATAAAACCATCAACTGTTTGGTCATTGTTTAGTTCATCGATTTTTTCCAATAATTCCTGTTCGGAAACAGTGTCTTCGAAGTGAATCAATTGAAAGTTAATACCCAATTTCTCAGCACGACGCTTCTTATTGCGAACATACACAGCGCTGGCACTATTATCACCAACTAAGATAACCGCTAGACCAGGTGTTACGCCCTTTTTCTTCAAATCAGACACACGTTGTGCCATTGTTTCATCTAAAGCTGCTGCTACTTTCTTACCTTCTAATAATTTCACACTAATCACCATAAAAAGGCTGGTAAATTTACCAGCCTTTACCCTTCTACAAAATTAGATAGAATACCATTAACGAAGGACTTAGAGTCCTTGTCGCCAAAGTCGCCAGCAATTTCGATAGCTTCATCGATTGCAACTTTCTTTGGCACTTCTAAACTGTTTTCCATTTCAAATAAACCAGCGCGTAAAATTACACGGTCAATACGGGACAGTCTTTTAACTGTCCACTTGTTCTTTAGATGAGTCGCAATTTTTTCATCAAGTTCATCCTGATGTTCAATTGTGCCAGAAACTAAGAATGTTAAATAATCAGGAACAGTTTCGTCAGTCAAATCGCATAATTGCATGGTAGATGCGATGGCAACCTCTGGAGTGTCCTGAGTGGTTTCAATGGAAAATAGTGATTGAACTGCGAGTTCTCTGATCTTATGTCTACTTATCACTAGTTTTATTCCTTTTTATCAGTTGTTACACGTTCTATTTCGCCAGATTCTTTCTTAGCAATCAAGCCAACAACATGCACATTAATTTCACTTAAGTCTAAATCGGTCATGAATTCAAGCTGTTCAATGGCTGATTTTTGGATCTCCAAGGACACCTTAGGAATCGATACGCCATAATCTAGATATACATAGACACTAGCGGATATTTTACCCTCATCAAATGACACATCAACGCCTTTACCATGGTTGATACGGCCGAAAAGCGAATCAATTCGACTTGAAATAGTTCCACGCATTTCGTAGACGCCATCAACTTGGTTTGTAGCAATCCCTAGCAGGATCTCAATAACTTGATGTGATATTTCAACATTACCGTTTATTTTTCCACTATCTTGTTGTAGAGAAACATATTTTTGTTCAGCCATAAACTTATCTCCATAATCAGTTATTAATTAGCACGTGAAATATAAGTACCATCTTGTGTGTTAATAGTTAACATATCATCTTCATTAACGAAGAATGGTACTTGTACTACTAAGCCTGTTTCCATTGTAGCTGGTTTTGAACCACCTGATTGTGTATCACCCTTGATTGAAGCTTCTGTAGCAACAACTTTAAGGTCAACTGTGTTAGGTACATCAACACCAAGTGTTTCACCGTTGTACATCATGATAGTAACTTCCATGTTTTCCTTCAAGTACTTCAATTGGTTTTGAATTTGTTCTGCAGGAATAGTTAGTTGCTCGTAAGTTGTAGTATCCATGAAGACGTGGTTTTCACCATCAGCGTATAGATATTGCATCTTTTTGTTTTCAATAGTAGCTTTCTCAACTTTAGCAGTTGATCTGAAAGTCATTTCTTGAACAGCACCAGTTCTCAAGTTCTTTAACTTTGAACGTACAAAGGCACTACCCTTACCTGGTTTAACGTGTTGGAATTCGATAACACGCCAAATGCTGTCCTTAACCTCGATTGTTAAACCATTTTTAAAATCATTTACTGAAATAGCCATTTTATTCTCCCTTGATTCATACAGATTTTGCCGATAAAACACTATACATTATCTTACCAATATTTACGTGTTAATGGCAATAACTCAAGCTTATTATATAAAAAAAAGAGGAACATTGTCCTCTTTTCTCTCAATATATTAATATACTGAAACTTTTCTCTTGTCTTTGCCAAGTCTTTCGAACTTAACAACGCCGTCAGTAAGAGCGAACAATGTGTCGTCTCCACCGCGACCAACGTTTGTACCAGGGTGAATCTTTGTACCACGTTGTCTGTAAATAATTGAGCCAGCTGTGATAGCTTGGCCATCAGCACGCTTAGCACCTAATCTACGACCTGCAGAGTTACGGCCGTTACTTGTTGATCCACCACCTTTATGGTGAGAGAAAAATTGTAAATTCATCTTAAGCATGAAGTTTACCTCCTAATCAAGATCTATCTTATTTTTTTGTACTTGAACTTCAATGTTTTTGGAATAACTGCCTTCAATATCCTTAAGGATCCAAAACAGGTTATCCAATAACAAGGCAGTATCGTGTGATATCGCTTTGTCAAATTGGCATCCGAGATGCCCACCGTTTACTTCATCCATGACCACCTGAGGACTGGCCCCAGTGAGTTTCTCCAGATTGTTGATTGTCCCAATTGTTACCGCTGAAACAGCAGCACAAACTAAATCTTGACCATAAGGTCCCGAATCGGCATGTCCTTTAATTAAAAAGGAATCAATTTTTTGATCTGAATTCTGGTGAAAACTAGCTCTAATCATGATTAAGCCTTGATACTATCGATAAGTACCTTTGTATATGGTTGACGGTGACCTGTCTTCTTGTGTGAATGCTTCTTAGGTTTGTACTTGTAAGTAACAACTTTCTTTTCCTTACCTTGTTTTTCAACCTTACCAGAAACACTAGCGCCTTCAACAACAGGGCTACCAATCTTAATATCGTCTCCGTCAGAAACTAGAATTACATCATCAAATGTAACTGCGTCCCCTTCTTTGACATCAAGCTTTTCAACATAAATTGAAGCATTTTCTTCAACTTTATATTGCTTACCACCAGTTTTAATAATTGCGTACATAAGCGTACACTCCCTTCTAAGACTCGCCAATCAGGTGCACTAAGCTTAAACCTGATTTTGAGCGGTTGTAGATGCAATAGTGATTGCAACTTATAAAATATAGCAAATTTCACTTGCTTTTTCAACTATTCTCGGGAAGTTTTTTCATTTTCCATCGAACATTCTTTAAAGAAAAATAACTCAACAAGATAAATCCCAACAGATTTAGCAATAATGAAACGATACCAATCCAGTCATAACGCGTATGAATTTCAACGATATTCTTACCCGGATGTGTTCGCAAACTAATCGTCTGTCGGTAAGATTCATGCGTTGCCACATTTTCATTATTCAATTGAATTCCATAACCTGCATAATTTTGAACGGGTAAATCCAAATTTGCTGAATCCGTGCCATAATATTGAACCCAATAATCATTTTCTTTGGTATAGAAAGACACAGCCGTCTTACGATTATTGACTAGAAATTGATTTTGACCATGACTAGCTGCATCGTGATAATCAACGACAAATTTTTCATAATTAACTTTAGGATTGGCCGACAAAGTTTGTTCTGGCGTGAGTTGCATGCTCTGTGAATAGATCAAGAACACCCCACCAGTCATCGTGGCTAACAACAATAACCACTTAAAAATGCCCGGAAATTCCTGAAAAATTAAAATCAACATCCGACAGACCACGATAATCAAAAATAAGTCCAGAATACTTTGCAGGGCCATAATCATTCGACTGACATCTACCCCACTGACATTCCATTTATTAAGCAAAACAATCGTGAGTGGAATCATTTCCAAAATCAACACTTTGTAGCTGAAACGACTTTGCAGAAAAATCATCAAGACTAATAGAGCCATTAAGACCCCAATACTTAATAATAAATATCTTTGTAACGTTGAAAAATCTATATTGTTAAACCATTTTACATAATCAATATTTTTAATCGGATCTTGAATCAATTTCTGTGACCACTGTTGATTGACCAATGGCCCAATAAAGGCAATAGTCGTCAAAATAGTAACCCCTAAGGCTATTAACGAGTTCAACGCTAACTTGCCCCAGTAACGCCAATGATGAGCTTCCTTGGTGAAAATCAGCAGTATGTAAACAGACAAAATGGTCACAAATACTGCCAGTGCCATATACGGTGCAGTCCAGACAGTCAAAATCATCCCCCAGACTAACGTTTGCCAACCACGATTCTTAAAGAACAGATAGGCTCCGTAATAGACCATGGGCAAGAAAATCAATACAAGGTAATTCTCAATCCGCTGATTCTGAAAAACTAAATTAAACCGATTAAACGAAAACGTATAAATTACAGAAAAAAGAATTGCTTCAAAAGTATCGTGTGAAAACTTATTCATATAGAAATAAGCACTAACAAAAGTTAAAAATGTCAGGATCGTCAAATAGACCCAAAAGCCCCAAAACACATTCAATTTAACTAATAACCACCCCGGCAATAACGTTAGCCATGGACTAAAGAGATTGATCTGACTACCCGAATGATTCCAATAGTTAAAATTTATCGGTGAAGTAAAAATATTGCCTAAGCTTTTTAAATGAGCAATGTTAAAGATCATCGTGTCGCCGAAACTAGCTTGACGATAAAAAATTACGGTATAAAAAATACTAAATGCTAAAAAAATGAATCCTAAAATAATTCTTTTCCATGAACGATTCGACACGGGTAAAACTCCTTTGTTTAAAGGTTCCATCTCCAGGGCGGAGAATATTCACCTGCTATGCGGACCGGTCCGAGCCACAGTACGGTCTCGAACCTCGGTTTGAAGCCTTACCAAAGACCGGTAAGTCTCCAAACACGCCCGGTGGTGTAATGGCTAAAGCCATAACGCCACTACCACAGCGGGTAAATATTCTCCGCCCTTCCGACTAATTTATTTTTTACTAATAATTCCATAAATACACTGAACACGTAAATATATTACAACTTGAAATATTACAGTAGCCTTTTCAAGTTAAATCTTTTACTGAGTTAAAAGCTTGGAAACTTAACCATATTAAAAAGTTATACAACCCTAGCTAATTAAATACACTAGCCAGAGGTCGTGAGGGATGGAGTTCAGCAGTGACAGTTATGTTAGGCTGGCGGTTTTCCAGTCTTACATAACAGGACGTCTTTTGAAATTCGCGAACTCTGCGAAGTTCAAAAGCGAGGGTCGAGACCGCCCTTTGGCTCGAGCCGGTCCCACAGCGAACTACATCCATCACGACCTCTGGCAGCATATATCCATTACGCACG